>JBNAVG010000011.1:12271-16396 GCA_049700355.1 Candidatus Micrarchaeales archaeon | reverse complement strand
TTAAAACCACGAAGTCTTGCATCACGATAGAAAAAATATTCTTGAAGGTTAATCTTTTTCTTCTTTATAAGCTCAAAAATGCTTATTTCTTTTTTTATTTTTTCTTTTTGCTCAACGCATTTTGCGTTTTGAAGCTCCATTAAAAATAAAGCTTCATTAGCATTAATTTCTCTTCCTTTTGAAAAAATTTTATTGTTCTTGAGTATTATTTCTTGCATTTATTTATTTTGAATTTTGGGTTTAAAAAAGAGCAATAGGAATAGAAATAGCAAGCACAAAATAAAAAGGAAAGAAAATAAAAAATTAAATTATCTCCTTCTGCTTGTTGCTCTTTCCCTGCTTTCTAATGCTAAAGCTATAAAACTACCAACCAATGAACCTATTAGTGAGAATGTTACTATTGCAAGGATTTCTTGTGTTATCAATGAAGCAAGCTGTGTTTGTGGGTTTAGGAAAGCTGAGATTGCAACTACTACCAATGCGTTTATTACTCCTGCAAAGATTCCGAACTTTAGAGAATCTGTTAATGCAACAACTCTTCTCCTTGTTTCCCTTGTAACCTCAAAGCCTAGTGCTAAGGAGATTAGTAATACTACTATTACTAAGTAATCACCCACTAGTAAA
Organism: Candidatus Micrarchaeales archaeon; assembly: GCA_049700355.1. Classification (GTDB taxonomy): domain Archaea; phylum Micrarchaeota; class Micrarchaeia; order Micrarchaeales; family JBNAVG01; genus JBNAVG01. The sequence continues at coordinate 15,772 of JBNAVG010000011.1, read as the reverse complement.
TTGTTTGCAAATTGTTGGAGTTGTAATGGTATTGAGGCAACTCCTGCAATGAATGCTAGTAGTTCATATACTACAAAAACTGCTATATACCATCTAAAAACTTCTTCCTCTCTCTCCATGAAATTATTTAAAAAGAAAAAATTATAAATCTTTTCTTTTCTTTAGCAAATGTAGAAAAAGTGACATCGCTAAAGCATGGATTTCCGTTTACTTGTTAAAGGATTCGTGTAGCTCATATTTTTCAAAATTATGCTCCAAGGATAGAAAAAAATTTAAATATTTCTTTCCTTAGAATATAATTATGGAGAAAAAACTCGTTGAAGATTTTTTTCTTAAGTTAAAAAGAGTAGAAGGAATAGAAAGAGAATTAAAAATTGAAAGTGTAAAAAACAAAATTTTTTGTATAGTAGGACCAAGAAAATCTGGCAAAACTTGGTTTTTTCGAATGCATGCAAATAATGAGCTATATGTTGACTTGCAGGATGTAGCTTTTAAAGGTATCTTGGCTAATGAGTTTTTTGAAGTTATAAAGCTTTACTCTACAATTTTTAACAAAAGTGTTGAAAAAGTCTTTATCGATGAAGTACAAGAAATGAAAGATTGGGAATTTTTGCTTCTCTCTTTGCTCAACAGAGGTTATGAGGTTTTTGCTACTGGTTCATCCTCAAAAATTTTAAAAAAAGAATTTTCTTCTTTGTTAAGGGGAAAAAATATAACCTTCCTCTTGCTTCCGTTTAGCTTTAGGGAATTCTTAAAAGCCAAAGGCTTAAATGAAAATTTAAGAACTTTTGAAGGGATGGGAAGGGTTCAAAAGCTATTAAAAGATTATTTACTAATTGGTGGGTATCCAGAAGTTGTCTTAAATGAAGAGAAAAAAGATTTTCTTTGGAAAAGCTATTTTGATGAAATATTCTATAGGGATTTCGTTGAAAGACATAGAATAAAAAACATTGAACTTGGAAGGCTTTTGCTGAAGTTTATTTTCCAAAATTTTTCAAAAGAAATGAGCATAAATAGAATAAAGGGCTTTTTAAAAGGAAAAGCTTCGTTTACTGATAGAACACTTTATGAATATGTAGAAAAACTTCAGGATACTCTTAACGTATTTTTTGTTGATAGGTTTTCGCAAAAAGTGCATGAAAGGTTGAGCTGGCCGAAGAAAATCTATGTAGCGGACTTAGGAATTACAAACATTGTAGCGCTTTCTGAAGATATAGGAAAAAGAATGGAAAATGTTGTATTTTTGGAATTACTAAGAAAGATAAATTTTGACCCTTTAATTAGAATTTATTACTTCAAGGAAAGGGAGAATGAAGTAGATTTTGTAATCAAAGAAGGCTTAAAGGTTAAACAATTAATCCAAGTTACTTATGCTTCTTCAAAAGATGAGATAGAAAAAAGAGAAATCAAAGCGTTGCTTAAGGCTAATGAGTTAATAAAATGCAAAAACTTGTTAATGGTTACTTGGGATTTTGAAGATGAAATAAAAATTAATAATTTGAAAATTAAATGCATTCCACTTTGGAAGTGGTTATTATCGTGAAACTGAGTAAGCTTTATTCGGAATCCTCTTTAAAAGTTTATTTTTATAAATTTAGAAATTTTTTTCTCTTTAGCCAAGTATAAAAAGAATAAAGGTTTTTAAAAGAAAAATCGCTTAACAATTTTAACTCTTCTTCTTTTCCAAATCCATCACATACTGCAATGCTTTTTATTCTAGAGGCTTTTGCTGCAAGCATATCCTCTTTTGAATCTCCAATCATTACCGCTTCTTTTCTTTTTGTGTTTGTAGCAAAAAGCAAAAGCTCAATACCTAGATTGCTTGGTTTAAAGTTTTTTATCTCTCTGGTAGTTACCAAATAATCAACTTTTATGTTGTATTTTTTCAAAGCAAGTAAAACCCTTTCCTTTCTTGCATCAGTAAATATTGCAACTTTTTTTCCCCTTTCTTTTAAGAAATTTATTAGCTCTATGCTTCCTTTTTTTGGATGCTCATGAAAGATTAGCATTATAATAGAATAGATAAAGCTTTCAATGCTCCTTTTTCTCTGAAGAAAAATTTTTTGTTTTTTTAATCTTTCTAATATCTCTTTTTTCTCTTTCTCGCTTAGCTTTTTTTGTTTTCTAAACTTTTTTTGAAACTCAGAAAAGTAGTGAAAAATCTTTGGAGATTCCCAAAGAGTTCCATCCCAATCAAATATAAAAAGCTTTATCATAAATCTCCATACAATGCTTTTCTTCTATACTCTGCGTAAGGGTCATTTTCTCTATACTTTGGTGGTTTGCAAATTTTTGTTTTTGCTCCACAGATTCTGCAAACTTCTTGCATAGTATAGAGCTTACAATTCTCGCAAAACCTTATGCTTTTCAATTTCCCACTTTCGGTTTATTTTTATTTTTTTATTTTTTTATTTTTTCTATTTCAACAACATCTATTTCCTTCTTTACCTTTTCTATTATTTTTGGAATCTCTTTCTCAACCTTTTGTGGTTCATGGGTTACTATGCTAATTTGATAAAAAGGAGCAGATATATAAGTAACTTCAAATTTTTTCTTCTTCAAAAATTCTATGGCTTTGTTTAGCTTCTCTATTCCTTCTTTTGTATCAAAAGTTTGCATCTTTAGCTTAAAAACAAGCTCGTATCTCTTTTCCTCTATTACCTCCGAAGCTTTTTCCTCTATTTCTTTTTTTATCCCCTCTTCTATTTTTAGCTCTTCAAATTTTTTTGTTTTTTTGTAAGCATCGTTGAAAAGCTCATAAAGAGAGGAGTAGTTTTTCAATATCTCCTCTTTCGTTTTTTCCAATTCTTCTTCTTTTTCTAGCTTTTTAGCTATAGCTTCTAAGAATTTTTCAGCCCTTTTTTCAGCATTGTACTCTTCTAGCTTTTTTCTTTTTTCTATTTCTGTTACTCTTTTTAGAGTTACATCCACAGATTTCATCTGCTCGTTTACATGATAAACCTTGCAAACAATCCTTTGGCCTTCATGTAGAAATTCATGAATATTTTTTACCCAACCGCTTGCAACTTCTCTAATTGGAAGCAAAACTTGAAGATTGTTGTATTCTAAAAGCTCGCATACTGCACCATAATCAAAAATCTTTTTTACAACTGCAATAACGAGTTCACCTTCTTCTGGTAATCTTTTCTCTACCATTTTATCATTCAACTTTTCTTTATCTCAAGCTTTTTCTTTGTTCTTGAAGTAACACTCCTTTGAGTTTTTTTATGGCATACACTACATTCTAATATAACAACCTGCCTTTTCCCTTGTTTTCTAACAGAAACTTTTCCTTTTACTTTTCCAACATAACCCTTTATTTTTCTTTGGTGCCTTCTATAACCAATGGCCAAGCTCCTCTCTGGTTTTTTTGTAAAAAGCTTTACAGTATGCAAAGTATATCTTTTACAATACTTGCAATACGTTCTAATCTGTTTTGGAAACTCCATTCTACCACTATGCTCTTTTTTCTTTTTTTATATTTTTAATTTTATTTATGTT
>JBNAVG010000011.1:0-12171 GCA_049700355.1 Candidatus Micrarchaeales archaeon | reverse complement strand
CTAAAAATTGGAAAAGGCAAACTTGCTGCTCAAGTAGCCCATGCTTCACTCCAAAGTTTTTTAGAAGCTCAAAAGATTAACGAAGAAATAACACAAAAATGGCTTGCTTCTGGTGCTAAAAAGATTGTTGTAAAAGTAGGGAATGAGGAAGAATTAAAAAAACTTTATGCTGCTTTTAAATTTAAAAAAATTCCTTGCAGCTTAATCGAAGACGCTGGGTTAACTCAAGTACCAAAGGGAACAATAACTGCTCTTGGAATAGGTCCTTGGTATAAAAAAGAGCTTGAAATACTTAAAAACCTTAAATTACTTTAAATCTTGCTCCTTCACCTAAAAATAAAACTTTGTAGGGTTGATAAAAGGAAAAATAATATATTTTTTAAAAGCTAAGAATTTGCATGCAAATACTTGAGAGGACAAAATCTGTTTGCCCAGTTTGTAAAAGGATCATAGATGCAGAAATATTTGAGGAGAATGGTGAAGTAAAAATAAGAAAAAAATGTCCGGAGCATGGGGAATTTATAGATAAGTACTGGGAAGACTATGAGCTCTATAAAAAAATGAAAAGCTACGCCTTTGATGGACCTGGTGTTAAGAATCCACAATTTCCAGAGTTTTCTGGTGTTAATTGTCCTTTTGATTGCGGTCTTTGTAGATTGCATAAGTCTCATCCACTTTTAGTTAATATGGTTCTTACCAATCGTTGCCATCTTAGTTGTTGGTATTGTTTCTTCTATGCAAAAGAGGGAGAACCAATATATGAACCCAGCATTGAGCAAATAGAAAAAATGCTAAGAATGCTTCGAAGCTTAAAACCAGTTGCTCCAAATGCGATTCAGTATACCGGTGGAGAACCAACTCTTAGAAAAGACCTTGTTGAAATAATTCAGTTAACAAAAAAGCTTGGTTTTACACATATTCAGCTTAACACGACTGGTATAAACTTAATGGATAAGGAGTATACAAAAAAACTAAAGGAAGCTGGAGTAAACGTTCTATATCTTAGCTTTGATGGAGTGAAAAAGGAAATAAATACAAAAAATCATTGGGAGATTCCTTATATACTTAAGAGTGCGAGGTATGCAAAGCTTGGTATTGTTCTTGTTCCAACAGTAATAAACAATTGGAATAGCGAAGAACTAGGTGATATAATAAATTTTGCTTTAAACAACATAGATATAGTAAGAAGTGTTAACTTTCAACCAGTTTCTCTTGTTGGTAGGATGCCTAGGAAAGAAAGGGAAAAGTATAGAATAACCATTCCCGGAGCGATAAAAAAGATTGAGGAGCAAACAAACGGAGCAATAAGTAAAGAGGATTGGTATACTATTCCTTTTGTTGGAGCAATAAGCAAATTTGTTGAAGTTTTAACTGGTAAACCAACTTTTGAATTCTCAGCACATCCAGCATGTGGAATGGCAACCTATGTTTTTCTCGATGGTGAAAAAGTAATACCGATAACAAGGTTTATAGATGTTGAAGGGGTGATAAAACATCTAGATTCCGCTGCTGAAGAAATGTACAATAAACCAGCATGGCAAAGAAAACTAATTGCTGCAAAAGCAGCTCTTGAAATAGTTAAGTTTATAGATAAAGAAAAGGCCCCAAAAGGTATAGATTTTGGAAAACTTCTCTCAAACATTTTAATAAAACATAGTTATTCTGCACTAGGAGCTTTTCATGTTAAAACCCTTTTCCTTGGTATGATGCACTTCATGGATGAATATAATTATGATATAGAAAGAGTTAAAAGATGCGTAATTCATTATGTATTGCCAGATGGAAGTGAAGTACCTTTCTGCACTTTTAACGTATTCCCAGAGATTTATAGGGATAAAGTGCAAGAAAGATACGCGTATTCTCCAGAAGAATGGAAAAAGCTAAATCCTGGGTGGAGCTATGAAGGTGATAAGTACCATAGAGATATAAAGAAGCTTGAGAGCGGAGAAGTTTATAAAAAAACATATTTCAACATTAAAAGGTTTTGGTGATACTATGAAAGTAAAAATCTTGCAAGGAAGTATAAAGAGCATTTCTCAGGAGGAAGCTTCTATTTTACAATACAATCTAATGTTAAACAAAAAAATCTTTAATGCGAGTATAGACCAAGAAAATGGAAAAATATTTTTGATTTATTTGCCAGAAGGGGAAAAAGAAGTAAAAGAAAAAATTTCAAAAATCTTAGAAAGTATAGAGAATGAAAGAGAAGAAGATTATGAAACTATAGTAGCTAGAAGGTATTCTCCGGAAATAACTAATGAAAGAGAAGAAATAGTAAAAAGGTTAAAGCTTCCTAAGAATCAAAACCCTTGATTTATCGTTTGCATGAATTTCTAAAGCTTCATTCCTTTTTTTAATTTTTGCGAATTCAACTTTAACGAAGCTTGAAAGAGGTGCTAGATTTAAAAGCTCTGCACTACTATCCCAAGCAACTATTCTAATTGCTTGCTTCCCATCAAAAAGCTTACCAGAGATCATTTTCCTTTGCTTTCCATCTTTCTCAAAAAATTTCAATGGGTTTAATTCAAAAAGCTTACCAACAACATCAACTATTTCGTTTTCTTTTAAATTAGAAAAATCTTTTATAGCTTTTGAATCTTTTTTAACGATGGTTATTACCGTATACCCTTTTGTATGAAGTTCATTGTTTTTTACTATTGCTCTGCTTATTCTTATTTCATCCCCATGCTCTATTCCAGCAAGGTCTATATAATCACAAAGCTTATGCCAAGCAACAAGCCTTATTTTTTGGTTTTCTACATCTAATAAAACGCTCCTTACTTTAATCTTCCTATTCTCCTTTTCTTTTTCTATTGGATTAAAAACCCTTTCAACCTTTGCTATTGTTGTAATTTCTTCCCCCTCTTTAAGCTGCATAATATTCTTTAGAAAATTAAATTTAAATTTTAGTGGGCCCGGAGAGATTCGAACTCTCAACCTACGGCTCACTTAGAGCGTGTCATATAAGACCGCCGCTCTAACCGTTGAGCTACGGGCCCTTTTTATTTATTTGCTTTTTTTCTTTTAAAATTTTTTCCTAAAAGTTTTTTCCAATCAATAAGGATAAAGAAGAATAATGATATTATTCCAATAGTATCTATTAAAGCATGAAACCACCAACTCTCAATAAGTAACCTTTTAATAAAATGTAAGCTAACGTTTAAAATAAAAAGTGGAAGAAAGTAAGTAATCAATCTTCCTAAAAAGAAACCTAAGAAAACACCTAATGGTAAATAATCCATAAGACCAAGAGCTATAAAATAAGCATTGCTGGGAAGCGGGGTTAAAGCTACAAATAGCGAAGAGAAAAAACCAAAATTTTTTACTTTTTTAAGCTTTTTTCTTAAGAATTCCATTTCTTCCTTTTCCTTTTCACTCAGCAATATTTTTCCTTTTCTTGAAAGCTGCAATAGACAAAACCTTCCAAGAGAAGAGGAAATAGCTCCAAGAAATGCAAGAAGAAAAATATCAAAAGTTGGATTTAGAAAATAAAAAAATAAAAGCACTACCCAAGTTGGTGGAACAAAACCTGGAGCTAGATTTAAAAGGAATACCAAAACACAAACTCCAAGGTACCCAAAAGTTTTTATTATTTCCCCAATCATATAAAAAGAATTTTTAAATATAGTTTTATATAAATTACTATATGGCTAAAGCTGAAACAGTAACAAGAGAACAAGCGAGAAGCTATTATTTAAAAGGAAATGAATTTTTTAAACAAGAAAAATACAAAGAGGCTATCGAAGAGTATACAAAGGCAATTTCGATAGATAAGGATTATAACGATGCTTATTATAATAGGGGAATAACCTATGCTACTATTAAAGATTTTGATAGCGCTATAAAGGATTTTGAAACAGTTCTTAAATACGAGCCCAACAACCCAGAAGTATATTACGTTATTGGTTTGGCATATGAATACAAAGAAGATTATACAAATGCAAAAAAATATTATGAAAAGACTCTCGAAATAAACCCGAACTACTATGAAGCTAAAAGAAGGTTGGAAGGGATTTCTGAAGATGCAAGAAAAGAAGAAGCTGTTGAAAAAACTGTTATGGAAGAAGGACAAATAAAAAAAGTAAGCTATTACAAACCGAAAAGGAACTTTAGTAGTGTTGTTGGATTAAGAAAACAAAAAGAAGAACTTTTTAAAAATATTGTTCTCGCTTTTAAGAGGCCAGATTTATTTAAAAAATATGTTGGTAAAGCCGGAATTGGAATTTTACTCTATGGACCACCTGGTTGTGGAAAAACTTATATAACAGATGCAGTTGCTGGAGAAGCTGGGGCAAGCGTAATAATAGCAAGGATAAATGAAATCGTTGATATGTATGCTGGTAATACTGAAAAGAACATGCATGCTATTTTTGAAGAAGCTAGGAAGCATGCACCAAGCATAATATTTTTTGATGAAGTCGAAGCTCTTGGAGTAAAAAGGGGTGAAGAAACAACACAGCAACATCAAAGAATGGCTGTAAATCAGTTTCTTGTTGAGATGGATGGAATAGAAACTAGTTTGAATGATGTTTTTGTTATTGGTGCTACAAATGCTCCTTGGGATATGGACCCAGCATTAAAAAGGAGTGGAAGGTTTGGAAAAGCAATATACATTCCAGCACCGGATTATGCGACAAGAGTTGCTCTTTTTAAATACTATACCAAAGACATGCCAATAAAAAGAAAAGGGTTTGGAGCCATAGATTTTGGAAGGTTAGCGAGGGCGACTATAGGTTATGCAAGCTCTGATATAAAACAAATTTGCTACGAAGCCGGTTTGATTCCACTCGTTGAAGAGTACATAAAAGGAAAGGGTAGAGAAATAAAGATGGGTGATTTTATAAAAGCAATAAAAAAGACAAAATCAAGCCTTGATGAATGGTACATGCATGTAAGAAAGGAAATAATCTCAAAAAGGGAAGTTCAAATAGTTGATGGTAAAAAGACAGAAATAGAAAAGGAGGGAAAGCTTTCTCCACAGGAAAAAGCCTTGTATAATGATTTAATAAAAGATGTAAAAAGAAATAGTTGGCTTCCAGTAAGAATACTCAAAAAAATAATAAGGCTTTTCTCCCTTTATGTTTTTTAGGTTAAAACATGGAAACTATAGAAATAATTGTAATATTTTTAGGAGTTTTATACTCTCTTCTTTCGTTTGTGATAACTAAAAAAATAAAAAATGAAGAAAAACAAAAAATGATAAGTAAAAGGCTAAAGGAATTACAAGAAAAAAACATTACACAAAAAGAAAGAGAAGAAATCCTTAAACTTGTAAATGAATCTTTGATGGAAGAAATGAAATCGATGTTGATAGTAATTCCCATATTCTTTATTTTTTATTACTTAACTCCACCAAATTTTCAAATAGAGCTTATTTTGGTTAGTATAACTTCTGGAATCATATTAAGCATTATTAAAGTGATTTTTGAAAAAATAAAAGGTGGAAAAAATGAAAATATGCAGGAGTAAAAAAATAATTCAAAGGAAAAGTCCAAAAGGAAGAAAAATAATTAGAATAAAAAAAAGAAAAAAAGAAGTTGGTAGATGCGGAATCTGTAAAAGAGAAATTATCATTAGCGATACAAAAAAAAGACCATTCAACAATGTTCTCTGCGCAGAATGTACGAGCAAAGTTTTTCAACTCGCAAGCAGAATTGAAAGGGGAGAACTAAAACTTGATGATGTTGAGCAAAAGTACAAAAATTATATTCTTCAAATTTTTGCCCATTGATCTATTTTTATTTCTTTTCCTTTTTTATTTTTCCATTTAAATGAATAAGGTGTAATTTCTATTCTTCTTATATAAATTTTATCTCTATTTTTTGATACTATCCATACCTCTTTTTCACCCAAGTTAAAAGCACGTAAACAAATTTTTGATATACTTTTATTCCCTCTTTCTTCAAAAACCCATCTTTTTCTTTTTGCAATCTTTTTTAAAATTTTTTCAATTTCTTTTCTTTTTATTTTCTCCATCTTTGAAGTTGTTATATAAACCATCCAAGCCACGATAAAAAGAAAATAAAGCATCCAAACAATATAGTTATAGTTGTAAAGATTAAAATCTCTCTAAACACTTTTGTTTTTCTTGTTAAGAAAACATCGATAACAAGGCCGGAAAGTAGGCTAAGGAATATCATAATCGATGCTTGAATATTTGTTATGCTTTTTGCGTTTAAGCCTAAAGTTGTTGTTGCAATAATTGCATTTGTTGAAAACATCCCAATCAAAAGAGAGGTAATGTAAAGACCATAAGGTAGATTGTTAACAAGCTGTGATAGAATAAAAGCAAGCATGGTATAGCTACCGATTTTTATACCTTCTTTTAAAGAAAATGGTTGTGGCAACCTAAACTTTTTATATGGTAACCTTCTGTATTTTAAAAAAGCAAATATCCAAAGAACTATCGCCATTAGTATACAGCTCAAAAAGAGTTCTTTTTGAAAACCAATCAGTAAAAAAGTAAGAAGTATAGCACTCAACATTTTTCCACTTTCAGCAAACAAGATTGAAGAAGTATCGATTTTTTTCTTCTTTATAAAATTTATAATCGTACCAAAAGAATTTATCATTCCACCTATCAAACCAACAACAGGAAGAAATTTTTCTCCATAAAAAATCAATACAAGAAACATTAGTAGCGAAATTATGGAAATCAAAATTATTATTTGGAGGACTATATGAAGATTTATGTTTATTCCAAAAAAAGAGAAAGACTCCGGTAAAATAGGGTAAAGAATGAAAAGTATTATACCAAATTCAAGTGCTTCAAGCAATTCTTCTTTTTTTAATTTTTTTACGAAAGTTCTTGTTTGTACTCCAATAAAAAGTAAAAAAGTAGTTATTATTCCTAAACCAACACCTTCTATTATATAACCCAAACCTATGATAACGCCCAAAAGATAAGAAAGTAAAAGTGAAAAAAGGGTAGTTAGCCCAAATACTTGTTTTTTCTGTTTTAAAAAGGAAACGATTCCATAAAATGCAACTATAGTAAACCCTATAGGAATAAGTATCGAAAAGTTTAGATACGAAAAAAGCATACCAAGAAGCGAGGAAAATGCAAGGGTTCTTATGCCAAGGAGTGTTTGCTTTTTTGTAAGCTCCCTTTCTACACCAATTAATGCTCCTACTGCAATTGCAATAAAAGCTCTCATAAAAAATTCTTCTATAATCATGTTATTATTTTTAAACCATTAATTAAATAAATTTCTAAACAAAGTTGGTATAAAAAGTAGCATTGTTGCTTTTTGTTTTGGAATAAGCTTTTTTAAGAAGGGTAAAAAGGATAAAAACTCGTAATAAATAAAAATTTAATATTCGATTTTATTAAAACTGTGAAAAAATGAAAATTTGTATCTCTGGATTAAGTGGAAGTGGAAAAACAACAATAGCAAAAATGCTTTCAAGGAGGCTCAATTTTCCTCTAATTGCAACATCCTATAAAAAATTTACAAGTAATATTGTAGACTTTACACAAAAAAATATATACAACAAAAAACTTGCAAAAAAATTTGATGAAGAAATAGTAAAGCTTGCAAAAAAAGAAAAAAACTGCATAGTCTCCACATGGCTTGCTCCGTGGCTTATAAAAGATTCTATCAAGGTTTGGTTAAACGCTAGCGAGAAAGAAAGGATAAAAAGAGTAGCAAAAAGAGAGAAGATAAGCATTAAAAAAGCTACCCAATATGTAAAGAAGAAAGACTCCTCAACAATAAAACATTTCAAAGAAGTTTATGGTATAAATATTTTAGAGCATGAAAATTTTGATTTAATAATAAACACTGAAAAATTCTCAAAGAAGAAAATCGTTGAGATAATAGCGAGTAGTGTTTCAAAAAATAAAAAATAAAAAAATAAAAATAAATAAAAAAAATAAAATAGAAAATAGGATAAATAAAAATGGGATAAAATAAAAAGTGGTAATATGTTAACACCTGGAAGAGTTGTTATAAAACTTTATGGAAGGGATGCAGGATCAAAAGGGGTAGTAACAAAAGTGATCGATGACAATTTTGTTGAAATAATTACTTCAAAAAGACCAAAACCAAGAAAATGCAATAAAAAACATCTTGAACCATTGCACGAAATAATAGACATTAATGACAAGGAAGCGATAAACAAAGCGTTAGGGATAATAGTAAAAAGCGAAAAGGAAAAAGAAGTAAAAGAAAAGTAAATGCTAAATTTTGAAAAAGGTGTTGTTTTTATAGATAAACCACAAGGTCCAAGTAGCCATCAAGTTTCTGAAATCGTTAAAAGAATATTAGAACAAAAGAAGGCTGGGCATCTTGGAACATTAGACCCAAACGCAACTGGCTTATTGATAGTTGCACTTAACAAAGCAACAAAAGTTTTCAGCTTTTTACAACAAAAAAAGGAATACATCGCTTTAATGCATCTTCATAAAGATGTTGAAGAAGAAAAATTAAAAGAAGCTTTTGAAAAGTTTACTGGTAAAATAATTCAGCTTCCACCAAGAAGAAGTGCTGTAAAAAGGGTACTAAGAGAAAGAGAGATCTATAAGCTTTCTTTTATTGAAAAAGATGGAAAAGATGTGCTTTTTGATGTTGAATGCCAGGCTGGAACTTATATAAGAAAACTTTGCGTTGATATAGGAAACTATCTTAACACTGGTGCTCATCTTGTAGAGTTAAGAAGGATAAAGCAGGGTAATATAGATATAAGCAAAGCAGTAACTTTACAAGAGCTAGAGGATGCTTACTATTTTTATAAAAAAGGTAATGAAGAATTTCTTTCAAAAATTTTGCACAATGTTGAGGAAATAGTGGATTTAAAAAAAGTTGAAATTAAAAAGGAGTTTATTAAAAAACTTCAAAATGGTTTACAGCTTAAAAAAGGTTGGATTTTAGGAAGTGAAGAGTTTAAAAAAGGTGATACAGTTGCTTTCTTCTCTGAGAATACGTTGATAGGTTTTGGAAAAATGCTCTTTGATTTTAGCGAATTAAAAAATTTAGAATTTTCTCAACAAATTGCAAAAACATTAAGAATAATTTGAAAATTGAAAAAGAAAGGTATTTAAAATAAAAATTCAAATTAATAGTGCAGCGGTGAGATAATGCAACTCTCAGATTTGTATGGAATGGATATCTACACAGACGATGGAAAGTACCTTGGGCAGGTTCACAGTATAATTCTAGACTTGGAGGAAGGGAAAATTTCCAGAATAATGCTAGTTCCGCTTGAGAAGATAAGCGGCTCACAAGCAGAAAGGTTAATAAAACAATACAGCATTATGTACGACAAAGTAAGGAGTGTAGAAGATGTGGTAATAGTTTCAAAAAGTACCGAAACAAAAGAAAAGTAAAAGAATAAAATAAATAAAAAGTAAACAAAAAAATGAAAGGAAAATTTATAGTTATAGAAGGTATCGATGGAAGCGGAAAGAGTACACAAGCTAGTTTGCTTTATTCTTTTTTACTTAAAAAGTATAAAAAAGTACTTCTAACAAAAGAACCTACTTATAGTATAATAGGTAGCCTAATAAGAGCAGCGCTAAATAAGGAATGGAAAACTACAAACACTGTGCTCCAACTTTTATTCTGTGCTGATAGAGCCCATCATCTAAAAAGTTTAATGCCTTTTCTTAGAAAGGGTGGAATCGTTATTAGTGATAGGTATGCTTTTTCAACAATCGCTTATGGTTCAGCAAGTGGTCTTGATTATAAATGGCTTGTTGATATAAACTCTGCATTGCCTTATCCCGACTTAACAATCATAATAGATATTTCACCACAAACTGCATTAAAAAGAATAAACGCTTTGCAAAGGAAAAAATCTTTGTTTGAGGAAAAAAACTTTTTAACTAGGGTTAGAGAATTTTATCTAAAGATTGCTTCAGAGTTTAAAAACGTAAAAGTTGTTGATGGTGAAAAGAGCGTAGAAGAAGTAAGGAATGAAATAATAAAAAACGTTAAAAAGGTTTTAGATTAAAGCTATTTTTATTCTTTTATTATGCTTCCCCTTGCTTTCATAAGAGCTTAGTAATATTTTTCCTATTTCTTTTGTATTCTTAACGTGGGTACCTCCATCCATTTGCTCATCTAAACCAACGATTTCTATTACCCTAATATTTTCAAGTTTTTGAAGCAGCTCCATTCCAGGAAGAGTTCTTACCAAATCCTTATTCTTTAATGCTTCTTCTTTAGGAATAAACTTCGCTCTTATCTCTAGGTTTTGTTGAATAACTTCATTTGCTTTATCTATTATTTTTTGGAACATATCCCTTGTTCCATTCTCAAAATCAAAATCTATTCTTGCATAATCATCAAAAATTGCTGAGCCAGTTATAAAAGCATTGAGCTCCTTAAAGTACTTAACAACTACCCCATCTATTACATGCAAAGCAGAATGAAGCTTCATGTGCTTATACCTTTTTTCCCAGTCTATTCTACAAATAACTTCTTTTCCATTAAAAGAAAATTCTGTTGGTTGTATAAAATGCAAAACCTCTTCATCAATCTTTTTAACATCATAAACCTCAAACTCCTTATCTTCAAAAATTATTTTTCCAGTATCGTTTGCTTGTCCACCACTAAGTGGATAAAATATTGTTTTATCCAAGATTATTGCTTTTTTCCCTTCTATTTCCTTTTCTTCAACAACATTTGCTTTTATCTCTTTTAGATAACTATCCTCAAGATAAAGAAGCTTTGTCATAAAAAGTTTTTTCAAAAAAGCTATAAATTATTTTCTCTTAGCAACTATCTTTATTACATCATTATTCTTCAGAACTTCATCTTTTCCTATTCTCTTTTTTGTTTTTGCATCTATAGCATAGAGAAAATTTTGAGCAAGCTCGGAATGTATTTTTTCAGCAAGCTCTATAACCTTTGAGCCATTTGGCATCAAGATTGCATCTGGAAGAACGTTTCCAAAATGGTCTGTAAACTTATTCTCATCCTCAACAGGATAAACAACTATTGCTTTTAAAACTCCAAAAACAACTTCATTCAAAAGCTCAATAACTCCTGTTGTTTTAATCTCCTTTAGTATTTTTTCTATCAATTTTAAAGCTTCAAGCTGTTTATCATTAGCTTCCTTTATCTCAAATTTATTTTCTCCAGGAACATAGCTTACTATTCCTTTTTCATTGGCCCTTCTAAGAGCAAGCTCAATTTCTGCTGAAGTAGGTATAGCTTTCACCCCTAGCTTCTCTGCTTCGCTTTTTAGCCTTTGTAGATTTTTTCTAGCTTCTTCCAAATCTATTTTATTTAAAGCAACAACTATTGGTTTATTCAATGCAATGAAGCTTTTTACAAAATCTTTTAGCTCTTCGTCATCCCATGTTGTTGAGAAATTGAGCTTCGCGTTTTCTATAGCTTTTTCAACAACTTCCCTTTTAGCTTTCATGAAGCTAAGCACTTGAAGGAATTCATCAAAATCCTTGAGCTTTTTAATGTTTCTCTTAAGTATTCCAAAAAGCCATTCCTCTATTTCTTCTTTAACAAACTTTACTTCTTCAATTGCATCATAATACTCGCAAGGGTTTCCAAAAGGATCTGTTTTGCACGTTGCATCAACAACTTGTATTAAAGCATCTGCAGAAGCAAGGTCGTTTAAAAATTGGTTTCCCATTCCCTTTCCAAGATGGGCACCAGGAACAAGACCGGCAACATCTATAACGTTTACTGGAATAAGCCTATTCCCATTTATGCATATGGAATTCTTTGGATTGCATTTTACCCCAAGCTCTTTCTCAACACATTCAACTTTTACATAAGCAACTCCTTTATTTGGGGAAATTGTTGTAAAAGGTCTTGGCGATATCTCAGCATAACGAAGAGTAAGGGCAGAAAAAAGCGTTGTTTTGCCCTTATTCGGAGCTCCAACAATACCTATTAGCATGATTATTTTTAAAAGGTAAAGGATAAAATTCTTTGTTTATTTTTTGTTGAATTGTTCTGTTATTTCTTTTTCTCCTAAAATTTCACCGCAATACTCGCATTTTAGTTGAATTGGATTATTGCTTATCTTTTTAAATTTTGGAATTATCGGTTCGTTTGGTTGGTTTGTTACACAATTTGGATTTGTGCATTTTATTATTCCACGTATTTCATTTGGTACAACAACTTTTCTTTTTTCAACAACTTCATAATTTCTTATTATATTTAGGGTTGCGTTTGGTGCTACAAGAGCTATTTTATTTAC
>JBNAVG010000010.1:0-19811 GCA_049700355.1 Candidatus Micrarchaeales archaeon | reverse complement strand
AATAAGCAAAATTTTAAGTATTAAAAATAAGAAATAAATTTGATGTATGAAGTATTACTCTACGGAAGAGGAGGACAAGGAGTTGTAATGGCAAGTGAAGTAATAGTTTGGGCTGCAGCAAAAGAGAATAAATTTGGTGTCTCTTTTCCATTTTTTGGTGGTGAAAGAAGGGGTGCACCAACAAAAGCTTTTGTAAGAATAAGTGAAGAAGAAATAAAAGAAAGAAGTCAAATAAAAAATCCAAATATCCTTATACTCTTCTCCTTACCGAAGGAAATCCAAAAAGCTAAATATATAGTAGCTAATTGCTCGGAAGAAGAGGCTCGAAAAATAAAGCTAAAGCGAAGCAAAGCTAAATTAATAAGCTTAGAAGCAACGAAAGTATCGAAGGAGCTAGGCTTAAAATTTGCTGGATGGTATGTTGTTAATTCTCCAATGCTAGGAGCTTTTGCTAAGCTTGGAATATTAAAGCTTAAGAGCTTAGAAGAGGCTGTAAGGGATTATTGGGAAGATGAGAAAAATGTTTTAGCTGTAAGAAAGGGTTATGAAAATGCAAAAATCTTATAAAAAGGATATTGGGAATTTTGGCTTAGAAGCTCTTTTCTCCATTCCAAAAAATGTAAATGCTACTGGAGAATGGAGGGTTGAAAGACCAGTAATAGATTATAAAAAATGTAAGAATTGCTTGGTTTGCTTTATGTATTGTCCAGAAGGGGCTATAGAAATAAAGAATGGAAAAGTAAAGATAAACTATAAGTATTGCAAAGGTTGTGGAGTTTGTGTGAACGAATGCCCACTCAAAGCGATTCATTTTGAAAGCGAAAAGGAAAAAGTGAAAAAATGATTCCAAAAAAATTTTTAGATTTTAGTAAAAGAAGAAAAGCTCCTTTAACTGGGAGTAGAGCAGTAGCGTTTGGTGTTTTTCTTTCAAGGGCAAACTTCATTGCAGCTTACCCAATAACTCCACAAACTGAAATAGTCGAAGACCTTTCACAGCTTTCAACACTTAGAAAAAAAGAAATGGAGTTTATGAAAGTTGAGAGCGAGCACTCTGCAATGAGTTCTTGCATTGGAGCTTCGATCGCTGGAGCAAGGGCTTTTACAGCAACCTCTTCTCAAGGTCTTGAGTATATGCATGAAGTTGTTTATTGGGCTGGTGGTGCGAGGCTTCCAATAGTTATGGTAGTAGCAACTAGGGTTATTGCACCTCCTTGGAGTATTCAGAATGAGCACACTGATTTTATGCTCCAGCTAGATAACTCTTGGATACAATTTTTTGCAAAAGATCCCCAGGAAGCATTGGATTCTATACCAATAGCTTATAAAATAGCTGAGAAAGTAAACTTCCCAGTGATGGTTGGTATAGATGGTTATATTACAACTCATTTAACAATGCCAGTCGATGTTCCAGCTCAAGAAGAAATAGATTCTTTCCTACCAAAAAGGAAAATAAAGGATTTCTGGCCAAAGAGCTTATACGCTGTTGTTGATGAAAAATATTTTAATACTCATCGCTATAAGCAGTTTAAAGCATTTATCGAAAGCTCTAAAGTAATAGATGAAGTTGAAAAAGAGTATTCAAAAAAATTTGGGAAAGAGTATAAAGCAATAGAGGTAAAAAATGAAGGTTCAAAAAACATTATAGTAACTATTGGTGCATCTTTTGGTGAAGCAGAAATAGCAGCAAAAGAGCTAACAAAAAAAGGAATTGAAACTGGGGCAATAAGGATAAGAAGGTTGAGGCCTTTCCCAGAAGAAGAAATAAAAGAAGCAACAAAGAATTCACAAAACATAGTTGTAGTTGAAAGAGCTTTCTCAACAGGTAGCTTTAACTTTTTAGCAAGGGAGCTTAGAGCAATACTTGGAGAAAAAGTAAAGAGCTTCACAACAGGGCTTGGTGGAAAGGATATAACAAAAGAAATCTTTAAGAAGTGTGTAAAGCTTTCGCTAAAGAATGAAAGGGGTTGGGTTTTATGATAAGCATTAAAGATATATTAAAAGAGAGTAAAAAAGAAATTTGGCTACCTGGTAACCTTTCTTGTCCTGGTTGTGCAGCTTCCCTTGGTTTAAGGTACTTAGCAAGAGCATTGAATGGGAAGGGAGAATTCTATGTTGTAATACCAGCAGGTTGCTCAAGCGTAATTCAAGGAATATGGCCATATAGTAGTGCAAAATTTTCTATAATAAATTGTGCTTTTGCTTCATCAGCTGCTGTAGCAACCGGTCTTTCAAGGGCTTTTAAATTTAGGAAAAAGAAAGCAAACGTTGTTGTTTGGGCTGGTGATGGAGGAAGTGCAGATATAGGCTTAGCAACGCTTAGTGGTGCTGCTGAAAGGAACGAAGATATTCTTTACATTATGTATGATAACGAAGCTTACATGAATACTGGAATACAAAGAAGCAGCCAAACCCCTTTTAAAGCATCAACAACAACGACTCCTTTTGGAAAGGAAGAAGAGAAAAAGGATATGGATTTAATAATGATGGCCCATGGAGTTTACACTGCAACGGCAAGCCCAGCTTTTCCATTAGATTTTTTTGAAAAAATAAGAAAAGCATTGAGCATAAAAGGTTTTAAGTTTATACATTACTTTAGCCCATGCCCGCCGGGTTGGAGGTATCCTAGTGAAAAAACTATAGAAGTTGCTAGGCTTGCAGTACAAAGTAGTGTATTCATTCTTTTTGAATTTTACAATGGAAAAGTAAGTATTTCTCAACCAAGCATACCTTATAGGGATGAAAAGAACAGAAAACCAATAGAAGAGTACTTAAAAATCCAAGGTAGGTTTAAAGATATTAAAAAAGAAGATATAGAGATTATGAAGCAAAGGATAAATGAAAAATGGAAAATTTTAGAAAAATTTGAATAAAAATAGAATAAGAACTAAACAAAGGTTAACCAACCAATATATTTTTTATCCTCTCCCCTAACTATTTTTTCATATTTCTCTTTTACCTTCTTTGTTATCGGCCCTATACCTTCGGTTATTTTTCTACCATCAACCTCAAGTATTGGAGTTATTTCAGCTGCAGTTCCACAAAAGAATAGCTCATCTGCTGTATATAGCTCTTCTCTACTTATGTGCTCTTCTCTAGCTTCAATACCAAGGTCTTTTGAAAACTCAAAAATGCTCCTTCTTGTTATACCTACTAAAACAGAATCATCCTCGCTTGGAGTCTTTAAAACATTATCCTTAACAACAAAAATATTCTCTCCTGGTCCTTCACTTACATAACCATTGTAGCTTAAAAGTATCGCCTCATCTGCACCCTTTTGCTTTGCTTCAATAGTTGCAAGTATTGAGTTGAGGTAGTTTGCACTTCCTTTTGCCTTTGGTGGCATAGAAGCACTATCTATCCTTCTCCAAGAGGAGACTATTGCTTTTACTCCTTCACTTTTTAGATATTTCCCAAAAGGAATCGAAGCAACAGCTATGCTAAGCTCTCCACGTTGGGAAAGTCCGATTTGTGGATTTGGGTAAAATGCAAAAGGTCTGATGTAATAATCCTGCTCCCCATTTTCTTTAATGTTTTCCCTTAAGTTTGATACTATACCTTCTTCAACTTCTTTTTTACTCATCCTTGGTTCCATCGCATATATCTTCATACTCTCAAAGAACCTTTGAACATGCTCTTTTAGCCTAAATATAGCAACTCCTTTTTTTGTTTTATAAGCTCTTATTCCTTCAAAAACAGCATCGCTATATTGCAAAGAGTGAGCCAATATTGGAACTCTTACTTTTTCTTCATCCAAATTTTTACCATCTATCCAAACCTTCATAATCTTTTTTCAAAAGAAACATTTTTAGTTTTTTCTTTTTTCTTCTTTTCTTCTTTTCTTTTTTTCTTTCTCTTTCTTCTTTTTCTTTTTATAGTAAGATTTATAAATAATAGTTTATTAAAATATATAAGTGGGAAAATGAATAAACAAATTCTACTAAGGTTCTTTTTTATAAGTTTGTTCTGGGTTTTTCTCCTAAAAGCAAGCATAAACTCTTTTCTTAGCGATGTAAAAAATACACTCACTGAAATTGGACCAGTAATGAGCAGTATAATGTTTGCTCTTGCAGGGATAGTTTATGCAATAGCTCAGCTTTTACCTTATGATAAAAAAGCAAAGCTTGATTCAACGGCTATAAATTTAATAATAGGAGCCATAGTTGTTGGAGTTTTAACTCTAGCTTCTGGCAACCTTGCAACTATTGCTCAAAGAATAGTAAACTCAAGCTAAATGATAAAATGCTAGAAATAGCTATCGAAATAATAACGATAATGTTTTGTATAAGTGGAATTGCTTTTGGAATAGGGGTAATATTGGATAATGAAAAAATAAAAAATTTTGCAAAAAAAGAAGTTTTAGAATGTTTTTTTAATTCTTTTCTCGTTGCTTCTGCTTTTTTATTGTTTGGAAAAGAAGGAATAGTACAAAAAATTGTAAATTCATTGTTAAACGCTTCTTCCACATGCCCAAAAAGCATAGAGTTTAATTCAGCAAGCTGCTTTGCATACTCTTTTTTAATAGGTGAAGGTTATTACTTAAACGGAAATTTCTATCCTTCGCTTTCACAACAAACAATCTCTGTTTTGCTCTCTATTCTATTGCTAAACGTATTCCTTGGGTTTGTAAGCGGTTTTGGAATTAATTTGGGGATATCCTTTGATATATCAAAAGTTTTCTCATCTTTCTTTTCTATTCTTTCTACTGTTACTTCAGCATTGAGCATTTCTTTGATAAGCATAATGGCCCAAGCATACCTAATCCTCTTCGTTTCTTCTATAGGTATAGCACTACTCCTTCCTCTTTCCATCGTTTTAAGGAGTTTTATAGTAACTAGAAAAATGGGTTCCCTGCTCTTTGCTTTTTTTATAAGTTTTACCTATATTTTCCCTTTAACCTATTATCTTAATGCTCTGCTTTTTCAAAAACAAGAAATAAACTTTAACGAGTTTCAAAACCAAACTCAGGAGCAAATAAAAAACTTAACGATTTCAAACATTCCATATTTACTCAACAATATAAAGGATGAAACATCAAAGATTTTAACGCAAATCTTTTCTTTTGTTGGTTATATTCTTATAAAATCGATTTTTATTCCAGCTTTTAGTTTTGCCCTTGCATGGTTGAGTATGCAAGAAATTTCCCAACTTCTTGGAAACGAGATCCAAATAAAGGTGAATATTCTATGAGAATAGAAGATATAAGGAATAAACATTTGGCTTTTGCAAACTTTATCCTTGGTAGTATTCTTTGTTTAATAAGCTTCTTTACCCTAAACTCCTTTTTAATAGTTTTATCCTTCTTTTTCCTCCTCGTAAGCGTGCTAAGCTTTTCCTATGGCTACCTTCTATTCTCTATCTTTTCTAAAATTTTTGGTTTTGAAGAAGAAAAAACAAACTATAAGCTTTCGAAAGAAAGAAATTGTATAGTAACAAAAAACCCACCAAGAGCTTCTTTCTTCTTAGAGATTAAGCTCAAAAAAGAACCAAACCAACCAATAGAAAAACTAATACAAGCTATAGATTTTCCATTTAAGCTAGAAATAGCTATAAGCAAAGAAAACGCTGAAAAGCTAATAGACTCGCTAAAGCTAAAAAGGGAAATGCTACAAATAGAGCTAGAAAAGGCTAAAGAAAAAGAAAAAATATACCGAAAGATAAGCGAAATAGAAGAAGAAATAAAAGAGATAAGCTCAGCAAACCCATTGAATGCTTATTTCTTTGCTTGTGTCTCTGCTGAAGGAAAAAGTGAGAATGAAGCAATAACAAAGGCTTTTGAAAGAGCAAAAACGCTTGCTAATGCTATAGAAGCTATAATTGGTGGAGAAGTTAGGTTTTTGCTGGATAATGAGATTGAAAGGGCTATTGATATTATCATTTTTCCAAGTGGTATGGATGAATACAAAAATTTTGAATAAGCTTAAACCTTTTTTCTTTTTTAAAGAAAACTATTTTAGTGAAAAGGGAATATTTATTGGAAATACTCTTTATTTCAATTCTCCATTTTTCTTGGATGTGGAAAAAGAGAAGAATTATAACATTGCAATAGTTGCACCAACGGGTTATGGGAAAACATTCCTTGCAAGAGCAATAGCTTATAGAGCTACATTAGAAGGAATAAATGTTAGAGTAATAGATTGGAATGGAGAATATTCTCAAATACCAGCAAAAGTTTTGAACCTAAAAAATTTTGATGAAAGCAAAAGAATAAAGGTTGCAGTAGCTGAGATAAGAAGGATAAAAAGAGAAATAAGGAAGCAAAGGATAAGAAGTTTTAAAGAATTTATAATCGTTGAAGAAGCATGGAAAATCTCAAAAGAGCTTGAGGAAATTGCTAGAGAAGCAAGGAAAAAGGGTTTTGGTTTAATAGCGATCTCTCAGCTCAATAAAGATTTTGAAAACATAATGGAGAATTGTTCAACAAAAATATTTTTTGAAGAAAGGGGAATCTGTAGAATAAATAATACTTTGGTTAAAGTTGTTGGTGTTGATTTTAAAAATTTTTTAAAAATCGGTGATAAGATGCAAATGAGTAAAACAAATTTTGAAAAAGTTTTGGGAAATTATTGCGGAGGTGAAGAAGCAAGAAAAGTAGTTTTGAAGATAGAAGAAAACGGAAATGAGATTAAGCTTGAGGAACTTTGTAAAATTTTAATAAAGCTTATTGGAATAGATAAAACGATACTTTTCTTAAGGGAGATTGGTTTTAAGGATATAGAAATAAGCGAAGCTTTTTCGATGGTGGAAGTATGATGATTTCTATAAAAACATTAAAGAAGAATAAAGTTTTTGAAAAAGATATAAAATGTCACTCTTTAGTTAAAATAATTTCAAAAGAGAATGAAATAATAGTAATTTCAGATTCTCCACTCTGTGCCTTTTCACAAGTTCTAAAAATCTTGGAGAAAAATGAAGAAATTCTCCAGCTTCAAAAATATTTTGAAGAAATTCACGATTCTTTTTTTAAAAATTTTGAAAAAAGAAAAGAGAGCGAAGAGGAAGAGAGCGTAAAAAATTTAAAAGAAAGAATAAAGTTAGAGATTGAAAACTCTTTTAAGCTTTTAGAGGAAATAAGGAAAATAGGTAAAGAAAAGGAAAATTTTGAAATGGAAATAAAGAAAAAAGAAAATGAAAAGGAGAAATTAAAAAGTATAATAAAACTTCTCTATTTTGGTTATTTGGAAGAAAATGAAAGAAAAAAACTAGAAGAAGAAGGTTTTATTAAAAATCAAAAGGTTCAAATTTCAAGAATATTAAAAACACAAACATAAAAAATCATAAAAAATAACGAAAATATAGAAAACAAAAATAAAAACAAAACTATACTTGAGTTACTTGAACGCTTATGCTACCTGCGGTATAATAAGGTGTGTTGCTTGAACCCATAGCGTAGTTTATGATTAAACTTCCACCAAATACACTACCAATAGGACCGCTCCATGGGTTTTCATCTGAAGCATAGCATTGAATATTACTAAGCGTTATTGTACCACCACTTCCTATTGTAACAGGATTTGACAGAGTCGTCCAACCAACGCTTTTAGGAAGACCAGTTGAAGGATCGATTAAGCTATTATCTACACATGCTACTCCATTGATTGTAATGGTTTGTCCACTTCCTTGGCCAAGGGTAATTGTAACAACTCCACCAGTATTAGCGGTTGGGTTGCTGCAAGTAAAAGGTGCTGGTAACTGGCACACTACTGGTTTTAGTCTTGAAGGGTTAAGAACTCCTAAACTGTAGAGAACTCCTAGGGCTAGAGCAATAATTAAAATTGCCCACCCATAAGTCATTAAGTACTCCATTGCAGCCTGTAACTTTTTCATTATATCACTATATTTTTTTTAAAAAGAAAAATTTAAATATCTTTCTTTCTATTTTCCTTTCCTTCCTATTCCTCTTTCTCTTTTCTTCTTCATTTTCTATCGCAAAAAATTCTTGCTTGCATTTTTCTTTTTATTTCTTCATTTTTTGGGTTATGCTCTATTAGCTCCTTATTTTTATCCTTTATTTTTATGTGAAAAACTTTGAAACCTTCTTTTGCTAGCTCATTTGCTATAAACTTTCTATGACACTTCTTCCAATCTTTTTCCATGCAGAGTATTAACACGTTTTTGTTGCTAAAGCTCTTTATCTTTTCCAAAGCTTTTTTAAAAACTATTGAAGAAACAAAATCCCTATAGCTTTCTCTGAAACCACCGAGCTCTTTTTCCCAAAAATAAAGAATTCCTCTTTCTTTCAAGAATCTTTGTAAGCTTTCTTTACAAAACTCTTTTCTTTTGCTCATTGCTTTTCTTCTCACATCAAAAACAACCTCGATTCTAAGCTCTCTTAAAATTCTTTCAAAATCTTCTAAGCTTGAGGAAGAATAACCAAAAGTATAGAACATTTACATTCTTTCAACAACTTCTATTCCAAGAATGCTCAAAGCTTCTTTTATCTTTTTTGAATAAAGAAAAACAAGTGCGATTCTAAAATTTTTTTCTTCTTCTTTTGCTTTTAGTACTTTGTGCTTTTCATAAAAGCTCGCGAATGAACTTGCTGTTTTTAATAATTGCTCACATATTAAGTTTGGTTTAAAATTTTTGAAAGCTTCTTCTTCAGATTTTTCAATTAGCAATATATTTTTTATCAACTCTTTTTCTTCTTCGTTTATCTCATATTTTGAAAAATCTAGCTTTATTTCTTTTTCCTCTTGCATGTACTTTTCTATTATTCTCATTGCTCTTGCATAGCTGTAGCAAATATAAGCAAAAGAATCCCCTTCAAAATTTATAGCTTTATCCCACGAGAATATAAATTTTTTGTTTGGTGCGCTTCTAAGGATCTCAAACTTTATTCCACCTACAGCGATTACCCTTGCAACCTTTTGTTTTTCCTCCTCGCTCATCTCAAACCTTTTCCTTATTTGTTCAAGAGCTCTTTTCTTTGCTTCTTCAAGGAGCTCATCAGCAGTATAAGTAATCCATGTTCCTTTTCTTCCAGAAAACCTTTCTTCTTTTAACCTAACTTCTTCATAAGCAACGTGTACTACCTCAGCCTGTTCATCAAACTTTTTAATAACCTCTCTTACCGCTTCTTGCTCTTCCTTTTGCTCGCTTCCAACTATGTTTATGCTCATTCTTGCTTTTCCAAAATCCATTTTTTCTCCTTTTTGCGATGTCGAATAAAGAACCTCTCCGTTTGGTTGTTTTAAAAACTCTTCATAATTAAAAACATTCTCAAGTATTCCAAACTTCCAAAAATGGAAAGCGATATCTTTTGCAAAATATGTTGCAACCCCATTGCTCCTAACCAATATTTTTTCTTTACCGAAAACTTTTGCAACCAAGCAATTTTTATTCTCGCCGCTACCCTCAAAAAATATTCCTTTTTGCTTTCCGATCTCCAATGCTTTTTGCAGTAGTTTTTCTCTTGCAATATCGCTTTCCCAAACTAAAAGGTCATTGAATATAGAATAATTAAAAGAAGTTTCATACTGAGCTAAAACACAATTTTTAGCAAATTCTTTTGCTTTATAAGCAACTTCATTATTACCTTCTTCCATTTTCTTCATTATCTCCTCAACTTCCTTCTTTACTTCTTCTTTTTCCTCATATTGCTTATAAGCTTCAACATAACGCTCACCAGCAAAATGGTCAAATTTTTTATCTTCTTTTACTTCTTTGTTTTTTAAATAGTCAAAAACGTTTATAGCAACCTGCAACCCAAGGTCATCTATATAATTTATTCTTTCAACTTCATAACCATTCTTCAAAAATAGCCTAGATATTACATCCCCAAGCAACGCATTCCTCAAATGACCAATATGCCAGGGTTTGTTTGGGTTTACGCTTGGATATTCTACTATAACCTTCTCCTTCTTTTTTTGCTTTTCTTTTTCTTCTTTTCCTTCTTCTAAGCTTTCTTTTAACATTTCTAAGAAAACGTTTTTGTAATCGAAGAAAAGGTTTATGTAATTGTTTAGCTCCTCAGCCCTTGAGAAAAACTTCTTTTGCTTTTGGTTTATCTTTGAGCAAATTTCCTTAGCGTTGAGCCTATTCTTTATTGCAAAGTTTGAGCAAGCATCAGCATACTTCGTATTTAGTTCTATTTCGATTTTTGAGCCTAGTATTGAGCTTAGCTCTTCTTCTAGCTTTTTTAGCATAAGAATATTTAGAAAAAGAAATTAAAATTACTTATGAAGATTTTTAAATTTTACCAAGTAAACCTGTGTATAAAAACAAAAATGGCAATGATTACTTTACTAAAATTTTATAAAAATCTTAGTTATTTTTTCTTTAGCTTTTTCTTTAATAAACCTTCTTTTAAATAATAATCGTAAGCTTCTCTTTCTTTTATAAGCTTTTTTATTTCTTTTGAATAGTTTGGAAAGATTAAAAAACCATCTTCTATTTCGAAGCCTTCTTCTTTCAATGCGTATAGCGCTTCAATATCATAGGTTTTTAGCTCATCTATTCTTATTATAACTTTTTTAGCGAAAAGATTTTCGAGCTTTCTAGCTTTTTCGATTATTTTTTTCTTTCTTTCTTCTAAGCTTTCTTTAGCTATTGGTTCTATTATTCTAATTTTCTCTTCGCGAAGTTTAGCTAAAGCAAAAGCTAAAATCGCTAAAAGAATAAAAAAACCTGAAATAATCAAAGAGAAGCTCATTTGATTATTTATCTTTAATTATATAAATATTTATCTAATTACACATTAAAATAAGAAAAAGAAAAAAATAAAAAGAGTGTTTCAAAAATATAACTATGAAGTATTTTGATATAGAGCTTTCTTGGCTCGGACACGCTGGTTTTAGGATAATAACAAACAATCACGTTCACTACATAGACCCATTTCAGTTAAAAAAACCGAAGGTGAAAGCACACGTGATTCTTTTTACGCATCCACATTATGACCATTTTGACTTAGAAAGCATAGAAAAGATAATGGATGAGAAAACAATGTTCATTGGACCCGTTCAATGCTGCAGTGAAGTAGAGGCAAGATTTTCTAAACAAGCATTCTCTCTTTCTCCGGGTGGAGAAATCCAATGTAGTTGTGGAGCTAAAGTGTATGCTGTTAGAGCTTATAACAACAAAGAAGAAAGGCTAAAATACCATCCAAAGAGTAATAATTGGCTTGGGTATATCTTTGAATTCAACGGAAAAAGAATTTACCATGCTGGGGATACTGATTTTATAGAAGAAATGAAAAACATTAAGTGCGATATAGCTCTTTTGCCTATTGGTGGAACCTATACCATGGATGCGCTTGAAGCAGCAGAAGCGGCAAAAGCAATAAAACCAAAGGTTGCTATTCCGATGCATTATAAAATGTTTTCAAAAAACTGGAAAAAAAGCGAAGAAGATTTCAAAAAAGCTCTTGAAGGAAGCGGAATAAAAGTTGAAATATTAAAAGAAGAAGATTAAATGGAGCTTATTCTCATAAAACTCGGTGGCTCTATAATTACGGAACCAGAAGTGGTGGAGAAAGCAAAAGAGGAGGAAATAGATAGGCTTCTAAAAGAAGTAAAAAAGGGTGCGGAAAAAGCAAGAGTAAAAGTAATCATAGGTCATGGTGGTGGTTCATTTCCCCATGTTCCAGCAAAGAAGTATAGAGTAAATGAAGGAATAATAAATGATGAAAGTATTTATGGTACTTCCCTTACTCAAGATGCTGCAGCAAGACTTCATAGGATAATAATAAAATTTGCAATCAAAAATTCATTAAATCCTTTTTCTATACCCCCTTCAGCTATAGCTATAACCAATAATAAAAGGATAAGAAAAATTTTTGTTGAAAGTGTTTTAAAAGCTCTCGAGCTTGGTTTTACTCCTTTTGTATATGGAGACGTCGGTCTTGATACAAAACAAGGAGTAAGCATAATTTCTACGGAAGAAATTTTAAGAGCAATCGCTGAAAACAAAGAGGTAAATAAAAAATTTAAGGTTAAAAAAATAATATTTGCAACTGATGTTGATGGAGTATTTGACTCAGACCCAAAGACAAACAAAAATGTTAAACTTATAAAAGAACTTGATCAGGAGAAGTTTAAGAAAATTTCAAGAAGCGTTACAAAAGGAAAAAGAACTTTTAACGTTACCGGGGGGATGAAAGAAAAAATAGAGAAGATTCTTGAGATTTCAAGAAACACTGGAGCTATTGGGCAAATCGTTAATGGAAAAAAGAAAAATTTTCTTTTTAAAGCGATTGCTGGTGAAAAAGTAACTTCAACGATTGTTTTTTGGGACAAAAAAGAAATAAAAAGGTAAAAAAGAAAATAGAAATGTGAAAGAAGCTTTGTTTTATAAAAAGCTAAAGAATAAAGAAGTAAAATGTAATCTTTGTGCTAGAGGGTGTATAATAAAAGAAGGCTCAACTGGCGTTTGTGGGGTAAGAAAAAATATAGATGGGAAGCTTTATTCTTTGGTTTATGGAAAAGTTATAGCTCTTGCTCTTGACCCAATAGAGAAAAAACCTCTTTTTCATTTTTATCCTGGCGCAAGAGTTTTAAGCTTTGGAACTGTTGGATGCAATTTCATGTGTGAATATTGCCAAAATTGGGACATAAGCCAAACTAGAGAAATTATGGGTGAAGAAATTTCTCCAGAAGAAATGGTAGAAAAAGCAATCGAAGTAAAAGCAAAAGGAATAACCTATACTTATAATGAACCAACTATTTTCATGGAGTACGCAATGGATACCGCAAAAATTGCAAAAAAAGAAAAACTTTTTAACACTTTTGTTTCAAACGGTTACATGAGCGAAGAAGCAGCAAAAGAGGCATCAAAATTTTTGGATGCTATAACCATAGATTTTAAAGGAAGCGGTGATAGGAATTTTCTCATTCGTTATGCTCATGTTCCTTCTGAAGAGCCAGTTTTTAATACGTTAAAAATAATGCATGAAGCAAAAGTTCATGTAGAAATTACAGACTTAATAGTGCCAAAGGTTGGTGATGATTTAGAAAAAGCAAGAAAATTAATAAAATGGGTTGTTGAAAATCTAGGAGATGAAGTTCCTATGCATTTTCTTCGCTTCTTCCCTATGTATAGAATGCTGGACTTTCCAATAACACCAACAGAAACTCTTGAAAAAATCGTTAAAATAGCTAAAGAAGAAGGAATAAAATACGCTTACATAGGCAACATTCCTGGACATAAATTTGAGAATACCTATTGCCCATATTGTGGAGAACTTTTAATAGAAAGGTATGGTTTTGAAATCATTAAAAATAAAATACAAAATGGAAAATGTCCAAAATGTAAAAAGAGAATAAGTGGTGTTTTTAATGGTAACGATTGAAGAAGGAAGGAAAATAGTTAAATTTGCAAGAAGAACAATAGAAAATTATCTCTTGGGTAAAGAACTTCCAAAAGACCTTGGCATCGATTTGGATAATGGTGTTTTTGTAACACTACAGAAGAGAAAAGAACTTAGAGGATGCATTGGTTTTATAGAAGCTTATGATAAATTTGAAAACCTTTTGAGAGAAGCAGCCATAGCAGCAGCAACCCAAGACCCAAGGTTTCCCCCAGTAAGCATTGAAGAAATGAAAGAGATTACAATAGAAGTAAGCATTCTCTCAAAGCCAAAACCACTTGAACAACCTTATGAAAAAAACATTAAGATTGGAAGAGATGGGTTAATAATTTATTATGGTTTTTACTCTGGACTTCTCCTTCCCATAGTTGCAGTAGAGGAAAAATGGAATGAAGTTGAGTTTTTGGAGAATGTTTGCTTAAAGGCTGGGTTACCAAGTGATACTTGGAAGGATAAAAACGCTAAGATTTTTGTTTTTTCTACACAAGTTTTCAAGGAAAAAACACCAAATGGGGAGGTCGAAGAAATAATCTTAAAATAGTATTGGGGAGCGTGGGATTTGAACCCACGTCGTGAGGTCCCAAACCTCACAGCCTAACCAAGCTAGCATAGCTCCCCTATTTAGTTTATTTTATTTTTAATTTATTTTATTTTTTTACTTTTGTTTTGGCAATCTTCCTCTCGGCTTTGGGATCTTTAGCTCAGGATAAGCTTTTGAAAGTGCTTCATTGCTAAGATAATGCTCAAGGCCAAGTTTATCCAATAAACAGCTTAAAAAATAAGCTTTTGCAACGTCTTTTAATAAAACATTTTCAGATGAGGCTTTTTCTAAGGCTTCGTTTAGCTCCTTTGTTTTTATTTCTTCTAATGCTTTCTTTAAATCATTTAAAGTTGCTCTTTTTCCGTTTGCAATTTTTTCAACATAAGAATCTATAAATTCTTTTTTTATTCCGCTAAAATCAAAAGCCTTTCTATCAATGCTTGACCTTATACTTGCGAGTATAGAAGCAATCTCTTGCGGAGTTGTTGATTTATCTATAACCATTCTTTTTACAACTATCCAATTCTTGTAGTTTGCAATGAAAGAAATCTCCTCTTCCTTTTCTTCTTTTTCTTCTTGACCTTGGCCCATTCAAACGTTACCCTTTAAATAATAACCTGCAGCCTTTTCCCTAACCTTTCTTACAACTATTCCTTTTTGTATCAAGCTCATTAGAGCGTTGTTAACCTGTCCTTTTGGACGGTTGCATTTTCTCATTATATCATCGGCTGTTTTTAAAGAAGTCTCGGATGTTGCTCCAAGCTCCTTCATTGCTTTTACAACGATTTCTTCTATTGGTGTTAGCTCAACCATTTCCTCACCTTAGCATAACCTATTTTTTAACTCTAAGCTGTTTTCTTTTCGGTCTTAAATATGGATAACCGCATTTCCTACATTTCTTTGCTCCAGCAGGATTTCTAGCTTTACATTTTCTACAAATCCAAACTTTTGAAAGCTGAGCATCAGCTATTTCAAACTTTCCCATAAGCTCACATTTATTTTTATGAAATTATTTTTATAAAACTTTTTGTTTTTTAGCAAGAAAAAGCAAAAAGAATTTTAAAGAGTAATTATCAAAATATAATACTAGTGGTATTTTGAACCTAGAGAAAGAGATAAAGCTTGCAATATCTACTGGGAAAGTAATTTTTGGTAGGAATAAAACTATGAAACTTCTAATGAATGGAAAATTAAAAGCAATAGTTGCTTCTTCAAACCTTCCAAAAACCGTTGAACAAACTTTACAACATTTAGCAGAAATAGGAAAAATAAAAATAATAAAATTTAATGGAAATGCAACTGAGCTAGGGGTAATATGCGGAAAGCCGTTTAGCGTTAGCATGCTTGCAATCGTTGATGAAGGTAAATCAAAAATATTGAGTGGTTAAAATGGCAAGAGGAGCGTTTGCTGGAAGAGTAATAATGAAAAAAAGGAAAAAATTACGCTGGTCGAAGAAATGGTATAAAGTAAGAAAGATGAAGCTTAAGCAAAAGTATGATGCTCTTGAAGGAAGACCTATGGGAAAGGGAATAGTATTAGAAAAAAGAGTTATACAACAAAAACAGCCACATTCTGGATTGCTTAAATGTGTAAGAGTTCAATTGACAAAAAATGGAAGAGTAGTTACTGCTTATGTTCCTGGTGATGGAGGAATAAACTTTATAGATGAGCACGATGAAGTAATAATAGAAGGTCTTGGTGGTTCACAACGTGGTCAGATGGGTTCTATTTCTGGAATTCGTTATAAAGTTGTAAAGGTTAATGGAGTAGCTTTAAGAGAAATAATAGAAGGAAGGAAAGAAAAACCAAAGAGGTAATTTTATGGCTGAGAAAAAAGAAAAAAAAGAGGAAAGCAAAAATGAAAAAGAAGAAGAAAAAATTGAAAAAAAGAAAAATGAAGAGGAAATTCTTATTTTTGGGAAGTATAGCTCAAACGTAACCATAGAAGACCCAACAATTGCTCAGTATATTTCACTCCAACCAGTGTATTTTCCCCATTCTCATGGAAGACATGCAAAGCAATATCTAGGAAAAGCAAGAGTAAATTTGATTGAAAGACTTGCAAACAAACTAATGAGGGGAGGAACTGGTGAAAAAATTGGTGGAAAAGTAATAAGAACAGAGGGAAGGCTACAAGGTAAAAAAACAAAGGTTTTGAAAATAATAAAGGAAGCTTTTGAAATAATAGAAGAAAGAACAAAACAAAACCCAATTCAACTACTCGTTAAAGCAGTTGAAAATTCGGCACCAAGAGAGGATGTAACTAGAGTTGAGTATGGAGGAGTAATGTATCCAGTAGCGGTTGACATTAGTGCTTTAAGAAGAGTAAACGTTGCTCTAAGAAATATTGCTTTGGCAGCTATAATAAAAGCTTTCGGAAATAAAAAAACGATTTCAGAAGCTCTCGCTGAAGAAATAATACTCGCAAGCTCAAACGACCCAAACAGCTATGCTGTAAAAAGAAAGGATGAGATAGAAAGAATAGCTAGGAGTGCAAGGTAGTTATTATGGGAAAAAAAGAATACATGCTTGAAGAAATAGAAAAACTCATGCTCATTCCTGAGCAGATAAGAAACATTGCAATAGTAGCTCATGTAGACCATGGAAAAACAACGCTAAGCGATAACCTTATCGCTGGTGCTGGAATAATAAGCGAAGAAACCGCTGGAAAGCAGTTGGTTATGGACTACGAAAAGATTGAGCAACAAAGAAGCATGACAATAAAAGCTTCTAACATCTCTTTAGCTTACAATTTTGAGAATAAGGACTATTTAATAAATCTAATAGATACTCCCGGGCATGTTGATTTTGGTGGGCATGTAACGAGAAGCATGAGGGCTGTTGATGGAGTAATTTTGGTAGTTGATAGTGTTGAAGGAGTAATGCCACAAACAGAAACTGTTTTAAGACAATCGCTAAAAGAAAGAGCGAAGCCAGTTCTATTCATAAATAAAATAGATAGATTGATAAATGAGCTTAAGCTTAACTATGAGCAAATGCAGGAAAAGCTTACTTCAATAATAAATGATGTAAATAAATTAATAAAAGCAAATGCTCCAAAGGAGTTTGTTGATGATTGGTTGATAAACGTTGCAAAAGGAAACGTTGCTTTTGGCTCAGCTTATAATAAATGGGCTATTTCTTATCCATTTTCTCAAAGGACTGGGATAAATTTTAAAACTATTTATGAATATTGCTCAAAAAAAGAGCATGAAAAACTAAGAGAAATCGCACCAAGTCATGAAGTAGTTTTCGAAATGGTAATTAAGCATCTTCCAAACCCAAAAGAAGCACAAAAGTATAGGATCCCTGTTATATGGCATGGTGATTTAACAACAAGCTACGCTAAAGATATGATGGAAATGAATAAGGATGGAAAGGTTATAATGGTCGTTTTTGGTGTTGTTGTTGATATTCATGCTGGTGAAGTTGCTGTTGGAAGAGTCTTTTCTGGGACTGTAAGAAAAGGAACAGAGGTTTATGTTGGGAATCAAGCTGAGAAACAAAAGATTCAACAAGTGGGAGTATTCATGGGGAAAGAAAGAAAAATGGTTGAAGAAGTACCAGCTGGAAACATAGCTGCAATCGTTGGGTTAAAAAACATTTTTGTTGGTGAAACTATAAGCGAAGAAAGAATAGAACCTTTTGAAGAAATAAAGCATTATTCTGAACCCGTAGTTACAAAGAGCATAGAAGCAAAGGATACAAGAGACCTAGTAAAACTTGTTGAAGCGTTAAAGAAAATGGCAAAAGAAGATCCTACCCTTAGAGTTGAAATAAACCAAGAAACTGGAGAGCACCTTGTTAGTGGTATGGGTGAATTACATCTTGAAATCGTTGAGACAAAACTTAAGGATGATTATAAAATAGATGTAATAGCTGGTCCTCCGATAGTTGTTTACCGTGAGACTATCGAAGGAAAAGCTGGACCCGTTGAAGGAAAAACACCGAATAGGCATTCAAAATTCTATGTTGTTGTAGAACCTCTTGAAAAAGGAGTTATAGAAAAGATAGATTCTGGAGAAATTCCAGAAGGAAAACCAAAAGGGAAGAAAATCGTTGAGGTTTTTGTTGAAGGTGGAATGCCAAGGGATGATGCAAAAAATGTTGTTTACGTTAAGAATAAGTGCGTTTTGATAGATGCAACGAGAGGAGTTCAATTCATGAATGAGGTTATGGAGTCTTTGATAGAAGGTTTTAAAGAAGCAGTAGACGATGGACCACTTGCAAGGGAAAAATGTTTAGGAGTAAAAGTAAAAATAGTCGATGCATTAATACATGAAGACCCTGTTCATAGAGGACCTGCACAAGTTATTCCAGCTATAAAAAGAGCAACTTATGCTGCAATGCTCATGGCAAACACCATTCTTCTTGAACCAAAACAAAGGATAAGGATTCAAATTCCAGAAAAATATTTAAGCGATGTAATAGCTGCTTTACAAGGAAGGAGGGGAGAAATATTAAGCATAAACCAAGAAGGCGAGCTTGTAACTGTTATAGTTAAAGCTCCTGTTGCTGAGATGCTTAAAGGTTTCTCAGACCAAATAAGGGGTATAACACAAGGAAGGGCTATTTGGTACTATGAATACGCTGGTTATGAAAAACTTCCAAAGGAGCTTATGCAAAAAATAGTAGAAAGCGTTAGGGAAAGAAAAGGAGTACCTAAGGAACCACCAAAGCCAGAAGATTTCTTAGAAAAATAAAAAAGGTAGAATTAAAAAAATTAAAAAATAGGGAGGGAAAGAAAAGAAAAAAATCTACTTTTGAAGCTCTAAGTTTATAGAGATAGCACTCACTTTTGCTTTTGTTCCATCCTCGTTTGTTACTTCTTCAGTTTTTAGGTCTACACCAGCTACTTTTGCATTTGTTACGAATCTATTCCTTACTATCTCTTCTACATCCACTGCTCTTGATATCATCTTTCCCCTTGCTTTTATAGATACTTTCTTTGCTCCGTTATTAAATTGAGTTACTACAGCTAGTACATAATTCATAGCTGGTTTTTTACCTACGTACACAACGTTTTCTTCTGTAGTTGTAGGTTGTTCAGCCATTTTCTCACCAATTTTAATTTCTCAAGAGTGGTTTAAAATTCTTTCTTACAAAAATTTAGGAAACTTATAAAATTGAAAAACCCTTTTTGTTGATTTTAATTTTTGTTTCTTCCATCGTTATTTTATCTACAACAGCAAGGGGTGGACCTGTTCTACAAGCCTCATAAAGTTCTTTTACTTTTTCTTCTTCCCCCTCAACAACAACAAGAACTTTTCCATTCTTCAAATTTTTAACAAAACCATTTAAGTTTAGCTCAATAGCTTTCTCAAAAACAAACCTTCTAAAACCAACACCTTGAACTACTCCGGAGATTTCTATTTTAAAGGTTTTATTCCCTTGTGACATGACTAACTATCACAACATCTCCTACACTTTTTACTTTTTCATATTTTATACTATTTTTTGCAAGAAGTTGACGTGCATTCCCTTTAAGAAGTTGGGAATAAGGAACAAAAAGTATTCTTTCTATTTTTTTATCTTCTAAGTTTAGGATAAGCTCTTCAACTTTTCCTAGTTCTTTTCCAGTTGTTGTAAACACTTTTAAACCATATAGCTCAGAGATTTTCATATCAATATTTTTATTTTGTATATTTTATTTTTTTCGTTTTGCTTTGCTTTTTGTTTTTTGTTTTGTTGGTTTTAATTTTTAAGTTTATTAATATCTCCTTTATCACTTCTCAAAGTTTCTTTTGATTCTTCTCTCAATTTATCTCCAAACTCCTTTATCCTTTCCTTCCTCTTTTCTTCTAATAACGCATAACACTTCTTGAGGTCGGTGTAATCGTTTACGTTAATATAAAGAATATTTTTTAAAACGATCGCGTACAATCCTTCTTCTATTAAAGAGTGTGTGAGTTTAATATCGTAGACATCATGAACATCTTTAGCTTTTTTAATTAATCGAAAGAATA
>JBNAVG010000009.1:0-21782 GCA_049700355.1 Candidatus Micrarchaeales archaeon | reverse complement strand
AGCTCCAGGTGGGATTTGAACCCACGACCTACTGCTTACGAGGCAGCCGCTCTACCACTGAGCTACTGGAGCTTTATTTTATTATTTCCTTTTTTATTTAATTTTCTTTCTTTTTCCCTTCCTTTTTATTTTTATTGTTTAAATAACAAATCTAATAAATCTAATAAATCTAAATAAGATCGTTAATTATTTTAAAATCTTTTAAATTTAAAAAAGCAGGGTCAAGAAAGAATGTGATTTTATTTTCTTTTTCATCTAAACTAAAATTAAGTACCTCCCCATCAATCGTTTTAAGGTATGGAAAATCTTTATTTGCTCCCTTAAGTGTTATTACTACTTCAGAAGTTTGTGGAAATTCTTTTTCGTTAAGCTCTGAAAATTCTTTTAGCGCTTCTTTTAAAGCATTGGGGATTTCCTGGTATACTTTTAATTTAAATTTTTTATCGTCATTATAATTAAAGTATATTTTATTTAGTTTTACTACTTTGTTAGCGTTTACAACACTTACTCTAGCTATTGGCGCATCTTTCGAATTTGTTACAACCCCAAAGAAAATTTGTGGATGGGCGAGATATTGAATTGCAATAAATGCCTGTGGAAACCCTGACAATGGGGTGTAACACGTTTTAACGTTCAAAAGAGCCTTCATTTGAAGGTTAATATCATTTGGTCTGAGATAAATCTTAAATTTTTTAGAAATATTATCTCCCTTTATCTCAATTTCCTTTGAATAATCTTCTCCTTCTTTTTTTATTTCATCTCTAAAAAGTCTTATAATACACTCTCTTATCTCTTCTTTTGTTGTACCAATTGGAAAATTTTCCTTTCCAAAACCTTGGATAATAAACTCAGGAAATTCTATTTTTTGTTTTTCAAATTTATAAAAATCAAATTCTTCTTCCAAATTTTTATTTATAAAATTTTCAATTTCTTCCAATTTCTTTCCATCATCTTTTTCTTTTTCCATTTTTTCTATCTCTTTCACAATCTTCTCAATATTGCTAGGATCATCTTTAAGCAAAAAAAGCGCATCAAGTTTCTTCTCTATCCTCTCAAGCCTTCTACGTTTTTTATTTCCGATTTCATTTTTATTTTCAAAATTTTTGAATAAATTCAAAGTATCCATTTACTCCCTTATTCTAAATTTTTCTTTTTTTTCAAAAACTTTTCTAAAGATTTCAACCAATTCAAGCTTTTTATCTATTCCAATCTCTTTTTCAGAAAGAATATCAAAAAGGAACTTGCTGCTTTTTTCCTTCATTTCATTGATTCTTCTTTCGCTTTTACTGTAACAAGCTCCTTTAAGTACCTGTAAGAATATTAAAATTTCAGAGTCATTACTATGTTCTTCCTCAATTTTTTTTATTTTTTTAAGTAAGCTTTCTTTTCTTTTTTTATTCTCTTCTCCTTCAAAGATTTTTATAAAACTTTCAGTAAGTCCAATTTTTGTATCCAAATCAATTTCTTCCCTTCTTAGAATTGTTTTAAAAAGAATTTCTCCAATCTCTTCCTTTACTCTTTGAAAATTTTTAAACCAAATAACTGGCGATACATAAAATTGTTCAAAGAAAGTCTTTAAATAGATTTCAGTAAAATTGGGTGGGAGGGTAGCAATTTTATACTTCTCATTTATTTCGCGTAACATGGAACAAAAATCAGTAATAGGCTTTTTCTCTTCTTTACTTAAAATTTTGCTGGTCATAAAAGATAATATAAACTACACCTTTAAAAAAATTGTTTTTTACAAAAAAGAATAAAATATGGAAAAAGAGAAAAAAATTAAAGATAGGAATCTATTTAAATATTTTTTTCAATAAAGTTATATGCTTCCTGAAAATACTCCCGAACCTTCACCCCCTCCAATACAACCAAACCAAAATCAAAATTTACCAGAAGCTAATATAGAGGAAGGGGGGAAAGTAGAAAAAGTAGACAAAAAGAAAATCATTTTTGTAGGTTTAATTCTACTTAGTATAATTGCTGCAGTTTACTTTTTATTATTAAAAAAACCAGTTACCTCTACAACAACTTCGACTTCGGTAACAACGATACACCAACAACTAAGTTATATCTCTTCTTGCTCAAATATTTCTGTTTCTGGCATTTACTATCTCGAAAAAGATATAAACTTCAAAGAAACATCACCATGTATCGTAATAAAAGCTGAAAATGTAAAACTGTTTGGGAATGGACATCTGATTAAAGGTTATGGGCCATTTTTAAACATTTCTCCATTTTCCTATGGTATTATCGTAAACTCTTCAAAAAATGTTGTTATTACAAATTTAACAATAACGAATTGTTCTTATGGAATTTTTGTAGTCAATTCTTCTAGGGTAAACATAAGCGCAAACCTTAAATCTAACGTTGTTTCTGGAATTCTTTTGAAAGATTCAAAAAATATTAACTTCTACGGTAATGTTTCTTCTTCAACTATTTATGGTGCTCAACTAATTAATTCTTCTTCAATCTCTCTAAACGGAAACATCATTAGAAGCGGGGTTAAAGATTTAATGTGTGATTATCTTTCTGGAATGTTTATTCTCTCGAATTCTTCTTTTACTGGAAGTTGTTTAAACAATTCTGGTTGTGAATTTGCAATATGTAGAAAAAATTATCCAATAAATTTAGAACCTTTGAAACCAGAAATAGAGGGATGTGGAATAATAACAAAACCGGGAAATTATTATCTTTTAAATGATATATTTATTCAAAATATTTCTAATTTTGGAATTCCATGTTTGGACATCCGAACAAATAACGTTACTCTATATTTAAACAATAAAAAGATTGTTGGAAATGGAAATTCGATAGGTATCCAAATAATAAACAAAAATAGTGTATCAATAAAAGATGGTGTAATATCAAAAAATAAAATTGGGGTAAACATCCTAGGAAGCTCTGGGGTAAACCTAAAAAATGTTGTTTTTAAGAATAACGAAAATGGAATTTTCTTAAACAATTCAAACGCAAATAATTTTGTTAATATAAATTTTCTAAACAATTCAGAAGGAAGTGTTATCCAAAATTCCCTTGGGAATGTGTTCAAAAACGTTTCTTCTTTTAACAACTCCATAGGTTTTCAGCTTGAAAAATATTCTGTAGGGAATTTCTTTGAATATTCAAACTTAAAAAACAAAAACTTAGATTTTTCATGTGATAATGCAAGTGGAGGAAAAAACCTCAATACTTTTACTTACTCTTCTTGTGGTATAGGAAACTGTTTATGGGCAAATTGCACAAAACTTTTACTTCCGCAACAAAAGATTACAAAAATTGATAGATGTATGGCAATTTCTTCTCCTGGAAATTATTCTCTGGTTTCTAATCTTTTATCGAGTGGTTCTTGTTTACAAATTCTTTCAAGCAACGTAAACTTCTCATGTAATGGCTTCCTCATTCAAGGAAATGGTGTTGGAAATGGTATACTGATCAATGGCAACAATGTAAATGTTACTTATTGTAAAATTTCTAATTTTGAAAATAGCATTTTAGCAAAAAGTTCAAAAATTATAATAGATTCTGTAAAAGTTGATAAAATCGATTTGCAAAATGTTAATTCTTCTACGATAATAAATGTATCTACAAGCAACCTAATAGCGAATAAACTTAAAAATAGTATTGTTGTAAACTCATCCGTTACAAATTCATTTTTGCTAAATTCCTCTGAGTTAAACAAAATAATATTTGTTAAAGTAAAAAATATAATTTTTCTAAATGGAAGTAAAAACAATTCTGTTTCAAATTCAAATTTTGAAAAAGTTCTTTGCGATTCCTTAACAAATAATCTAAATCAAAATAATGGAGTTTCAACATGTGCTTCAAAAACATGTACGTGGTTTGTTTGTACTACTACCCAACCAAATCCATGTCAAGCAATAAATGGTTATCTTACACTCTTCTCCGATTATGTAATTTCAGCACCAACTTGCTTTACTGTCTTTAGTAACGATTCTACCCTAGATTGTAATTTTCATACTCTTCTTGGGAACTCAAAAAATACTTTAGCTTTTGTGAACGCTTCACGTTTTACTTTAAAAAATTGTAACATAAAGAATTTTTCAAATGTTGCAAAAGTTTATGGAGTAAAAAATATCTTCCAAAACTTAAACATTTCGAACTCGCTCTCTTCGATAACGGGAATTACATCAAACTCGATATTTTCAAATATAACCATCTTCTCATCTCCAAACATCTCAGTAAGCGGAAGCTCTAATTTATTTAACAATGTAATAATAAGGTAAGTAATAAGATAAGATGAAAAAAATAAATAAAGAGGAAATAATTAAAAAATTAAAAGAATGCGCAGACCCAGAAATTGGAATAAACGTTGTTGACCTTGGTTTAATCTATAAGGTTTCTATAAACAATAATGAAGTAGTTATAGATATGACACTTACTTCTCCATTTTGTCCGCTCGCATTCATGATAACAAATTGTGTTGAAGAAAAAGTAAAAGAAATAGAAGGAGTAAAAAATGTTAAAATAAACATTGTTTTTGAACCTCCTTGGAAACCTGAAATGATGAGTAAAGAAGCAAGAAAAAAATTAGGACTTTAGCTCAAGATTTCTTATTTTTAACAAAAGTTCTTTCAATTTTTCATCTAGCAAATAATTATATTTATCGAATAAAAGCTGTATATGCTCTCTTGGTATTATTGTGAATAAAGTTGAATTCTCCCTAAAGTGCCTTCCAAAAGTTGCATCCTCTACAGCGATTGCAACCTCCTGCCCTTCTTTTGCTTCATTTAAACTTATTTTTTCACTTTGTATAGATTTTATCCTACCTATTCTTCTCCCTTCTTCATTCATTAATTCATAACCCGGTTTAATTTTTCCAACTTCAACCCTTATTCCAAAAATTGCTGGGTTTGAATACCTAAAGCAAAAAGGAAGCACTTTTATTTGAGCTGGCATTACTATGCTTTCCTCGACTTTTTTAGCTTCTTCTTCTTTTATCTTTTCTAATGTTTTATCCAGTGCTTCGCTTATTTCATATATTACGTTTGTAGCGATAAGCTTTATTCCCCTTCTTTCACATTCTTCTTTGATTTCTTTTTCTACCTTAACATTAAAACAAACAATTATACCATACTTTGGGTTTTTTTGCATTAGCGTTGTAGCAAGTGAAATATCTTCTTTTGTAACACTTCCCAAACCAAAACTTGCGATTTTTGTTTTCTTTGAAAGAATGTATCTCAAAGCTTCTAAACTTCCTATAGTATCCCCTTTTACTATTATTCCCTCACCTTCACCTTGAAGGGCCTTTTCAACTTCTGCTTTTATTTCATTAATTTTTTCATCTTTCTCCCCATGCACAACAAAAACTGGAGAACCAGGAACTGCACCTTCTAAATTTTGAGCTATTATTTTTATTCCTGCTGCAGCACTTACCATTTTTACGCTTTCAAACTTTCCTTTTGTTACTTTTGTTCTTGTTTCAACAAAAGGTTTTGGATGCAATATCCCTTTTACTTTTGTAATCTTTATTTCTTTTCCATCAAAAAAAGCAATTTCATCGCCAACCTTTATAGTCCCATCGTAAAGGATTATATCAATAGTTGTACCAAACCCTTTTTCTTCTTTTGTTTCCAAAATACTTCCCTTTCCTTCACCACTTACTTCAATCTTTAATCTGTTTTCAAGAAATTTTTGGGAAAGGCCAGCTATAAAAGCAAGAAGTTCTGCAATTCCTTCTCTTGTTTTTGCACTCGTTGGAATTATAACTACTTCTTTCGTTAAATCTTTTACTCTATCAAAACGTTCGCTATTAAAACCTTCATTTGCAAGTTGAGCTACTATTGAATAAATTTTTTCATCAAGCCTTTGTAATGTTTGAGAATTCTGAAGGGATAAACTCTCTTCTATACAAAGAGTTTTTGAAGGAATCCATCCTGTAATTAGGTCAACTTTGTTTGCTGCGATTAAAAAAGGGGTTTTATAAAACTTTAAAATGTTTATTACTTCAAAAGTTTGTTGCTTAAAGCCTTCGTTTATATCAACAACAACTATAACAAAATCAGAAATGCTACCTCCCCTTTTTCTTAAGTTTATAAAGGCTTCATGTCCTGGAGTATCAAGAAAAAGAATCCCAGGAATTTTTAATTTTGCTCCAAGTTTAGAAAGTATAGGAGAACAGATTTCTTCTATAACTTCCTTTGGAACTTCGCTTGCTCCAATATGTTGTGTAATAGCCCCATGCTCTTTTTTTGCTATTGTTGTTTTTCTTATACAATCCAATAAAGAGGTTTTTCCATGATCAACATGACCCATAACAGTTACTATTGGTTGGCGAATCATAATTTTCTTTCATATTTATTCTTTATTACTTTTTTTGTATCCATTTTAACTTCTTAGGGTTTCTTCTAAGCTTAATAGAGTTTTTATAACATTTACTACTACAAAAATATTTCAAGCTTCCATCAGAGGTAACGTATATTAAACCTTCTCCCATCTCAATTTCTTTACCACAAAATGAGCATTTCATATTTTCACTGTTACTTTGAAACTATAGCCCTTGCTTCTCTACTTGTTTCCAAAAGTACGATAAGGTCTCCTTTCTTTAAAGGTCCTTTTACATTTCTTTTTATTACTCTTCCTTTATCTGGTCCAGTAAGTATTTTGCACATTACTTGATAAACATCCCCAAAAACACCTGTTTTTCCAACAATCTCTACAATTTCAGCGAGAAAACCATCCATTTTAACCCTTTGCTATAGTTGCTAATTTTGAAACTATCTCTTCGAGCAATTTTGCAGCCTCACCAGGATTTTCTATCGAAACACTTGCACAACTTACTTCTAAACCAGCTGCTTTTCCTAGGTCTTTCTTAGAAGGAACATAGATATAGGGTATTTTCTTTTCTTCACAAAGTTGTGGAAGGTGTAAAACAACTTCTTCGGGATCAACATCCTCAGCTATAACAACCAATTTTGCAAGACCCCTCTCTACGCTTTTTGTAGTTTCGTTTGTTCCTTTTTTTACTGCTCCGCTTGCCTTTGCAGTAGCTACAGCTTCATAAGCCTTTTGAGCTAATTCCGGTGGTGTAGTAAACTTTACATATTTTTTCATCTCATCACCTCATCGATGCTTTATATTTTTCTCTTTTCCTTTTTAAAAGCTTTTTGTATTCTAAGCCTTGATTTCTTTTTCTATTCCATAAACCAATTTCTTTGTTTGTGCTACAGTGTCTGGGTTTACAGAAACGCTATCTATACCAATGCTTACAAGAAATCTTGTAAATTCTGGATAAACACTTGGGGCTTGACCACATATTGAAACACTTACTTTATTCTTATGAGCTTCTTCAATCAAATGCTTTATTGCTCTTTTCACAGCTTCATCCCTTTCATCAAAATAGCCCATGTTCGCTAAGATCTCAGAATCCCTATCAACTCCGAGCACAAGTTGGGTTAAATCATTACTTCCTATACTAAACCCATCACAAAGCTTA
This sequence comes from Candidatus Micrarchaeales archaeon, assembly GCA_049700355.1. Classification (GTDB taxonomy): domain Archaea; phylum Micrarchaeota; class Micrarchaeia; order Micrarchaeales; family JBNAVG01; genus JBNAVG01. The sequence continues at coordinate 14,329 of JBNAVG010000009.1, read as the reverse complement.
GAAAATTTATCTGCTAAGAAAACAATACTCGGTACCTCTGCCATTAACCAAACTTTAAAATTCTTGCTTCTTTTTAGACCTTCTTCTTCCATTATTTTTAAACATCTTTCAACTTCCCATGTAGTTCTAACAAAAGGAAGCATAACCCAAACATTGTCATATTTTTTTCTTACTTTTTTAATTGCTTTACATTCAAGCCTAAATGCTTCTTCAAAATTTTTGCTTATATACCTTGAAACACCTCTCCATCCAATCATTGGGTTTGCTTCTATTGGCTCAAATTTTTCACCACCTTTTAAGCCTCTATACTCGTTTGTTTTAAAGTCACTAAACCTAACAACAACAAACCTTGGGTATACTGCTTTTGCAACGATTTCTATACCTTCTGCAAGTTTATTTATGTATTTCTCTTGTTGTTTCTTTTGGATCAAATAATTTGGGTGCTCTTTTACCCATTCTGCGATTATGAATTCAACTCTCATTAAACCAATTCCATCAAAAGGAAGTTCCTTGTATTTTTCTATTTCACCAGGGACTCCAAGGTTCATCAAGATTTTTGTTTTCGTTTTAAGCTTTTTAACTTCCTGTGGTGAAACCAAGTAAGCTTTTTCTCTTGCAAAAAGTTCTTCAATTTTTCCAGGGTAAACAAAACCTTCTCTCCCATCCACTGTTACTATACCCTTGAGTATTTTTGTTGCATTACCAGTCCCAACTACACAAGGAACTCCGAGCTCTCTACTAACTATTGCAGCATGGCTCGTCATTCCCCCTTCATCAGTAACTATTGCACTTGCCTTTTTCATCAATGGAACAAAGTCTGGATTTGTCATTTTTGTTACCAATACATCTCCTTCTTTAAGCTTGTTACCCTCTTTTGGTGAAATTATTATTTTTGCTTCTCCTATTCCTACACCTGGTGAAGCAGGTAAGCCATGGAGCAATGGTTTTTTATTTATTCTAAGCTCTGATTCTTTTTTTTCAAAAAAAGCAGTAACGGGTCTTGTTTGAAGAAGATAAACTTTTTCGTTTTGTGAAGCCCATTCAAAATCCTGTGGAAAATTGTAGTGGTTTTCTAGCAAAATAGCCAATTTATAAAGCTGTTTAATTTCTTTTTGTGTTAAGCATTCTTTTTTTCTTAACTCAAAAGGAGTTTGTATTTCCTTTAGCCCTTCTTTAGCCGTTATCTTCATTTTTTCTTTTGAGCCTAACTTTTTTTCTATGAGCTTGCCGGTTTTTTTATCTATTATGTAAGTATCTGGTGTAATCGTTCCACTTACTATTTCTTCCCCTTGACCAAATGAAGCTTCTATAACTATTTTATCTTTTTCACCAGTTGTAGGATGGATTGTAAAACCTATACCGGATTTATAAGCTCCTTTCAAATACTCTTCTTCAGTAAGTACACCAAGTTGAATCTGCACTGGTACAGCTATTAAAACTTTTTCATGTGAGAAACCTTTTTCGCTTCTGTAAAACGTTGCTCTTTCGGTAAAAAGGGATGCCCAACATTTCTTAATCGCTTTTATTACGTTTTCTTCTCCTTTAACGTTTAATAAGGTAATCTGCTCACCAGCAAATGAAGCACTTGGAATATCTTCAGCAGTTGCAGAACTCCTTACTGCAACAGCTACCTCTCTTCCTTTTGATAAGGTTTTATAAGCCTTTTTTATCTCCTTCTCAACTTCTTCTGGGATTTTTACGTTTTCAATAAGTTTTCGAATTTGTTGTGTTATTTTACTAAGTTGTTTTTGATCATGAACATTAAGCTCTTTAATTAAATCAAAAATCTTTTTTAATAGATTATTTTTCTCCATGGTATATTTGTAGGCTTGTGCTGTTACAACAAAACCGTTAGGGACTGGGAGGCCTGCATTCTTCATCTCTCCTAAATTTGCTCCTTTTCCTCCGGCAAGTAAAATGTCTTTTTTATTTATTTCATCAAAAAACTTTACAAATTTCATAATTTCACAAATAAAATAAAGATAATAAACTTTTTATTTCTTTCATTTATACAAACTTGTAATCGCTAAAATAAAGACGTTATACTATTTTGATAATCTCTTTTATGGAGTTTAATAGGAAATCTGGTTTTTGTTTTTTGACTAGATATTTTGGACTCCAATTTGGAATTATAGCTACTTTACATTTTGCTTTTCTTGCAACTTCGATGTCTAAAATAGAGTCACCGACATACAAAACTTCACTTAATTTTAAACTTAGAGATCTTGCAGTTTCAACTATAACCTTACTTTTTTCCTTGAAATATTCTCGCGTAAAAATTTTATCAAAATTAAACTTAAATTTTTTTAATAAAAACAAAACAAATTTTTTATCGCTATTTGTGATTAGGTAAATTTTTTTGTTCCTTCTTCTTAATAAAATTAGAATTTCTCTGCTAAATTTTATCGGTTTTACAATTTTTATTCCTTTTTCAATTTCTTTTTTTCGTAATTGGTCACATAACTCTTTTATTTTATCTTCATTTTTTTCATTTAAAACTTTTGAAAAAACCATTTCTGCTTTTTGTCCATTTAACTCTTTCCAAAGTTTTCTTTTATTAAATTTTATATTGTTTTGTTTCAAGACTTCTTGAAATAAAAGATAATAAGCTTTTTTTGAATCAACTAAAGTTCCATCAAAATCAAAAAAGATTGCTTTAAACATTTTATCTAAAAGTATTTCACTATTTTTTCATTTTTTATTATTCCAACAACTTCAACATACTGAGAAAAATCAAGCTTCTCGATTTTTTTGTTTAGTATCTCCTCGATTTGGAATATCCCTGCTGTATCATTCATCTTTACTTCTATTCTCACTGGCTTTCTTTCACCTTCCTTTATGCTTACATCTTCAATAGCCATTGCTGAAAAACTATGTATATCTGCTTTTCCTGACTCGTAGGGTATTCTTGCTCTCCCTTTTGTCATATCAGTTCCATCTGCACAGGCTACAATTTTTGCTTCTAGAGAAGAAGAAACGTAGTGGCCCATATGACAAAGTATTTCTTCAAGTATTACTCCATTTATTTTAAACATGTTTTTTATTTTTATTTTTTTGAGAATCCTTTCAATGATAGGTTTTGCAAGTATTATTCCAAGAAGTTCATGATTCTCCCTTGAAATCGAGTTACCAATATCATGTAGATAGCTACCAAGAAGTAATGCAATGTACTCCTCTTCTATACCACCAAGCCCTTCTTTTTGTATATTACCAAGAATCTTATTTTTAGAAAGAATGTTATAGATTTTTATAGAATTTAATGATACTATTTTTGAATGTGTTTTTCCGTGGTCATTCATGTGCAATCTAAGCATAGTTACCATATTAGAAAGCTCAAGGAGATTATTTACCTCTTTATCATTTTCTAAAATTTTAATGAGCTCTGTAGCTTTTTTAAAGTTTTTAAGAAGTAAATAAAGTTCATTTGTTACTTCATTTTCTTTCATAGATATTTTTTCTAAATATATTTTTAAATAACTGATGCCAAAAAAAATTATGATAGATGAATTAATTCTTTCTATTCAAAATTTAGAAAAATTAAACGCTCCTCCAAAAATGGTTTTAGAAACTTTTAAAAGACAACTTGAAGAAAAAGGTATAACTTCAGAATTAGAATTTGAAGCAACCCATGATTATTCAAAATTTGTTGAAACCACATTGGAACCAATTTTGGAAGGAAACCTTCTTAATTCAAAATTTAATTTTGGTGAAAAGAGTAGCATATTTTCTTCATGTATGGTATTTCCGATAGTTGTAAATAATAGATTTTTAGCTTCTTTTTCTTTATTTTCAAAAGAAGAAATTTCGCAAGAAGAATTTCTTAAAGTAAAATTCCTTTTGAGCTACCTAAAAAAGCTGCTCGAAAACCAAGAGCTAAAAAGAAAGCTAGAGGAGCTAATAGCTTACTACGAAGCATTCTTCGAAGAAGAAAAACCAAAGCTAATACTAAACGAAAAAAACGAAATAATAAAGCTAAACAAAAAGGCTAAAGAATTAGCAAACGAAGAATTTTTTAAAAGCTCGATACAAAAAGAAACAATAGAAATAAACAAGAAAATATTCCAAAAAAAAGAAATTAAAGTGGATGGCTCAAGAATTGTTATTTTAGAGGATGTAACGAATGAAAAAAACCTTGAAAAAAATCTTGAACTTTCTTCAAACATTGGTTGCTTTTTAATTTTAGAAAACGGAAAAATAGTAGAAGGAAATGGAAAACTTTTGGAAATTGAAAAATTAAAGGATGTAGATTTTTCTTCGATAATAAAAGAAAAGGAGATTGCAAAAAAGATTAATGAACTTAAAGAAGGAAGCGAAGCCAAAGAGATCGCAACATTACTACTACCAAACAATGTGGAGAAAAAAATAAGCATTTTTGCAAAAAAAGAAAAGAAAACTTTTTTGTTTTTGACTCCAGCTGAAATTGAATTTTCTTTGAAAAAATTAAAAAAAGAATTTGAAGAATTTATAAAAAATTCTTCTGAGCCTATTTATGCGATAGACCAAAATGGAATAATACTGTATATGAATGAAGAAGCAAAAGCAATATTTGGAAACCAAGTTGGTAATGATGTTAAAAATATTTATCCTAAAAATAATGAAAAAGAACTTTTCTACGATATTCAGCAAATGCTTCAAGGTGGAGAGATTAAAAAAGTAGAGACTATTAGAATTACAAAAGATGGTGAAGAACTTTTGTTCAATAAAAATATAGTTCCATTTTTTGATGAGAATGGAAACATTGAAAAATTTTATTACATTCTTGAAAGTAAGTATTTAAAACTAAAGCAAAAAGAGCTAGAAAAAGAAATAGAAAGAAAAGAAAGACAAATAAGGGAGCTAAGAAGGATAAGCGAGCTCAAATCAAACTTTATCTATAATATTTCTCATGATTTAAAAACACCACTAACTTCTATTAAAGGTTTCACACAGCTTCTTTACAATGAAGAATTTGGAAAACTAAACGATGAGCAAAAGGAATACCTAAAAACAATAATAAGCGAAACAGATAGGTTTATGGAGCTTTTAATGAGAGTTTTGGAGGTTGCTAGGATAGAAACAAAAAAGATAAAGCTCGAGCTTAAAGAAACCGATATTTCAGAACTTTTGAGAAGCCCATCGATAAAAGCTTTTGAAGAAGTAGCAAAGAAGAAAGGCCTTTACTTTAATACAATAATAAGTGAAAACCTTCCAAAGGTAATATGCGACCAAAGTAGAGTAATAGAAGCGGTAGTTAACCTTGTAAGCAATGCAGTAAAGTTTACACAAAAGGGAGGAATAACAATAAAAGCTTTTAGAAAAAGCAAAAAATTTATTCAAATAGAAGTAAGCGATACTGGAATAGGAATAAAAGAAGAAGACCAAAAGAAACTTTTCAAAAAGTTTTATCAAATCGAAAGGAAAACTTTTGCGATACAAGAAGGCTCTGGAACTGGCTTAGGACTTTCCATAGCAAAAGAGATAGTTAAGCTTCATGGTGGAAGAATAGGTGTTGTTTCTCAAGTTGGTAAAGGGAGTACTTTTTGGTTTACTTTACCCATTACTGGTCCAAAAGAAAGGAAAAGTACTAAATAAAAGAAAGAAGAAGGGATGGAAAATAAAACTTTGCTATAAGAAGGATCAGAAGTGCTACCAATGGAACGCTTAGATTATCGTCCAAAAATTCTATTCTTTCAACAAAAGCAGTAAGTATAGCTGCGATTACTCCAGCTATTCCCAATTTTGAACCTATTGCAATATCCAAAGCAAGCATACCAAAAGTTCCTTCCCAAGCCTTTGTTCTTTTACTATACTTTAAGTTTCTTATTATTCCAGTTATCCCATCTCCCCATGCCATAAAGAGCACTGGGATAACTCCAAGCCAAAAGCTTTTATCTATGAACCATGTTGAAAATATTATACCAGCCCATACTAAGCAAAAGTTTACTTCATACATGTTTTCGGGGTCTTGAAACCAGTACATTAGCTTATTGATTTTATGAGTAGTGTAAGTCATAATTGCAAAACCTATCGCAAGCAAAGTTGGTAACAATGGTTCATTTAAGTAAAATGGTAAAAGTATCGCTGTAAGACCCCCTGCAAATAGATGAATTATCTTTCTTCCAAAGTACATCGCAGAGTGTTGTGTCCTTCCTTTCTTTATAGCATATTCATAAACCCATCTTGACAAAAAGAAAATTACAAAAAGGTTTAGGATCAATAGAGCAAAGGTTATAGGTAAATCTTTTATAATCAAATCCTCGCTTATTCCAAAAGTTTGCATGTTTTATTTTTTTATAAGCTTTTTAAAAACGTTAAAAAAATTTCAACATTTGTCTATCTTTATTATGATTAAATTAAAAACAAAAATTTATAAAAATAAAAAGTAAACTTTTCCAATGGAGTTTAAGATAAGGGAGGAAAAACCAAAGATTGCAATAGATATCGATGAAACCTTAGCCTCTACAATGCAAGTAATAATTAAGGAATTTAACTCAAAAACGGGTAGTAGGTATACGATCGAAGAGATGGATGATTGGAACAAAGGAATCGATAAAATATTTGGAAATTATGAAAACTTTTTAAAGTTTTATAATTATGTTTGGGGGTATAAAATTGATGAAATTGCATCAAATGTAAGCAAAGAATTGCTTAGCGAGCTAGCAAAACATTATGATATTGTAATAATCTCAAATAGACCAAAAGAGGATGAAAAATCAAGAAGAAAGTGGTTGGAGAAACATTTTGAAGGAATAAAATTTGAGGTTAAAATGGTTGAAGACGTTTATGATAAATTGAATAAAGAGTATAGTATTATTATTGATGATGCCTCTCCAGTTGCAGAAAAATTTGAGAAAGAAAACGAAGATAAAGGTAGAGTATTTCTCCTCGTAGCAAAACCATGGAATACAAAACTAAAAACAAACAAAGCTATTCGAGTAAATAATACTGAGGAAGCTATAAAATATGCTATAGAGATAAGACAAGAAGAAAAAAATAAAAAAGTATTTTTCAAACTTAAATAGTGGTTGTGTGGGTAAAAAATTTACGGTTACACCTTGGGAAGTTGAGGGAGAAATCGATTATGATAAGCTAATAAAAGAATTTGGTTTAACTCCGATAAATGAAGATTTGCTAAAAAGAATAGAAAAGCTTACTGGGGAGTTGCACTTTCTTTTAAAAAGGAAAATATTTTTTGCTCATAGAGATTTAGATTGGCTTCTTGATAAATATGAAAAAGGAGAAAAATTTTTTCTCTATACTGGTAGGGGCCCTTCTGGAGAGGTTCATCTGGGACACTTGCTTCCATGGATTTTTACAAAATGGCTCCAAGATAAGTTTAAGGTCAAGCTTTATTTTCAAATAACTGATGATGAAAAATTCTTGTTTAAAAAAAATCTTAGTTTAGAAGATACAAAAAGATTTTCTTACGAAAACATTCTAGATATAATCGCATTGGGCTTTGACCCAAAAAACACTTTTATTTTTTTGGATACGGAATATTCTAAAACACTTTATCCACAAGCCATAAAAGTAGCAAAACATCTTACTTTTTCAACAGTTAAAGCAACCTTTGGTTTTAATAATGAAACAAACATAGGTTCTATTTTTTATACTAGTATACAAGCAGTTCCAGCTTTTTTGGAAAGCGTTAAAGAAGGAAAAAACATTCCTTGCTTAATACCATTAGGAGTCGACCAAGACCCACATTTTAGATTAGCAAGAGATGTTCTACCTAAATTGGGCTACTACAAACCCGCACTTATTCATAGTAAACTATTCCCAAGCCTTCTTGGGCCAAATGCAAAAATGTCGGCAAGCCAACCAAATACTGCAATATTTACAACAGATGATGAAAAGAGTGTAGAGAAAAAAATAGCAAACGCATTCACGGGAGGGGCGGTAAGCATTAAAGAACAAAAAGAAAAAGGTGGAAACCCGGATGTTTGTTCCGTTTACAAATATTATTACTTCTTATTTGAAAAAGATGATAAAAAGCTAAAAGAGATATATGAAAATTGCAAAAGTGGAAAGCTTCTTTGTGGAGAATGTAAAAAAATGCTTGCTGAAAAAATAAAAAGCTTTTTGAAAGAGCACCAAAAAGAAAGGGAGAAAGCAAAAGACAAGATAGAAAAATTTATGCTTCGAGATTGACGTTTTTAAAATTTGTAATCTTTAGAAATAAAAGATTTAAAAAATAACAAACCTTGTATTGTTTTTCCATCTTTTATTTTTCCATCTTTTATCAATTTTAAAATTTCTTTAAGTGAAACTTTTTTAATTTTTATTAGCTCATACTTCTCTAAATTCTTTTTTACTTTTTTGAGTTGGGTTGCTAAGAAAAAGTATTGAATTTCTGTAGAATAACCTGGTGAAGAGTATGAGAAAAAAACCCTCTTAAGATTTTTTGGAAAGTAACCAGTCTCCTCGATAAGTTCCCTTTTTGCACACTCCTCTGGAGTTTCCCCTTTTTTAATCGTTCCTGCTGGAAGTTCATAAATCCACTTGTTTATAACAGGTCGAAATTGTCTCTCCAAAATTATTTTTTTATTTTCTATAGCAATTATTACCACACTTCCATTATGTTGAACTTCTTCTATTTTTACTATCTTACCGTTTGGAAGCTTTTTTTTCTCAATTTTATATACAAATTTTTTGATTTCAATTGGTTTATTTTTCATAAATAATTTTAAAAAGAAAAGATTTAAATATTTTTCAAAATAAAAAGCTAAGGGATATAATTTTTACCAACATAATTTACTAAAACATCTGGAATTTTTACTCTTTTTCCATCAAAATAATTTTCGAGTATTGCAGCTATTGTTCTTTGGATAGCAATCAATGTTCCGTTTAAAGTATGAACATACTCCTTCTTTCCCTTTTCTTCATACCTTATATCCAACCTTAAGCTTTGCCAATCAGTACAATTTGAAATCGAGCATATTTCTTTATATTTTTGTTGAGCTGGAAAATAAGCTTCGATATCATATTTTTTATAGGCAACTATACCAATATCACCAGTACAAATTTTAACTACTCTATATGGAATTTCAAGTTGTTTGTAAATTTCTTCAGCATTTTTTAAAATTTCTTCATGAAGTTTTTCACTTTGTTCAGGTTTACAAAAGATAAACTGTTCAACTTTTTCAAATTGATGAACTCTAAAAATACCTTTTGTATCCTTACCATGTGCTCCAGCCTCTCTTCTAAAACAAGGGCTTATACCAGCATACTTTAAAGGTAAAAGATCGCCTTTGATGACTTCTTTCATGTACATAGCAGCGATAGGATGCTCAGCGGTAGCAATCATGTAACGCTCCTTTTCACCCTCTTCTTCTTTTCCCGTTACTTTATAGAGCATCTCCTCAAAGTCTGAAAGAGAAGTTACTCCTTCATAGGCTTCTTTAATAATCATATAAGGAGGTAATATTGGTATGTAACCTTTTTTTTGAAGAAAATCAAGACCAAACCTTATTAATGCATTTTCCAAAATTACAACATCCCCTTTTAAATAAAAAAATCTTGAACCAGCTACTTTTGCTGCTCTTTGTGTATCGATCCATCCAAATTTTTCTGCAATATCATAATGCGAATCTCCGCTTGTTTTTTTAATTTCGCCAACTCTCCTTATTTCTACGTTTCCACTTTCATCTTCTCCAAATGGCACATCATCCGCAAGAATGTTTGGAAGGGAAAAAAGAAGGTTTTTAATTTTTTTCTCATAATCTTGTGTCTCTTTATTTAGTTTTTTAATTTCTTCTGATATACTTTTTAAGTTTTTTTCGCTTTCTTCAACTTTTTCTCCTTTAGCAATCCTTAAAGTAACTAAATTTTTTTTATGTTGAAGTTCTTGAAGTCTTGTCTTTTTTTCTTTATACTCTTTATCGAGTCTTAATAGCTCCTCTAGAGGATAGTCACTTTTTCTTTTTTCCAAAGAAGCTTTTATCTTTTCGAGATTCTGTAACACATATTTTACTGTAAACATATAACTTTTTCTTTAGTATTCTTTTTAAAATTTTATTTTATTTTTGTTTTTTTATTTGTTTTTTATTTTGTTGAAATAACCTTCACTTTTTTGATTACTTCTTCTAAAGCATCAAAAAACAAAGCGTAATCTGTTTGAGAAACAGCTCCCATATGACCTACTCTTAATGTTTTTGTTTTTAAATCTCCTACTCCATCTGCGATTTCTATACCATACTCTTTAAAAAGAAGATTTTTAACCATTTGCGCGTTATCTATAAAAAATACTGTAACTCCGTTCGCTGCATTCTCTTCAGGAGCAAATATTTTAAAGTTTTGATTTTGTAAATTCGTTCTTACATATTTTGCAACTCTTTTTTGTCTAAGAACCCATTCTTCTATACCAACTCTTTTTATATTTTCTAATGCAACTTGAGCAGCAAAATAAAGATTAACAGCCGGAGTAAATGGGATCTCCTCTTTTGCAAGATAGCTTAAATGATTTTTAAGGTCATCAAAATACATTTGCCTAGAAACTTTTTGAATTTTATCTATGGCATCGTTACTTAAACCTATAAAACTAAGCCCTGGTGGCATACCAAGTCCATGATGGGATGCACATACAACAGCATCAATAAGCCATTCCTTCATATCAAATTCCTCACTTCCTATAGCTGAAATACCATTAACTACTGTATAAAGCCCTTTTTCCTTTGCGTATTCTGCAATTTCAAGAATTTGATTTCTTATTCCAGTAGAAGCTTCGACATAATTTAGAACAATTCCATTTATCTTTCCTTTTCTTTCATCTATATAATTTTTACCAACAGGAAATGTTATCGGCGTTTCCTTTTCAAGCTGTACGTTTAAAATGTTTGAATTTGAAAGCGCTGCAATCGTTGTTACCCTTGCACCATAAAACCCATTTGTTAATACAAGTAAAGAATCCTTTTCGTCGAACATACTTGTAAGTAGCATTTGGAGAGCATGTTGTTCTGGTGTGCTAATTGCTAAAATATAATCACAATCTAATATTCCTTTAAGATCTGTTTGTATCGACGTATAGATCCTAAAAAATTCTTTTGAATCCCAATTTTTTATAGAAGTAGCTAAAGCATCTCTTACATTTTCTTCTAGATTTGATGGACCAGGAAGAAACATTAATCCCATAGATAAAATTTAAAAATGAAATTTTATAAATCTTACTTTCCATAAAAAATAGGCAAAAAAAGTTTATTAAATAAAAAAGATAAAAATTGTTGATGGTCCTATGAAAATTAATGAATTTATATCGCAAAGTATAAGAGTAATAAAGATAAGCTATAAGCCTTCGAAAGAGGAATTTATAGAGCTGGGGAAATTTTGTATTATTGGGACATTAATCTTAGGCTTAATAGGTTATTTAATTTATATTTTATTGGGGAGCTAAATGTTTTTCATAATTAGAGTAACAGCTGGACAAGAAAGAATTGTTGCAGATACTCTTAGCTCAAAAGCCGAAAAGCTTAAATTGAATATTTTGAGTATTAGTGTTTTTGAAGAGCTAAAAGGCTATGTAATAGTAGAAGCTGAAGACGAAGCATCGGTAAGAGCTCTCGTTTCAAAAGAAAGAAATGTAAAAGGCTTTATCCAAAAACCATTAACAGAAAGTGAAGTAAAAAATATATTTGAGGAAAAAATAAAGAAAGTTGAAATAGAAAAAGATGATATTGTTGAGCTAATCTCTGGTCCTTTTAGAGGGTATAAGGGAAGAGTAATAAACATTAATAAGGAAAAGGAGGAGATAACTGTTGAACTTATGGATATTGCGGTTCCTATTCCAGTTAACACTTCTTTAGATAGTGTAAAATTAGAAAGAAAAAAAGAAAGATGAAGTTAGTGTGGTAAAATGATAATAAACCTTTTGGTAGAAGGTGGAAAGGCAACATCTGGACCACCGCTTGGCCCAGCTTTAGGACCATTGGGTGTAGATGTACAAAAAGTTGTTGATGAAATAAACAAAAAAACAAAAGAGTTTGAGGGAATGAAAGTAAACGTAAAGGTAATAGTAAATGAAAAAAAAGAAATAAATATAGAAGTTGGAACCCCACCAACGAGTGCTTTAATATTAAAAGAGATTGGAGCACAAAAAGGTGCAAAAAGCAAGGATGAAATTCCAGGAAATATTACATTGGAGCAAGTAGTAAAAATTGCAAAAATAAAGAAGGCTTCTTCTCTTTCAAAATCCCTTCAGAAAGTTGTTCTTGAAGTATTGGGAACGTGTTTGAGTATGAATGTAACCTGTGAAGGAAAAAACCCAAAAGAGATAATAAAAGAAATAAAGGATGGAAAGATAGAAATCAAAGAATAGACAATTGTCTAATTAAATGAAATTATTAAAAATAAAAGAAATAATATAATATTGCCTGGAAGGTCAAGGGCCATCAAGTTTCCTTGTGAACACAGAAAGCTTGGTGGTATGTGCTCCCTTCCAGGCATGTATTTTATTTTGATTTTAGTTTAAATCATATAAAAACTACTTTTTTTGGTTGTAGAATTTCAAGGAATTGATTTGTTTGAAAGAAGTCAGCATGGTCGCTTAATGGAAACTGAAAATCACAATCTAAATTAAACAAAGACGCCCAACCGCTTAAAGTTACCAAAAGCTTATTCTTTGGGTCCTTAATCTTTTCTATTTTTGCTTTTTTTCTATCAAACACTTTTACTTCACATTCCTCAAATGTAAACTTTAAATCTATACCAAAACTTGAATAAACTTCACTAACCTTACCAATCTTTTCTGTCACTTGTGGTACAATACCAAAATTGTTTAGAATTTTTATAACTTCTTGTGCTTTACCTATCTCATAGGTTGAAAAAACGATCTCTTTATATTGAAGAGTGTTGTTTACAAAATTTTCAAGCGTTGAATAGATTTCTTCTCTACTCGGAAAAGAAACTTTATACTTATAATAAGTTGAATCTATATAAACCACATCAACATCTTTTGGTATTTGTATTTTGTTTGAGGTTAAATTTTCCTCCATTAAAATTTCTCCAGCGTATAAAATTCTTTCTCCGTTTTCTATTAAAAATTGTTTTCCACCCAAAATATGACCGGAATCAAAGGTTTCAATTTTTATATCACTTAAATTTTTATCAAATTTTTTATAACTCAAAGCAATGTTAAATGTTTCTTTGCTTGAAAAAATTTTTTGAGCATTAGAATAAAAAGCATATGCATGGTCCATATGAGCATGGGAAACTAAATTTATATCTCCTACTCTTTTATCATCTATGCTAATTATTTTTCCATCAACTTGGAGCTGCATGGTCGCCAAAAAATATTTATTTTTTGATATTTTTAAATATATATGGTTGAAAACCTAGTTATAATTGGTTCTGGACCAGCTGGCTTAACCGCAGCAATTTATTCAGCAAGAGAACTTCTCAATCCATTGGTTATTACTGGCGAATTTGGGGGACAACCAACATTGACAGAAATTATAGAGAATTATCCTGGCTTTCCTGAAGGAATAAAAGGAAATGAACTTGTAGAAAGGATAAAAAAACAAGCAGAAAAGTTCGGAGCTAGATTTTTGAATGAAAAAGTAACAAAAGTTGATTTTTCAAAAGTTCCTTTCAAAATATTCATAGGTGAAGAAGTAATAGAAGCAAAATGCGTTATTATAGCTACGGGCTCAAGGCCAAGATTGCTAGGAATAGAAAATGAAAACAAATTTCTTGGAAGGGGGGTATCAACTTGTGCAATTTGCGATGCGCCTCTTTTTGTAAACAAGGTTGTTGGTGTGGTAGGTGGTGGAGATACCGCAATCCAATATGCACTCACATTAAGTAAGTTTGCGAAAAAAGTTTATTTAATCCATAGAAGAAATGAGTTTAGAGCTTCAAAAGTTGAACAGGAAAAAGTATTTAAAAACCCAAAGATTGAGATTGTTTTTGATAGTGTAGTAGAAAAAATAATCGGTGAAACAAAAGTTAAAGGAATAGTTGTGAAAAACCTTAAAACAAATCAAACAAAAGAAATAGAATGCGATGGTCTCTTTTTAGCTATCGGAGAAATACCAAATTCTGAAATTTTTAATGAAATAGAAAAGGATGAAAATGGTTACATAAAAACCACAGAGGAAGTTAAAACAAACATTCCTGGAGTATTCGTTGCTGGAGATGTTGCGGATAGAAAATATAGGCAAGTAATTACTGCTTGCGCTTCAGGAGCAAAAGCAGCTATCGAAGCCATAAATTTCTTAAAAAGTATGGCTCAAACCAATTATTGAAAATAGCACATTATTTAATAAATTTGTAATAGGATACAAATCTTTTAAATATGTAACATCAAAGAACTAGATAAAGGAAAACTTAGAAACCATAACTTTTTATAAAATCTATA
>JBNAVG010000008.1:11863-24488 GCA_049700355.1 Candidatus Micrarchaeales archaeon | reverse complement strand
AATATCCAAGAACAAAAACAACTTCTTTTTTTACTCTCATTACTCTTATTTCAATGGTAAAGGATTTAAATTTTTCTTTTTTTGTTTTCTGTTTTTTTATTTTTTATTCTCCTTTTTGATTCCTCCTTTTTTACTGCAAAAAGTCTTTGTAAAACTGTTATTTGGCCGAGTATTGCTATTATTATAAAACAAAAAAATAAAGCTTCTTTAAAAAAGTTTTGAAGAATCAATGCAGTAATAAATAGTAATAGCTTCTCTTGTCTCTCAAGCACCCCTACGTTGCAAGTTTTCATTTTGCCTGTGCTCTCTGCTCTTGCTCTAGTATAACTTGGCATTACCATACTTAAAAAAGCTACTAGAGCTAACCATCCTTCAACAAACCCAGAAAGAAAAGAGGAAAAAGCAAAAAGGAATTCTTCATAACGGTCTACAACAGCATCCAAAACACCACCAAATCCTGTTACTTTTTTAAATTTTCTTGCAATTATCCCATCTAACAAATCAAAAAAACCAGAAAGAAGGAAAAAGAAAGCTGAAAGGAAGAAATTTTTTTGAATTAAAAAAATACTTCCCAATATGGCTAAAATAATTCCAAAAATCGTTATCTCATTTGGAGAGAAGAATTTACCAAGAAAAGAAAACTTTTCAAAGAAAGTATTCGAAAATTCTCTAAGTCTGCTAAGCATAAAAAAATTATAAATGTTAAAAATATAAATTTAATAGTGCGCCAGTAGTCTAGTCTGGTAGGACACGGGCCCTCCAAGTCCGTGACCCGGGTTCAAATCCCGGCTGGCGCATCGGTGATAAGATGAAGAAAATATTGTTTTTTGCTTTTGCTCTTTGTATAGTGGGTTTTAGCTACTCTTTTTTCCTTCCAGCAATCGTAGGAGAGAATGGAAGAATTGTAAAGATTGAAGCAAATATAACTCATGGTAATGGAAGCATATTTGTAAAGGCCAATGGAAGTATAGGAGGAGATACCCTTCTTTCGATTAAAAAAGCTTCAGAATGCGCAAGTAAATTTCTTGGAATAAATAGAAGTAAGTATAACTTTTATATAAATTTTAAAGAAGGTGGTGATTATGCTGGACCAAGTGGTGGAGCTGGCTTTGCAATCGCTTTTATAGCTTCTTATTTAAACAAAAGCTTTAACAATTTTACGATAACCGGAGCTATAGATGAAAATTGTAACATTGGTTTGGTTGGTGGAATTTTTGAAAAACTAAATTCCTCAAGAAATTTTAAGATTATACTCGTTCCAAAAACATTCGATTTAAACTATTTTATCGCTTCAAAAGTCTTCAAGGAAAATGTAGTTGAAGTAAGCAATGTGTCCCAAGCGTTTGAATACTTATTCTCAAACAAAAAACCAATTGAACTTTCTCTTTTTACAAATATAACTCTACCAAAGAATGAAACACCAACAAAATTTCAAAATGTTGCTTATCAAATATATTTAAAAGCAAATAAAACATTTTCATTACTCAACTACTCTTTTGGGCTAAGAAATGTTTTGGAAGAGGATTTGGAGCTTATAAAAAGGGGCTACAGCTATGCTGGGGCAAATGACCTTTTCCAAAAAATTGTATATGCAAATACAATCCTTGCAGTAAACTCAAGTTTTTCAGCAGATGATGTTTACTCGATCGCTTCAAAAGTTTTAAAAGAATGCGAATCGATAGAAGAGCCAAACATTAATGTAGATAACTATGAGATTGTAATTTCTGGAATGCAAAGAAAAGAATGGGGAGAAGTAAAACTCATGCAAATTCTTAAAAAGAACATAACGAATTATGATGATGCAATCGCTGCGCTTATGGATGTTGAAGCGGCAAAAGCATGGTGCGAAAACTCACTTCTTTTCTTTAATGTTTCTTCAAAAAACAAAAATTTTGAATTAAATCAAAGTAGGATTATGAAAATAGCAGAAAGGGAACTTGAAAACGCAAGTATGATAGTTGCCCAGTATCCTACAGAAGAATCTCAATTTTATTTAACCTCTGCTCAAGAAGCGTATTCAAAAGGAAAATATGCTGAAAGTATTATCAATTCAAAATGGGCAATCGCTTTTTCACAAATCCCATTGAACGTTTCACAAGCTTATGCAATTTCGGTTGCAAACCTTTATGGTGGAATGGCAAAAGAATATGCGTTACAAGCAAAGCTGTATAATTCTTCGACTTTTTCTTTACTCTCAATGCTTGTTGGAGAAGGATTTTTTGAAATAAGAACTTCCTTCGTTGAAAAACAAAATATAAACAATTATCTTGCTCCAATTTTCTTTTTCCTTTTCTTAATCACTCTTCTTTATCACTTATATTCGCTTAAATTGAAAAAGGAGAAGGAAAAGGGAAAAATTAAAGCAAAGGGAAGAAAAAGCCGAGTAAAGCTAAGAACATAGCTGTTAAAGTTATGTTCCTTGTCTTCTTTATAAAATCTGTTCTATTATAATTAAAAGTAAAGAATGCCACGTAGAATAAAAGTATATCGCAAATACCAACAAAAAAAGCATAGATTAAATTAAACTTATATGGCTCATAGAAAAAGAAAACAAGAATGCTTAAAAAGATCGCTATAAGATAAAGCAAAAATGAAAGCTGAGCACTTCTTTTCTTTCCGATTAAAGCAACTATATTTTTACTTCCCCTTGCTATAGAATCACCTTTGTAATCTCTAATACTATGCGCTATTTCCCTTGCTAACCCTGCAAGAAAAATAATCGAAAAAAGAAGAAAATGAATTTGTTTTAAGTTTTCCGCAACAACACCACCAAAGATTATTGGAATTGACATGCAAAGAGCGATATATACATTTCCAATAAGTGGTACATCTTTTAGCTTAAAACTATAAAGGAAAGAAAGAAAACCAAGAGAAAAAGCTATTAGAAAAGCGATTTGATTTAGAAAGAATGAAATGTAAAGGGAAATAACAAAAAGAGTTAAACTAATTATTAATGCTTCATCCCTTTTGAT
Organism: Candidatus Micrarchaeales archaeon; assembly: GCA_049700355.1. Classification (GTDB taxonomy): domain Archaea; phylum Micrarchaeota; class Micrarchaeia; order Micrarchaeales; family JBNAVG01; genus JBNAVG01. Next base: position 21,516 of record JBNAVG010000008.1, on the reverse strand, counting down.
TACCTTTGAAACCAATGGCCTGTCGAACCTTTTGTTTATTCTATCACTTTCATAATCAAAATAATCATTTATAGCAAAAGCACTCATACTAAGAAAGCTTGGGACCAATAAGCTACAAATCAATGGTAAAATCTTTATGTTAAACTCTTTGATAGAGTTAAAGGATAAAAGCTCACCTATCAAAACTGCAAGAATCAACATTAATGAGTGTTCTATTCTAGTAAGTTTTAGAAAACCTTTAACTATTTCTAAAATTTTTCTTTTCATTTTTTATTTCTTTTTATTTTTTATTTCTTCTGTTTAATTTCGTATTTTGAAAGTATTTTTACTGCTTCTTCTAGTGCTTTTTTTACTTCTGCTTCGCTCTTTGTTCCGGTGCAGATTAGCTTTCCATTTTTAAAGAGTAAAAGTGATGCTCTTGGTTCCTTAAGCTTAAGAATGGCTCCTGGGAATTGCTCTGGCTCATATTCGACATTCCTTTGCTCACGTGCAATCCTAAAAAGGTCTATCTGTATGTTTAGCTCCGCACTCGCAACTATATTTTCAATTTTATACCTAACAGTTACCTTCTTCGCCATGATATCACATTTTTATTTAAAAAGAAAATTTTTTAACTTTATCGCTAAAGCTAAAAGCTAAATCCTAAATCTAAAAACTTAAAACCATCTTCTTTCAACATACCTCGCTCTACTTTCGATTTCTCTCATTTTTTTAATTATTTCTTCTTTCTCACTTGTATTGTAACCCTTCAAAAAATAATTAAATTCTTTTTTACCAATCGCCCTTTTCATCAATAGTAAATCCATTGCTTTTTCTTCTATGCTATTTGAAAACTGTGCCAAACCAAAATCTATTACCTTTACCTTTCTCTTCTCTACCAATATATTTGCTGGGGTGAAATCACCATGCACTATTCCAAGTTTATGTATTTTTGCAAGTGCTTCTCCAGCTTTCTTTAAGTATACTCTTCTTTCTTTACCCTTTATTTCCAAAAGGCTTTTACCTTTTTCAAAACTCATTATTATTGAGTGTTGTGTTTGTATAAAAACTTTTGGTACATCAACTATTCCTTCAAGTTTTTTTAGTATGCTTGCTTCTAAGTTTGTTCTTTTTTTCCTAAGATTATCATCCAATGTTTTCTCTCTGTAATCTTTTCTCTTTCTATACTTTATTACAAGCTTCCTTCCAAAAGCATTAAAAGAATAAACAACGGCTTCTGCTCCAAAACCTATTTGCCTTACTTCCATTTAAAAATCAACCGAGCTCTCCAACTCTACGTTTCATCATTCTCTTTAGTCTTTTTCTCCTTTTCTTTTTCCATTTCCAACGCATCCTTCCTTTTTTCTTCCATTTTCTCGGTATTGCTCCCAAAGCTTCACCTTAACCAAAAAGGCTTGATAACGCTCCTGCGGCTTCTTCTTCACTCTTCTTTTCTTCTTTTTTCTCTTCTTTCTTCTCTTCTTTTGGTTTTGCTTCTTGCTGTGGTTGGGAAACACTTACTAGGCTTGCATTTTTAAGTAGCTCATCTATATTTACTCCTTTTAACGCTTCAACTATTGCTTTTGCCTTTGCTTCATTTACCTCTAAACCCGCAGCTTTTATGATATTGTTTAAGTTTTCTTCGTTTATCTCTTTTTTCGCTTCATTCAATAGTAAAGCAGCGTATATATATTCCATACCACCACCTAAGCATCAAGCTTAGCATAATTTTTTAGAGCTAAAGCTTTAGCATATGCTTTAGCAAATACTTTATCAATTACTCCTTTTTCGTATAAATTCTTTTCTATTCCTAAATATAGAGCATTCCTAAATGCTTTAACCAAAAGCTCTTTTGTATTGTATTTCGTTTCATAATTTATTAAAACAGAAACAATATAAGCTTTTCCAAATTTTTCTTCTATTTCTTTATTTATTTTTTCTCTATCAAGCTCAAGAACATCCCCTGTAAATATTACTCCTTCGCTTAAAATTGCAACTGGTAATATTCTAGCTTCGAATGGGAATATTTCAAGCTTTTGTAATGCATTTGCAACAACTGCTTTAATTACTTCTCCTTTTTTTACGATAACTTTTGTTGAAGCAATTTGTATCTTCCCACCAACGATCCTTGCATCTATACCTGCTTGCTTTAACTCACTAAGTGCTGGACCAGCTGGAAGTTGAGTTGGTCCTTCATTAACAACCAAATCCTCTTTTGCTATACTTCCAGGTTTTGCTGGTAATTTTAAATAATAACTTTTAATTATAGAATTTAACTCAATTGCATTTAGATCGCTTAGAATTAACATTGGTTGGTTCCCAAGGAATCCAACAAGCTCTTTTGCCTTTGTTTTTTCTAAGGCTTTTTTAAGAAGTCTTTTTCTTCCAAAAACAAATTTTACTTTACCATTAAGTTCTTTTTTAACTTGAAGAAGGAGTTTTGATGGAATAAAAGAGATATCAATAACACCAACACTTTTTAAACTTTCAATTTCTTTAGCTAAATTTTCCACGAATTCTATTTTCTTTTGTTTTGTAAGCTCCATCTTAACACCACTAGCTTATAATTCCACCTTTACTGGTTTGCCCATAGTAAGCTTAAAATAAATGCTTTTTATATTTCCCTTTGGTAATCTCGCTGAAATTTCTTCTAACACTTTTTGAGCATTCTGAGTAAGCTCTTCCACTTTCATTATTTCTGAACCTATCGCACATTGAAGAGTAGGAAGATACTTTCCCTTTGTCTGTATTTTTATGCTAGATTTTGCTTCATCTATCTCCTCTTTAATATTTTTAGTTATAACTTTTGGTATTTTTCCCCTAGGACCTAAGAATTGACCAAGATACCTAAGCACAAGTGGAATTGATTTTTGATCAGCGAGTAGTATTGCATTTTTCAATTTTTCTAATTCTTTTTTGTTTTTAGCTAAACCTTCTATTTCCTTTGAAGTTATTACTTTTCCGAATTTTTTAGCTTCCAAAGAATCTGAAAAGATTACTACCTCTTTTTCCTTTCCAAGTCCAAAAGGAAGATATATTGTAAGGTTTATTCTATTTTCTTGTTTTGAAAAATCAATATTTCTAAAATTTATAATCATCTCTACGCTTTGCACAAAATTCCTTTTCCCCTTTTCTTGAAGAACTTTTTCAATTGCTTCTTTTATTTTTTCAGTTTCCATGCTTTCCCTCCTGCAAAGCTGCAGTTAGCGGGAAAAATTGTATTAATCTTTTAGCTAAACGAGCTTAAAAAGTTTTCGTTTTGAATTCTTAAATTCTTAAACTTAAAAATTAAAAAGAAAAAAGAAAAAAGAAAAAATTATCTTTTCTTATAGTTCTTCATTTTTGCTCTTGCTACATAGCCATTTTTGTCTAGATAGTAGAGGTATCCTGGTTCCCTTTTTACAGGTGTTTTTGAAACTCTTGCTTTTTTCCCATGTGGATTATTCCTTGTTGGGACTTTATACACATAGCCATCAGTCCCTACATAATAGAGATATCCCTCTTCTCTCTCAATTTTTTCGTTACCAATTCTCTCTCCCATTCTTTTCACCGATAATAATAAGAGAAGAAAAATTTAAAATTCTTTCTATACTCGATGTAATATTTAAAAACCCTAAAGATGTTGTTAGTTTAATAAAAGAAGCCAAAGATTTCAAAAATAAAACCAAGCAAGATTAATAAAACTTCCAGTAGAATTATGTAAATAGCTGCCTCCCATTCTTTTACTTTTTTGATATTCATCATTACATGCGTTAAGCTATAAATTTTTTTACCATATGGTGCTGCAAGCGTTCCATCATGTCTTATTTTTCCTAGAGAGGATGCTTTAAATTTTGACCTGGCTTTTAAAACAAATTCAATAAGCCATGGAATAAATATAACTGCTCCAAACTTCTCGATATTTCCAAGGATAACTGCACTTGCTAAAGCGACACCTTCCATATAAGTTAAACTATCACCGGGTAAAATTTTTGCTGGGTATTTATTAAAGAACAAAAAGGCAAGTAGAGAAGCACACAGAATAGAGGAAATCAAAGTACCTTCAATTCTTCCATAAAGAAATGAAAAAATTGCTATACCAAGACTCGCAACAACTCCAAGTCCTGCTTCCAAACCATTTAAACCTGCAAGCATGTTCACTGCATTTGCCATAAAAATTATAGCAAGTGGTAAGATTATTAGTGGATAAAGAATCCCAACATTTACTACCCCAATAAATGGAATCCAAATACTTGAATTTTTTACTTGAATTACCATAAATGGAATGGGAATAAGGAATGTAAGTAGAAGTTTTTGCCATTGTTTTAATCCAACCTTAGTATCTTTTATTCCAGTTGTAACCTCTTTTTTTGCTTTTATATGTAAGTCATCCAATAAACCAATTATTCCACCCATTAAAATTGATGTTGTTGCACCAAAAATCTCAATTAAATCTAAATGCCCTTTTAGTAAATAGGTTGAAGCAAAAATATAACTCATTATTCCTATAGAAAAACCAAAAACAACAGAAATACCTCCACTTGTTGGAAGTTTCGGTTTATTCTTTTTATTCATATCTGTAGCAATCATTCCAGAATCAAAAAGATAATTCTGCATAAACAAAGTAAGGACAAAGGTTGCTACAAAGCTTATAAAACTAGCAATTAAAATTGAGGTAATCATAATAATAATTGACTTTTCCTTTTTTAATACTTTATTGTTTTTTCCATTCTCCTATTTTTCTATTCTTCATTTAAAAGATAGTTTTCTATTCTTACATTAGAAGTTTTTATATTGTAAAATGTTACCAAACATGGTGTTGGAACATGCCCTTGTTTTATTTGAAATTCTGTTTTTCCCTGCCAAGTTCCAGCGTTTATTACTATAGTTCCTTTGTAATTTACAAAAGCATTTCTATGCACATGCCCCATAACCAAAATATCTGGTTGTGTTTCTATTACCAAGTTATCTTTACCTATTGGTGCAATTGGGTTTGTTCCGTAAATAGGGCTAAGATGCCTCTTCTTTAAAAGTTGAATCATCGCCTCCTCAGGTTTTAAATAGCTCAAACCAGGGATCGAAGCAATTATCGAATCTAAGCTTGTTCCATGGTAAACTAAAATCTCTACTCCTTCTATATTTATGTAAGAAGGATTGGAAATGAAAGAAACGTTTGAAAAAGACTTTGTCATTTCAGCTTCAAATGCTTGTGGTTCTGCTCTTCTTGTTGCATCATGATTGCCTGGTGCTACGAATACATGGATGTTTGGTGGAATTTCATTTAAAAAATTGAAAAACATCTCATATTGCTTATAAATATCTTTAATCAAAAGTTCATTTATTTGATTTGGGTAAATTCCAATGCCATCAACTATATCTCCAGAAATGATTAAGTACTTTAACTTTTCAAATTTTTCTAAATCTTTTAAAAAGCTTTCAAAATTTTTTGAATAGAAAAGTTTACTTCCCACATGAAGGTCGCTTATAAAAGCAATCTCTATATCTTTCTCTACTTTCTTTGGGTTTCTTACTTCTATATCAGGAAAAACAAGCCTATTTACAATAAATAAACTACCTGTAAGTTTGCCATTAACTCCAATTACTTCATCATTTACTATTGTTTGAGCTTCTTTAAAATAAGGTGAATTTTTAGGAATGTATAATCTTATTTCATCGGTTAGGTCTTCTACATCTATTACAATTCCATTTCTAGTAAGTGTTTTGTTTTTTACGATTCCTATTAAAGAGGCTTCTCTCCCAGAAATAGAATTTTTAACTCTATTTATATCAACAATGTTCGTTAATCTTTTTTCTATTATTTTTTGAAGTTTTTTATACCTATCCTGAAAAAGATAAACAAAATCCTCTATTTTACCAGTATAGAATCCTGTATCAACATTTTTTACTTCAAATGAAAGTTTTTGTACTTCTACTTCTTTCTTCTTTTCAACTTTTGGAATTTTTTGAAAAGCTTCCTCGTTTAAAATTTCTTCGATGTCTTTTACTTCAACTATTTTTGTTTTGAATATTGGTTTGCTTATTATTTTTTCTATTATTTCATTAGAGTTTACTTGCTGTTTAAGGAATTCAAAAGCTTCCTTACTAATTAAAATCTCATTTTCCATTAATTTTCTTTCCAATTCCTCTTCCATTACTTCTTCACTTTCTCAAGCATTCCTAAGATTTGCCATATCTGAGTTCTAGCGTGTAATGGAAGGTTAACATCGTTACTTACTTCTTGAATGGTATATACTGCATTGGATATCCTAACAGTTTGGTCTTCCTGTACATTTTCTAAACTTACTTTTGCCTTTTCAAGGGCTGCTCTAACATTTTTTGGAATGCTTGTATCCTTTGTTACAGTTGCAATAAAATTTATTATTTCATTAATCTTCTCTTCAACTTTTTTACTTTTTCTCATGTTACCCCCTCGGGCCCGGTGGGATTTGAACCCACGACCTTCAGCTTAGAAGGCTGCCGCTCTATCCAAGCTGAGCTACGGGCCCATTTATCTTTTTAATTTTTTATTAATATTTTTTTGTTTTTCATCTTCATCTTTTTTCTCTTCTTTCTTCTTTCAAAAAGAATTTTAAACTTAATTTATTAATATTATTGGTGGGGGTATCGCAAAAGTTTTTAAAATTGGAGATAGGTTTGCAATTTATTTACCACAATTTGTAATTAAACAGTTAAAGATTAAAGAAAATGACGAAGTTAACTTCTTAAAGTTTAGAGATTTACTTATTTTTGGAAAAAAAGAAGAATTGCTTAAAATAATAGAAAGGGGAATTTTAGAGAAAGAAGAAGAAATAAAAGAGGAGATAAAAGAGGATAAAGAAAAAAAGTATTTTGTACCAAATCAAGAAGAACTTGAAGTCTTGAAAAAATTGGACCAAATAAAATACAATGAAAGAACGAAAGAAGAAATAGAGAAGAGGTTTTCAAAGAGAGAAAAGGAAATTTTAGATAATCTGTTGAAAAGGAAAGTAATCGAAATGAGAAAAAGTAACGGAAAAGAACTTTATTCTATCAATCTCTCGATTTATAATAGGTTTCTCTTAAGGAAAAAAGGAATAAAAATAGGGAAAGGTGGTGAAGTGGTAAAAGTAAATATGGAATCTGATGCATTAATAGAAACCTTAGAGAAAGAAGGTTACATCGTTCTTTCTACAGAAGAAGAAGCAAATGAAGTTTCAAAAAAACTAGAAAATGATATAAGAATGGGGAATGTAATCGGAACAAGGGGCTTTGATAAAAAATATTATGTTGTTTTATTTTCATTTTTCACAAAGGAATCACAAAAAATTATAGAATTGCTTAAAAAGGGTGAAGCCACACTTCAAGAAATTTGTCAAAAATTGAATTATAAAGAAGAAAAAGCAAAAGCTATACTTGCACTTCTTCTAGAAAAAGGGGAAATAATAGAAAAGAAAAAGAACCTTTTTCAGTTAGTAACCTAAAGCTCTTCAATTTCTGGAGTTTTTTCGAGTAGTTCTTTTGGCTTTAGCTGTATTCTTTTTGTTTTAACTCCGGTAATTATAACTCTAGCTACGATTTCATCCGGAGCAAAATTATTGCTAAGCCTAGCACCGAATATTACATTACCCTTTTCACTAATTCCTTCTGTAACCATTTCAGCAAGCTTTGTAGCTTCTCCTATCGTCATTTTTTCTCCGCCTTCTATATGTACCAAAGCTCCCGTTGCTCCAGAAGTATCTGCTTCAAGCAATGGATTGTTTAAAATTTCTTTTGCAGCATTTTCTATTCTGTTTGGTCCTTTTCCACTTCCAATTGCAAGTAAAGCAGTACCACTTCTTTCCATTACAGTTCTTAGGTCAGCGTAATCGAGGTTTATTAAGCTTGGGTACTTTATCGTTTCAACTATTGCTTTTATTGCATCACCAACAACTTTATCAGCTAGGAAGAATGCTTTCTCAACAGGAAGGTTTTTAGCCCATTCAACGAGCTTATCGTTTTCAACTACAACAGTAGCATCAGATTCCGCAACCAATTGAGAAAGACCCCAATCTGCTTTTTTTGTTCTGCTCCTTTCAAGGCTAAATGGATAGGTTACAAAACTAAGGACTAAAGCTCCTTGCTCCTTTGCAATCTTTGCAACAACTGGTGCTGCACCAGTTCCAGTCCCTCCTCCCATTCCGGCTGTTAGAATGACTATATGACTTCCTTCTACACTACTTTTTATCTCTTCTTTACTCGCTTCTGCAGCCTTCATTCCTATTTCTGGAAAACCACCTGCACCAAGGCCACGTGTTATACTTTTGCCAATAAGAATTCTTTTTGTTGCATTTGTTATGCTTAAATGTTTTGCATCCGTATTCACTGCAATTGTTTCAACTTCTTTAAGGTATGGAGTTAATCTTGTTATTGTATTACATCCTCCACCTCCGATTCCAACAATCTTTACATTTACTCCTTCAAAGACTTCTTCCATTTCTTCACCAATGCTCTAAATTTTGAATTTTAAATTTTTAAATTTAACCTATATATTCTATACCTTCAGCTTCTTTCATTTCTTGTTTTACTCCTCCAAGTATACTTGCTCCTTTTACTCCTGTAACGATAGCTACAATCTCTATCTGTCCATCAAAGCCAGGCATTATTCTAGCTCCCCATTTTACATTTGCTTTTGGGTCCATTTGCTCAGTAATCAATTCTCCTGCTTTTATTGCATCACCGAGTGTTAAATCGCTTCCTCCAGTTATATGGATCAATGCACCAGTAGCCCCTTCAAAGTCAACATCAAGAAGCTTATTCTTTATTGCTGCTTCTGCTGCAATCTCAACTTTATCGTTTCCTTTTCCTTGACCAACCGAAATGAAACCAACATCTCCATGCCCCATAATTGCTCTTACGTCTGCAAAGTCGATATTTATTAAGCTTGGTTGTGTTATTGTCCAAACGAGACCACCTATAGCTTTAGCTAGTACTTCATCTGCAAGCGCAAATGCTTCATTCATTGGCAGATTTGGAACAAGCCTTACAAGTTTATTGTTATCCAATATTATTACACTATCACATACCTTTCTCAGTTCATTAATACCTTGTTCGGCCTTTACCTTTCTAACTCTTTCTAGGTCAAATGGATATGTAACAAATGCAATTACAATTGCTCCTTGCTCCTTTGCAATCTTTGCAACAACTGGTGCTGCACCAGTTCCTGTCCCTCCTCCCATTCCAGCACAAATAAATACCAAATGTGCTCCCTGAAGAGCATCCTCTATAGCTTGCCTATCTACTTCTGCAGCTTTCATTCCTATTTCAGGGCTTCCACCAGCACCAAGCCCATGTGTTATGCTCCTTCCAATCAATATTTTCTTTATTCTATCATCAATAATCTTAAAATGTGCTTGGTCGGTATTTATCGCAATAAGCTCTGTGCCTTTAACTCCTGTTTTAAGAAGTCTGTTTACAGTGTTATTTCCTGCACCACCAACACCAACAGTCACTATTTTTATTTGTTCACTACTAAATTCATCCAAATTTTCAGTCGGATTTACCATCTTTTCACCATCTGGTGCCTTGAGTTAATTTATTATTTTGGATATTTAAATTTTTCTATACTATTCCTTTTCTCTCTTCTTCCCTTTTCAAAAAATATTTAAAAGATAATAAAGAAAACTTTTTATGGAAAAAGAAAAAATTTTTATTATTTTACTTCTCATCGCAATAATAGT
>JBNAVG010000008.1:0-11763 GCA_049700355.1 Candidatus Micrarchaeales archaeon | reverse complement strand
TTTGTTGTAATCCATTTCTATTCTTATTATAACCAAAGTACTAATAAAACATTTGGAACTATTGAGATATATCCATTCCATGAATTAAAAAATGCTACCTATAAGCTACTACTTCCTACAAAAACTATAGAAGAAAAAATTAATGCGAAAAAAGCTCAACTCACACAAATTAATTTCTCCATCAATGGGTATTTCAATAAATTGAATATAACAATAAACAATGTAACCTACTCTCTTTCTCCTGAATTTTATTATTCGAGTAGTTGTCCAAGCTATTGTATTTTTGGTTGTATACCAGGAACTTCTACCTGTTATTATCCACAAAAAATTCAACTTAAAAATGGTAATTTTTCAAAAGGTTTTTCAAATTGGATAACTCAAGGTACTGGTTTTATGGTATGTAATTCTTCTTGTCCTTCTCCTTTCGGTGGAAGTTGGAGTGGTTACTCTGCAATAAATTTTGCAACAACATGCGCTGGGAAAACAACATCCTTTGGAAATCTTTCGTCAGATTTTTTTGTAGCTTATCTTCCATTCTTAAGCTTCCAAGTAGTTTCTTATTCCTCTGAAGGATTATATTTCTTGATAATCGCGAAAAATGGAAGTGTACTAGATAAATATGAAATAGACACAACTCCTATTTCAAAAAATGTAACAACTTTCGCAAACGTTTCAATACCAATAGCTCCATACATCTTTAAAGAAATTGCAATTAAAGTTGTACAAACTCAAAGTGGATTCATAGATTATGTAAAATGTGTAGCAGTTGGAAACTTCTATCAAACATTTGGAAGCTTTACGACTACTGGAGTTGAAATCAAAAAAATAATATAGCTATTTTATTCGTTAATTTCAATTAACACTATTTCAGGTGAAGAAAAAAATCTTAAAGGTAATAACCTCGTTCCTATTCCTCTACTTACAAACATATAAGTAGAATTAACTTTGAAAAGTCCATAAACAAAATTTTTATATTCATTTGGTAAAGGTACCCATAGCGCTCCAAAGCCTGGTAAACAGATTTGTCCACCATGTGTGTGCCCAGCCAATATTAAATCCACTTTTCCAGCAGCTTTTCCAACAATTTGTGGTGAGTGTGCAAGGAGTATTTTAATAGAGCAATTGTTTAAGTTTAAGATTGCTTCTTCTAAGTTATCATAACCAGAATAAGGGTCGTCTACCCCGATTATACAAATTTTACTTTCGTTTTTTGGAATAAAAGTATTTGAATTTAAAAGGATTTTTATTTTTTCATTAAAATCTTTCACGTTTAAACCCACCCAGTGGTCCCAATTACCGAAAACTATGAATGTTGGTGCAATTTCTGAAAGAGAATTAACAAACTCTATCGCTTGTGGAATCGAGAAATTTGTAGATACTAAATCGCCGGTGATTACAATAATATCTGGCTTTATCGATTTTACCTTAGAAAGAACAATAGGATAAATAGTTGGTGGAGTTGAACCAAAATGTAAATCGGTAATGTGTAGAATTTTTAATTTAGAGTGAAAAGAAGAAAAATTAAGATTAATTTTTGTAACCGTAAGAAGAAAACTTGCTTCAAAAAGCATATATACCATTAAGAAAAATGAAAAAAATAAACAAAACAACAAGGTCAATTTAATCTTCATAAAATAAGTTTAAAAAAGAAAAATATTTAAAACTTCTATAATAAAAATTAATAGGTGAGTTTGTGGGAGTCTTTGATAAAATTGCTTCTGCGCTTGGACTTGGAAAGGAACAAAACATCGAAGAGTACCTTACTACAGCTGAAATGGAAAACGTAGATGTATTAACGGAACCAGCTGATTTCTACGTAAAACCAATCATTTTGCAAAGAGAAGAAGACATAAAAGTAGTAGAGGATGAACTCCAAAAAAGGAATATAATACTATTAAAAATAACTGAAATGAAGAATAGATACCCAAACAAAGTTCAACAACTCATTCAATCATTAAAAGAATACACAACAAAAATAAATGGAGACATAGCACTTATCGATGAAGGAAGGCTTCTCTTAACACCAGCAAGAGTAAAAATAGTAAAGCCTAAGAAGAAGGTCTAAGTTTCTTTAAAAGAGCTAAAAATGCTTTAAGTTCAAGTTTTGTTGCGTCACTTCTATTGATAACGCTACATATAGCAAAGGCTACTTTCTCTTTTTCTCTTATGTTTGTTTGTTTTACAATTTTAAATATTTCTTTGCTTATTACTTTTTTTAAATTTTTTATATCCTTTTGATCGCTTGCTTTTTTGATGTTTTTAGAAGAAGTAAAAACAAAATAACTAATTATGGCTAAAGCATGAGAAAGGTTGAGCGTTGGATACTCATTATTCGCTTCGATATTTAATACATAATCACACTTTGCAATTTCTTCTTTTTTAAGTCCAATATCATCTCTTCCAATTATTATACTAATTTCTTTCCCTTTTTTTACCAATTTTTGAAGTCCTTTTGGGTTTATTAAATTAAAGTAACGATGTTTTGCTTTTTCTTTTATTCCCGTAGTTGCTACCGAAATACCTTTTATCGCTTTTTCTAAAGAATCAACCACAACAACATTGCTTATCAAATCTTTTGCGTGTTTTGAAAACTTCATAACTCCTTTATCAAATTTTATCCTCGGGTTAACAACATAAATTTCATCAAAGCCAAAATTTTTGAGAACTCTTAGCGAATGTCCAAAGTTTATTTTATATTTTGGTTCGACAAATACAAACCTTACTTTACTTTCCATTTTTATCAACAATTTTTATAATTCGAAGTATTGTTTAAACTTCTGAGTTGTTTTAAGTTCTTTTGTTCTTCCTTTTTTTGTAGCTTCTATAAATCCTTTTTTAAGCAATTCCTTTACATACTCATAAACACCCGACCCAAGAAGTTTAACAATTTCACTTTGTAGAACTGGTTGGTTTTGATAAACATATGCTAAAACTTTTGTAGCCCCTTTGCTTAATTCACTTTTTGTTATACTTTTTACTTTGTCTAAATACTTTGATTTTACACTCATTTGCCAAGAATCACCAAAGTTTAAAATTTCTATCGCTGAATCTTCTGAAGAAAATTTTTGTTTTAAATCTTCTAAAAGCTCTTTTATATATCCTATCGAACCTATTCCTGAAAGTTTGGATATTTCAAAAAGAGTTAAAGGCCTTGGACTCATAAATAGAATTGCTTCTAAAACATTTCTTTCTTCGACTCTATTTTTCTCTTCAGTTTCCATTCTCTCACAAAAGTTTAATAAAAATTTCTCCAAAAAATTCTTCTTGAAACAATGAAACTTTACCTCCTTTTTCTAGATGGAGTAAAGGAACAAAAATTTTCAATACTTCTTCGCAATCTTTTTTTGTTAAAAGTTGGGAAAAAGTTACCAAACCATACGGATCAACACTTTTTTTAATTTTTTCAAAGGTTTCATTTATTAAAGTATCGAGGTCCTTTTCATTTAAATCAATTTGAATTGTTTGTTGTGGGACATTAACCACTTTCTTAATACGTTGTTGAATTTTCATTATTTCTTCAACTGCTTTAATGAGCTCTTGAAGTGTAAGCCTTCTGGGTGGTGGAAGTCTAAGCTTTAAGTTAAGCTGGGGAATATTTGGGGTTTGTTTTTCTTCTACTTCTCCATTTTGTTCTTCTACTTGGGTTGCCTCAAACAATAAAGTTTCAGTTTTCATTCTAAGGAGAATAGAAGAGGCAAGTATAACGTTTGCTGCAACATGTAAATCAAGAACTTGCAGCATTTTTATTTTTTGAAGGAATTTATCAGCAATAACAACAATATCTATACTCCAAGGGTCTAGCTTTTCACTTTCAACTAGGTTTATAAGCATTTCCTTCCAATTATTTTCCACAACTAATGTTTCAAGGTCTAATGGATACATTAATATTATTTGAAAAAAGGAATTAAAATTACTTATGAAAAAAGGAAGGAAGAAGAAAACCTATCTTAGTAACAAATATTTATATTTGAATAAAAAGAAATAAAACAATGCTAGATTCCATAGAAACGACAAAAGACATAAAAATTCCAAAAGAACCAATAGAGAGAGTAATAGGCCAGGAAGAAGCGGTTAGAATAGTAAAAATTGCTGCAAAACAAAGAAGAAACCTTCTTTTAATCGGTCCTCCTGGAACTGGAAAAAGTATGGTTGCCCAAGCAATGGCTTCACTTCTTCCAAAACCAACACAAGAAATCAGCGTTATCGACAATCCTGAAAACCACAATAGACCATTAGTAGAGATTAGAACAAAAAAAGATATAGAAAGGGAAAATAAATTTAAAAAGAAGCTATTTAAGGTTATTCCTGCTATCGATGCTCCTGAGTTTGTAGCTGAGAAATTAGGTTATAGGTGTAAAAAATGTGGTTTTATAAGTAGCTATAAGGAAGAAATATGTCCAAACTGTGGAGCAGAAAAACATTCTTATTCTCCATTTGGTGACCTTGTTGAAAAAGAGGAAGAAGAACTAAAAGAAGGGGATTATATTTTTCAAAGGTATGACGAAAATTCTATACTTGTATTTAAGTTTGATAAGAAATTGATCAAAAAGAGGAAAGTTATTGTACCGTTAGATAGAAAAACATTTGTACAAGCAACTGGTGCGAGTGAAACAGAACTTTTAGGAGATGTTGAACATGACCCTTATGGGTCACACAAAGAGCTTGGAAGTTTACCATATACAAGAGTAGTTGCAGGAGCAGTCCATGAAGCACATGAAGGTGTTTTGTTCGTAGATGAGATCCCAACTCTTGGGGATTTGCAAAGGTATATCTTAACTGCTATGCAGGAAAAGAAGTATCCTATTGTTGGAAAAAACCCAACTAGCACTGGCGCAGCGGTAAGAGTTGAAGATGTTCCATGTGATTTTATTCTTGTAGCTGCAGCAAATATAAGGGACCTTTCTATGATTCTTCCACCACTACTTTCTAGAATTACTGGAAATGGCTACCAAGTTCTAATGAAAACTTATATGGAAGCTACAGAAGAAAATAAGCTCAAGCTATTCCAATTCATAGCTCAAGAAATAGAAAACGCTCGAAATATACCACATATGAAAAGAGATGCTATGGAGCTAATAGCTGAAGTAGCTAAGAAAAAGGCTAAAGCTATAGATAATGCAAACGGCTATACTTTAAGGCTTAGAGACATAGCTGGTTTAATAAGAATCGCTGGTGATTCTGCTGTTGCAGATGGCTCGGAATTTATAGAAAAAAAACATGTGGAAGAAGCAATAAAAAATAGTAAAGGAGTAAAAGAAAGCTTAAAAAGAGACTATGGTTCATTGTGGAAAGCAAGTTTCGTTGATGAAGGAGAAGAAAACCAAGCAAACCCAAGCTATGCATAAAAAGAAGTTAAATTTTTATAAAATTAATTTCTAAATAGAATATTGGGCCCGTAGTCGAATGGTTAAGACGCCAGTCTTACAAGCTGGAGAGTCAGGGTTCGATTCCCTGCGGGCCCATGGTGAGTAGTTGTATCTGATCGTTGGTGTAGACCCAGGAACGAATTTTGCAATCGCTTTTTTAAATTTAAAAGGAGAGCTTGTTGGAATAATTTTTAAGAAGAATGCTGAAAAAGAATGGATAATAAAAACTATTAAGAGTTTTGGTACTCCTATAATAGTTGCTACTGATAAGAAAAAAATTCCAAAGGTAGTTAGAAAAATAGCCGCAATATTTAATTCAAAAATTTTTTCACCAAAAGAGGATATGAAAGAGAATGAAAAAGAAAAAATAAGCAGGGGCTTAAAATTTTTAAACCTTCATGAAAGGGATGCTTATTGTGCAGCGAGGAAAGCTTACAATTTTTTTGAAAATAAGTTTAGACAAGCTGAAAGAGTAGCTAGGGAGCATAATGTTGATAGCGAAAAATTAAAGTATTTGGTTGTAAAAAGCATAAGAATGGCAGAAGGTTATTGAGCTGAGTATACTACATATTTTTGGAAATCCCATATGTTTTTATACAATGATTTGTTTGTAATGTTTAAAACCTCTGCAACCCAATATTTTGGAATTCTTCTTGGAACAAACGCTAAGCTTAAGTTACATTCTTTTTGGAAGGATTCATTTTCTTTTAATACAATGTAACTTCTTTTAATAAAAGTCTTGCAATCCAAATTTTGTATATTGTAAAAATTTTGTGAGTAATGCGCATAAACATCTATTGGAACATCCATTTCTCTATAAACCGTTGAATTTGTTGGAAGAGAGCTAATGAATTCACCTATTTGAATAAAGGGATAAGTTGCTTCGTACCAAGAATACTCGATGAATATTACTGAGTATATCGATTCGAAAAACAAAAAAGCTAAAACAAAAATCGAAAAAAGAATCGCTAATAACCTTTTAATTTTACTTCTGCTGATTTCAAGAATTTTTATTATTCCAAATGAAACTATTAACATTACACCAGGGAAGAAGATTAGAGTAAATCTAGGATAAACAACATTTATCATTATATACCTTTTTAAACTTCTTGTACCAAAGCTAAGGTATAGTAAAGAAAGGAAAACCCAAATTGCAGGTATATAAATCCTTTTTTCTTTCAGAAACATCAAAACGAGAAGAAAAAATATGAAAAAATAGAAGTAGTAGTTTATCAAAAAGGCACTTTCTTTTTCGATGCTTTTAAAAGGGTCTATTAAACTAAAAACTAAATCTATGTCTCTCGTAGCAAAGAATTGCATAATCGTGGATATAAAATTAAAGGGTAAAAGAATCTCCAAATACCTTTTGAATATTGAAAAATTTGGAAAATCTACGCATCCATCACCCCAGCATTCGTCATAGCTACTCTCTGCTTGTTCCAAAACATACAAGAAATCATTACTGTGAATGTAACCTATAAGCATTATAAGCAAAAAACCTATCATTACTCCAAAAAGTGAAAATAGGTAATTTTTAATGTTTTTTAATCCTTTTTCTTTTATATCGATAAGAAGTATAAAGATCAAAGGAAGCATTATTACAATTTCTTCCCAAACACAGAGCACTCCGATTATTGCTACAAAAGTAGATAAAAAATAAAAAATTTTTTTGTTTTCTTTTAGCGCTTTAACAATGAAAAAGATTGAAAGGGAAGCGAATAATGCCATTGGTGTATTATCGCTAGTAAGAGAAGCTTGTGTAACAGCAAGTGGAAATATTCCAAAAAGAAAAGCTGCTAAAAGCCCTGCTTTTTCATTATAGAGCTCTTTTCCAATGAGATAAATAACGATTATATTAAAAAGAAAACACAAAATAGTAAAAAGGGAAGAGGAAAACATGCTTGGCCCAAAGATTTTATAGAAAAAAGCGATTCCATAGATAAGGATAAATTTAACTGAAAGAACACCCCTATTCAACAAACTTTTTATACCTTTTGTTTCAACATCATAAGCATATTGAGAATAAAGATATGTATCAGCACCTGACGAAGGAACAACACCATGAAAGAAAAAAGTGCTTAAAAATGATGAAAGAAGAATGATCAAAAATAAGCAAAACCAATTCAATTTTTTAGATTTCTCCAATTTTTTCAAGCTTTCTATTTTTTTCATAGAGTAATTTAAAAAATAATCAATTTAAAATTAATTTTAAAAAATAAAACTTTTCAAATCACCGATTAAAGCTTGATAAGCTTCACAAGAAGTCCAACTTTGTGGCTCCTTTCCTAATGCAATTTCAATTTTTGCCTCTTTAGTCTCATCACTTTCCAAGATTTTTCTAAGATCGTATTTGGATTCTCTTATATTACCAAGCTTTTTATCCCACATTATTGAAGGGTAAACATTACCAAAGCTATCCAAAAATATAGAGGTATCTATACTCCTTAGTTTAACTGGTGCTCTTTTTGTAACAACAAACTCTTTCATTTTCTTAAGGAATGTTTTTTCCAATATTGAAATTAAACTTAACCTTTTTTTCATCCTTAATATTTTTTCTATTTCTTCCAACACTATTTTTTGAGAAGGTGTAATTTTGCTTTCTTCATTTCTATAATAATGCTTTGAAATTTGTGCAAGGTTTATATGGAAATCATCACATGTAAGTTCTTTTATTCTCTTTTTCGTTTCAAAAAAAGTTTTTTCAAAAGCTCCTAGATTATAATTACTAATCGTATAACCAAAAACTAGAAAAAAATTTGGATAACTTTGCTTTAATCTTTTTAATCTTTTATAAAGGTTAACCGCTTTTTGATAATTCCCGGCAACTCCTCTTATTCTATCGTGCAATTTTTCATATCCATCGAGGCTTATCGTAATTACTACTCTTGGAATCTTTAGCTCCAATATTTCTTTTATTTTCTCCTCTATAAAATCGCCATTGCAAAGGGCATTTGTTGGAATGGTAAGTATATAAAGGCCTTTTGAATATTTTGAAAATACTTCTGCAATCTGTGATATATCTTCTCTCAAAAATGGCTCTCCACCAGTTAAACCAACCCATTTAAACCAATCATTCTTTTTTGCAAATTCATTAATTTCATTTAGAGTAAGATCATCGTGTGGATGTATCTTCCAAATATTACAGGTTAAACATCTTGAGTTACATCTATAAGTTATTGCAAAGTTTAGTTTATAAGGTAAAGAAAGATGAAAAAAATTTGATTTGATAACCTCAATTCCAAAATTAATACTTTTACTTATTTGCATTATCTTTTTTAAAATACGTTTTTTAAAATTTTATTCTTTCCAAAAAAGTTAAAAAGCAAGCTTGAAAAAGAAGAATATGAGAAAGGCTGTTTTTAATGGTAGCTTTTACCCTTATTCAAAAGAAGAGATACAAAAACAACTAAGAAATTTTTTTGAAGGAAAAACAAAAAAAGGAGAAGTCGTTGCATTGGTTGCTCCACATGCTGGTTATGAATACTCTGGTGAGGTTGCAGCTTTTTCACATTCTCAGCTTAAGGACTTTGAAGGTACTTTAGTAATAATAGGCCCAAACCATACTGGTTTCGGTTCTTTGGTTAGTGTTTCCATGCAGGATTGGGAAACACCGCTTGGAATAGTAGAAACCAACAAAGAACTTGCAAAAAGAATAATTAAAAACTCAAAATTTGCTGAAGAGGACGAAGTTGCACATGTACAAGAGCATAGTATAGAAGTTCAGCTTCCTTTTTTGCAATATGTAGCAAAGAAATTTAAAATCGTTGCAATAGCTATGCTAGACCAAAGCTTAGAAAAGGCTAAAGATTTAGCAAGCTCGATAATAAAAAGCGAAAAGGAAGCAAAAGAAAAAATAGTTGTTTTAGCAAGCTCAGACTTTGATCATTATGAAAGCTCAGAAATCGCTAAGAAGAAAGATTTTGAGGTAATAAAAGAAATACTAAGCTTAAACGTAGAAGGATTCTATGAAAAAATAGATGAGGTAAACGATTCTGTATGTGGCTATGCTCCAATCGCATGCTCTATGCTCTTTGCAAAGGAAAAAAAAGCAAAAGGAGAATTGCTAAATTATTCAAACTCTGGAAAAGCAACCGGAGATTTTGAAAGTGTTGTTGCTTATTCGAGTATTGCATTTTTTAAAAATGAAAAATAAAATAAAAGTATTCGTTCTTGGGAATAGGGCTATAAAAGAAGATTCTTTTGCTTTGGAAATCGCTGAATCTTTAAAAAAAGAGATAGAGGGTTTTGAGTTTATAGAATATGATCCAGCTGAGAGTATAGAGGAAAAGGAGAAGGTAATATTCTTGGATGTTTGCAAAGGAATAAAAAAAGTAAGGGTCTTAAAACCTGAGGAGGTTGAAAGAAAAAAAGCGATTACATTGCATGAACACTCTTTTATTGAAGAAATCCTCCTACTCAAGAAAATCGGAAGGATAAAAGATTTTAAGATTATCGCTATACCAATTGGGAAAAAGAAAGAAAAGAAAAGGATAAAAGAAGAGTTGAAAGATGTTTTAAAAAAATTATAATTTTTTAAGCTTAAGCTTTAGGAAATGTGTAGCACAGCTAAAGCATGGGTCATAGGCTCTTATTAACTTTTCTACTTCATGGATTATTTCATGCTCATTTTTGTTTTCATTGATCAGTCTTTGAACAAGGATTTTTATATCTTCTTCCATTTGTACATGGTTTTGAGCTGTTGGTATTATAAAGTTTGCATCGATAACCTTTCCGTTTTTTATAAGTAGCTTATGGTATAGTGTTCCCCTTGGAGCCTCAACGACTCCATAACCAATAGCATCTTTTACAAAAAAACTTTTTGGCTTTTCTTCCTTAAACTCTTCTTTTTCTATAATCTCTATGGAAGAATCTATACAATGCAAAATCTCTATTGCTTGTGCAAGATTGTTGTGAAAAACATTATTGCTTGGGAAAACCTTTAAAAATTCACTCGCGTAATCTTTCGTTTCTTTGTTGAGTGTTTCTTTTGCTAAATTCATTCTTGCGAGCGCACCAACCATGAATGTTTTTCCATAAAACCTAAAAGCAGTTGCTTGTGAATAAGGAATTATAACCCTTTCCATGAATTCCCCAAAATCCTTTTCTTCTACTTCGATTCCATTCGTAGACTTTATCTTTCCTTCTAAGAAATCATAATTCCCAACTATCGCAATGTAAATTGTTTCTCTTTCAAAATTCTCACTTTGCGAATAAAAGATTTGTATTAATTTTAAAACTTTTTCTCTTGTGTTTTTTAAAATTTTTAAAACATTCTTTAGCTCTTCTTCTTTTGGGATTTTTAAAAAACCACCTATAGTTATGTTTGTTGGGTGCACAGCTCTTCCACCAACAACCTTACAAATTTGGTTTCCAGCTTCTTTAACATCAAAACAATCTTTTATTAAATCTACATCCTCAATCTCTAATAAGGAATCTTTTTTAAAAATATCTGGAAGGGAAAAGAAATAAAGATGAAGAGCATGGTCTCTTATCATTAACCCATTCATTAAAAGTTTCCTAAGGTTTATCGTTTGCTCAGAGTTCTCTATACAAAAAGCTTTTTCAATCGCTTCCGTAGAAGCCATCATATGAGCAATGCTACAAGTTCCGCATATTCTAGAAAGAAAGGAAGGAACGCTTTCAAAATTCTTCCCCCTTACTCCTTGTGTAAAAAACCTCTTACTTTCTTTAACTTTTAATTTCGCGCTTTTTACTATATCTTTTTCAATTTGTATTTCAAGCGTTGCCGAGCCTTCAACTCTTTTTATTTCTGGACCTTCTATTATATGTAAGGAAATAAAGAAGAAAAGGAAAATGAAAAAATAAAAACAATTTATAAGAATCATCATAGTAGACCCTCAAATATTTTTAGGAATTTTTCTTCATCCATCGGGCAACCCATAACTTCATAATCGACTTTTATAATTTCTTTAATGCTTTTTACTCTTTCAAGATAATTAAATTTTTTTATTATTTCTTTTATTTCTTCTTTTTCTTTTTCACCAAAAAAATTCCTAATGTTTGATGGACTTCCAAGGATTGAGCAGTTTCCAATAGCAATAACGATATTACTTCTTTTCCTAATCTCCTTAATCTTTTCCTCTTCTTCTTTTGTTGAAATAGCCCCTTCAACTATCGCTATATCAACATTTCCTTCATAATCCTTACCAATCGCCTTTGAATCGACGATCTCAAGCTTATCTTTCCATTCAAAAAATTTTCTATTTAGAATTTCAAAAAAAGTAATAGTGCATCCTTCATCACAAGAAAAAGAATAGATTCCAATTTTCTTTTTCATTTTATTTAAATTTAAAAACAAACATAAAAAAGAAAAAAGAAAAGACAGCTAACTACTAGCTATTCTAGCTAGTTGCTTGTGAAAGAAGGTTTTGAATTA
>JBNAVG010000007.1:22211-24573 GCA_049700355.1 Candidatus Micrarchaeales archaeon | reverse complement strand
TAGTACCTGAGATTAGGCTTTATTATTCTCCAAAAGAATACAAAAGAAACTACGTTGTTACAA
Source organism: Candidatus Micrarchaeales archaeon (assembly GCA_049700355.1). Lineage (GTDB taxonomy): Archaea > Micrarchaeota > Micrarchaeia > Micrarchaeales > JBNAVG01 > JBNAVG01. Next base: position 24,510 of record JBNAVG010000007.1, on the reverse strand, counting down.
AAGAATTTAGACCAACGATGGCGGAAATAAAAGAATACATTCTTAATTTTATTGAAAAAAATGAATGCGCTACAACAACTCAAATCGCAAAAAACGTTTCTAAAAATTTTAGAATGGAGCTAAGCACTTCAAAACTTAAAACAAAAGAAATAGTAGAACAAATGAAAAGAGATGGAACTCTTGCAAGTATGCTCGTTGAAAAAGGAAAGAAAGAATTTGTTTATCTTTATTTAAGAGAAAAGGGGGAAACACCATTCCATGGATGGCTTATAAAAAGAGTTAAAGAAATTCTGGAGAAAAAGGAAATAAAAGCAAAGATTACTTCCCAATTGGGAATAGAAAGCTTTGATATAGAAACAAAAGATTTTTTTATCGAAGTTGAAACTGGTTTAAAAAGACAAAACTTAAACCTTCTTAAAAGAAAAATTCAAAGCTTAACGAATAAAAAGCTTTTAATAATAGTTCCAAATAGCTTAATAAAAAAGGATTATGAAAAACTTTCTTCAGAAAAGGTAAAGGTTTTAACCCTTGGCGAGTTAGAGTTAGAAAAGATTTAAGATAAAAATTTGTACTCCTTTTTTCTTCTTAATTTATGGAATTCTTTGAAGTATTGAAAAAAAGACATTCAATAAGGGTTTTTCAAAAAAGGGAAATAGAAAAAGAAAAAATTCTGGAAATAATGAATGCGATAAACTCAGCTCCTTCAGCTGGAAACCTTCAAAGCTACAAAGTTTTTATAGTAAGGGATGAAAAGAAAAAAGAAAAATTAGTTGAAGCATCTTTTGGACAAGAATTCATAGCACAAGCACCCGTTGTTTTTGTTTTCTGTGCGTTGCAAAAAGAAAATAAATATGGTGAAAGGGGAAAAAGATTGTATTCTTTGCAGGATGCAACGATTGCAGCAGCTTATTCACAGCTTGCAGCAACAGCTCTTGGACTTGGAAGCGTTTGGGTTGGTGCCTTTGACGAAAATAAAGTTTTAGAAATTCTTGGAAATCCAAAAGATTTACTCCCAATTGCAATAATCCCAATAGGTTATAAAGGAGAAGAACCAAAAGGAAGAAAAAGAAAGAAGCTAGAGGAGATATTCCAAGAAGTTTAAGTTAGAGCAAAACCTTTTGCTAAAATATAACTTTAAGATTAGTTTTCTAACGGAAACTAAAAATCTAAATATTAGTTTCCTGAAAGATACCTAAGCGGGTTTCAATCTTATGTAAACTACCCACGACTAAAGCGTAGGCTTTCCATAGGTTGATTCGCATGTTGCATACTAAAGCGTGTGGGCTTCCTTGTCGAGAATATGTGAAATTGCACCTAGGATTTTAAAATATATCCTCTAATTATTGGTGTAGCTAATAGCTGTAGCTCGTTTTGATCAAGGACCATTAGAAAGATTTTAATAAAAAGATTTCAATAAACTATTATGGTAAAAATAATCGAGTTTGAGAAAATTGAAAAAATAGATTATTTACTTGAAGGTTTTCCGGGTATAGGCTTGGTTGCCACTATGGTTTCAAGCTATTTAATAGATAAATTGAAAATGAGGGTTGTAGCAAGCATAGAAAGTCCTCAGTTTCCTCCATTAACAAGTATCCATAATGGAAGACCGCTTCCACCAGCAAGGATTTATTTTGATGATAATTCAAAGCTTGCAATCTTCTTTTCAGAATTTGTAATCCCGCCTTCTTTGGTTTATGAACTCTCAGATTTAATAATAAATTATTCAAAAGAAAAAAATGCAAAGCTTATAATTTCTGTTGGAGGCTTAACTGGTGGAAAGGAAGGGGCTTCTATTGCTTATGGTGTCGCTTCTAATGAAAAAATGCTTAAAATATTGGAAGAAGCTGGTGCTTTACCAATAAAGGAAGGGGCTACTACTGGCATAAATGGAATCGTTCTCTCTAAGAGTGCTCAGCTTGGTATTGATGCAATTTCAATATTACTACCAGTAGACCCAAAGTTTACAAACCCAAGACATGCTCAAATAGCAATAGAAATTTTAAAGAAAATTTTGCCTATAAATGTAGATACAACTCAGCTCGCAGAAGAAGCGGATATTCTAGAAAAGCAAATTAGGGAAACTTTAAACACGCACAAAAGAAAAATAAATACCTATAAAAAAGCGATTCGCGATTATGGAGGGATGTATATTTAGCAGGGGTGGCGGAGCCAGGAAAACGCGCAGGACTTAAGATCCTGTGGCTTTAGAGCCTTCGTGGGTTCAAATCCCACCCCCTGCAACCGATTAATTAAAAAATGTTTTTTATACAAAAAATTAATAAGAGAAGCTAGTTTTCAA
>JBNAVG010000007.1:19958-22201 GCA_049700355.1 Candidatus Micrarchaeales archaeon | reverse complement strand
GCTAAAAAAACGAAGAAGAAAATAGAAGGTGTGCTAGAAGCTATAGAAAAAATAAAAAAGGAAATAGAGGCTATAGAAAAGGAAAACCCAAAAGTGGAAAAGAAAAAGATAAGGATAATAGAAGAAAAAGAATGGTACGAAAGGTTTAGGTATTTCTTTACAACAAACAATTTTCTTGCAATTTGTGGAAAAAACGCTCAACAGAATCAAGTTTTATTCTTAAAATATTTTAATGAAAACGACCTTTTTTTCCATGCAGATATTTTTGGAGGTGGGGTTTTAATATTAAAAGATGGAAAAAAAGCTACTAAAGATGATAAGCTTGAAGCTTCTCAGTTTGCAGCATGCTATTCAAATGCATGGGAAGAAGGTTTTTCTAGTATAGATGTTTATGCTTTACCTTTTTCACAGGTTAAACCTTCAACAAAAAAGGGTGAATTCTTGCTTTTTGGAGAAAGGGAATGGTTTAGGAATGTTAAGCTTTGTTTAAGGATTGGAATTTATGAAAACAAATTAATAGTAATTCCAGGGGAGTGTAAAAGAAATCTAGAAAAAGAAATTGAGATAACTCCTGGGAGTATTAAAAGGAATGAAGCTATTGAAAAGATCTCAAGTTTTTTTGGAGTTGAAAGGGAAAAGGTTGATGTTTTACTTCCCAATGGAAAGTTTGAATTAATAACAAAGAAGTGATAAAAACAAAACAATTTTTGTAATACCCTAAAAAATAAGTTACTTTTATATCGATTGTTTAGAATTTACAATTTAATTAAAAATTTTGGTATCTCTTCTTCATCTAATACGATAACGTTCTTTGGATACCTCTCATGCGCTTTTCCAGCTTTCACTTCAACTTTAAGATTTTTAGCTATGCAATCTATTTCAAATTTATTTTTCCAATAGAAGATTTCTCCAAACTTTCTAAAAATGTGTTCTTGGATGACCCATTCATAGATTATTTCCTTTCTCGGCTCGATCCCAAAGATTGTTGAAAAAGCTTGAAGCATGAATGGGTCTCTAAGGAAGATTTTCTTCTCTTTTCTAAAATTAATTTTATCCCCATCTTTTAGATGGGCAATTTTAAGCAAAAACATATCTTCCATGATTTCAAGATATTCCCTTACCGTTACATGAGAAACTCCTATAGAGTTTCCAATCGTGTTATAGCCTAAAGCAGAAGGAGCTTTTAAGATTATTTGGTAGATTATTTCTCTACCCAACTTATAACTTTTTCCAACCCTTGCAAATTCTTTTTCAATACTACTAATAAAATCTTGCAGAAAGGTTTGGTCTTCGTTGATACTCCTTGGATAACCACCACTCTTTAAATAATGCTCAAAGGCTGAAAACAATTCTGATTTTTTATACTTTTTTACCTCAACAAACTCTTTAAAAGAAAGTGGTAAAACAACTACATCTTTTCCATAGCCTCTTCTCCCACTAAATGCTTCCATAAACTTTTCAACTCTAAGAGAAGAAGAACCAGAAACTATTAAAGTTGAATCTGTAAATTGGCCTAGGTCTATTAAACCTTTTACCACTTTCCACCAGTACTCTATACTCGTAACCTCATCTAGAACAATAAGTTTATACCCCTTCATCTTCTCCATGATACTCCTCAATTCCTTAAAACTCGCTAATAAATCACAGTTTATATAAGCCAAAAGCTTTGGGTCTTCTCCTTTTTCTATAAGTTGTTTTATAAGAAGTTTTATACCAGTTGTTTTTCCAACTTGCCTCGGTCCCAAAACAAAATTAAGGGAAGGGGGCTTAAGGCTTATATCTTTTATCCAGAGTGGAAGCCACTTTATTTTGAAAGTGTTAAATTTTTTTAAATCTGCATCTAAACTTTCCCAATTTTTTTCCTCCCACCAAGGGTTCATCTTTTCCAACATAATAATAATTATCAATACGTATTTAAATATTTGATACTTAACTGTCAATATATATTTAAATATTTGACAATCAAATGTCAATTAAAATGGAAGGTTTGAATTAATAATAAAAGCAGTATTAAAAAATTTAAATATTCATTTGATAATTAAAATTATGGAAAAAGAAAAAAGTCGGTCTCCAAATAGGGATGATGAAAAAAATAAAGAAAAAGAAAAGCCAAGTAGAGAAGAAGTTAAAAACTTAAGTAGAGAAAAAGAAAAAGAAAGAGAAAAAGGAGTTTTTGGAATTAGAGATTGTGAAAGGGAGGATGAATTTAAAAAAAGAATAAGAAAAACATTTCAAAGGAATCC
>JBNAVG010000007.1:0-19948 GCA_049700355.1 Candidatus Micrarchaeales archaeon | reverse complement strand
ATTACTATATATACCACTTGCTATTTTTAACTTTGTTACCGCAGTAACAGTAATGGAGATCACATCAAATTTGCTAAAATTGCTTCCAAACGGGATTGTAGGGACTATAGGAGTTGTAGAGGTTTTACTATTTGATGCTGCCTTAGGTTATACAATAGCACTTCTTGAGATAGCTATAACAGAAGAGATAATGGTACCGGAGGAACCTGACTGGTAAAACGATAAATTGGAAAAGAAACTAAAAGAAAATTTATAAGTTCTCTATGGAAAGGATATGAAATGAAAAAGAAGTATGTTAAAATATTAACTTTTTCTCGATTGAGAAGCAATCCCTTTATAAAATTTTGACTCTTTTATATAAAGTTTATTTTAAGAAAAGTAACCACTTTCAAAATTTAAGCTTTTAAATCAAGGAACAAAAGGAAGAATAAAGTTAAATTCTTATCTTATTTTTTAAAAACTTTTCAATTTTATCTAAAAAATTTTTCTTATTTTCTGCTTCTATTTCTTCAAAAATTATTTCTTTTAAACCAAAAAGTTTTTTTAAATATTCTTTTGCTTCCTTTCCTTGCCAATTTTCATTAAACTTAATTCTCATTAAAAATATAACTCCATCTACTTCAAGAAAATCTTGAATTTCTTTTACATCCTCAAAATCTTCTTTTCTGACTGTATAAGATCTTATTACTACAAATTCTTTTCCGTCAGATTTTCTTATACTCCTTATCTCAAAGTCTTCTCTATTGTATAAGCTTCTTAAAAAATCTATTTTACTATCTTCTTCTTTTTCCATACTACTCCACGATAAACTTATTTTTATTTTTTCTAAAAAAGAAAATAAAAACACTTCCAAATATAAGAGAAGTTTCTAATTCTTTGAGGAGAAAATCCTCTATGATATTTACGTCCTTAACCCACCATTCAAGTCATTAATAATAAAAAAGAATAACAAAAAATAAAAATTTAAAAAAACATATTTAAGAATGCAAAAACAAAAGATCAGTGAGATAAATCCTTTTGTCTTGAAGTCAAATTATTTAACTAATGAAATAATCTATGAAATTTATCCAAAAGAAATGTGGAGATCTCGATTTAGAGTAGAAGAACTTGGTGAACTGAATGAAATTTATCCAAAAGAAATGTGGAGATCTCGATTTAGAGTAGAAGAATTTGGTGAACTGAGAAGGAGGGAAGAAAAGAAAAAAATTCTTATCTTTTGTGGTTCTATAAGTAGGCTTGAGATGAATAGAATATATGAAGAAATAAAGAAGTTTATCGAGAAAAAGGCTTCTCCTGAAAAATATTTAGAAACCATAGAAAAGGATTCTTCAAACATTTCAACTTTAAAGGATTACGTTAGGGATTACGTTAGGGGTTTACTACCAATATCTTCACCCGTTCATCTACAGAACTTGAGCTACAGAGGTGTTCTATATAGGATAAATCTTAATGAATTAGAAGATTTTATAACGGATATAACAAAGATTAGAAAAGAAAGCTGGAAATGGATTCTTTTGCTTATATCAGATAAAATAACTACTCCCAAAGACCCAGAAGAAAAAAATGATAAAACATTAATTTTAGAAATTTTAGAAGAAATTGAAAAGAATAAAGAAAATAGAAAAAATGCAAGAAAAAATTTGAATATTTTTATAAAAACTGGGGAAGATTTTTTTAATTTTTTAGAAAATTTAAAAAATTCTATAGAAAATTATGAAGATAAAGAAGAGGATGTGTATCCTGGAGGAATTTTTTTGAAAAACCTTAAACAATTTAGAAAAAAAGTAATTGAAAAAGCAATTAGAGAAAAAGCAATAAAAGAAGTAGAAATTGAGCTTGAAGCTTTTTCAATATACCTAACACATACTTATAATCTTTTCAATGTTTTTGTAAGATTAGCAAAGGTAGAGGAAGGTCCTTTTCCTATTCTTTAACTTGTTGCCAATATAGTATTACAAAGGAAAATCTTTTAAAAATATTATTTTAACAAAACCCAATTTTGGTGTTTTTGAAAAGTTTTCTCCATCAGTAAAGTAATAGTTTGAAAGCTTTGGAAATGAGTTTGAATAAAATATTAAAATTTGCTCATCTTCCTCTACTATCGTCCATGCTTTTGAATCTATGAATATTGCACTTTGGACCTCTTTATTAAGCTCATGCAAAGCAATCCTTGAAATAGAATCAAAATCTTTTACTTTAAAAAACTTTATCTTTTCCTTCTTAGCATTTGGTTCTTCTTCAAGAAAAACAATCGGAGAAAAAGGATTCTTTAAGCTTGGTTTCTCTACGAATTCAATTTTTTCCTCTTCATTTGCATTATACTCGATAAATTTTGATACTTTTTTTGAAAAAGTAAAAAACCTTAATCCTTTAAAATTACAGATTAACTTATATTTTTCATTTTTCTTTATACTAAAAACTAATAAAGGAAATGTTTCAAAACAGCATAATCTAGCAAAGTCTACTATACTTTTTGTTTCAAACAAAAATTTCTTTTGCATCTTATCTTCCAAAAATTTTTACAAAAAAAGCGATTAGATTGTAAAGGGGTGCTTCTGTTATTGGAGAAAGTAAAGCCCCATGAGAAGTTGCTATAAGGTCATACTTAATCTCTTGTCTTACGTTTGCTTCAACATAAAAGCTTTTACTTATTTTTGAATTATAAAGTAAAGATATTGTTATATTAAAATTGTATTTTTTTGCGTTTGGAAGTAAAAGCTCATAAACAAACTTTCTACTACTATTATGAAGAACTACGATTGGAATTGCATTACAACCAATTGGAAGAGAGCAACTTACAACAAATGGGTCATCGCTTATTCCTTTATTTTTTATTTCTATAGTATATTGCAAAGGCTGCATTACTCCAGAAGTTGAAGAATTTTGAACTTTTGCTTCAAATATATCATTGGTTACATTTACAAAAGCAAAAAAAGTTATTCTTTGTTTATTATAAACGTTGTAAGCAACTATTTTTAAAGCATTGGTACCAATCTTTGCATCGTTTGGTATTTTTACCTGAAGCTTCATTACAGGGTGCTCATAAAGCTTAGTTGGAGTAGATTCCCACCCTTGTGGTAAAGCAGTAACATTCATTTGACTCCATCCTATTTCAAATAGAGTATTGTTAAAGGTCGTTTGAGAAAGAGCTTCGATATAAATACTTTCTCCTGGAGCAGCGTTGCCTAAGAAAACAGAGGAATTATCAAAAACTAAGCTTTTAATTGGAGAAACTATTTGAATGTAATTCGCAAAAACAAAAGGAAAGAGTAAAAGGAAAATGTATTTTTGCATAATCTATTTTCAAAATTTGTATATAAATAAATTTTTTAACAACATAAATTTTCCATAGTTTATTCGGTCAAGAAGAAAAGTAGTAGAGTAAAGTATCGGATTTTTAGGTAGATTAAAATTAAAAAATCTTTTTTATAAACCTTAAAAAATTCCGCTGGCTTATTAAATTATTAATTTTTTATTAGAATTTAGCTTCCTTATTACAGAAAATTTGACAAGAAGTTTAACTATAGGTATAGATAATTTTAAAAATTAAGTAAAGGATGAGTTAATATTAGAAATAGAATCTAAGCTCCTATAAAAAGAAGAGATAAAGTTGATCGTATAGCCTTCTTCTAAGAAGCAAGAATCTCAATACCTATGAAAATCTCAATAAAAATACCTTTTATTTCTTCAAATATTTTAATAAAAACAAAGCATTCCTCTTGAGCTCTTCTTTTGTTGAAGTATTAGCGATAATAAAATCGGCATTCTTTATTAGCTTATCCATTCCAAAAGCAATCTCTTTTTTATCCCTAGCTTCTATTTCTTTTTGAGTTTTTCTTTTTCTTTTGCTTAGCCTTTTGTACCGGAGCTCCTTCGGAGCTACTATAGCTATTAGCTTCGCTTTCTTGTCTAGCTTTCTTAGCTCTTCGAGCTCTTCTAAGCTTCTTAAGCCACTTATAGCGAAATTTTTTCTTTTGCTTTTTCTAACTAGCTCAGCTACTCTTTTTGCATAGAAAGTTTTTCCGTATTTTTTTCTTACCATTCTTGAAAATTCGTCAACATTCATTTTTTCTTTTTTTGCTAGAGCTCTTGCTATATTTCCCATTTCTATTACTTTAAAACCTTCTTCTTTTAGAATTTTTGCGAAGGTTGATTTTCCAGAACCTGGCAACCCTGTAATGAGAATTATCATAAAATCACGCCTTGACAAAGAAACCCACATGCTTTAGCGGTGGGTGAATTGTCAAGCATTTTTATATTTTTGCAATGTTATTTTAATAAGTTGTGGTATGAGTGTTGTTGATATTTTACACACAACAAGTGGTGCAGCCATCTGTGCAACATGCGAATTAACTATAGAAAGCCCACGAGTTTCGTAGATAGTTCACAAACACTAAAAGATTAGAAATTTAAATTTGTTTTTCTAAATTTTTTTATGAGAACCTTTGTTGCAATTCCTTTACCAAAAGAAATAAGAGAAAATATATACAAAGAAAGTAAAGAATTCGACGCAGAAGGAGTAAAGCTTGTAGAAGAAGAAAACCTCCATCTTACACTTGCTTTTCTTGGGGAGTTAAAAGAACAAAGAGTAGAAGAAGTAAAAAATGAAATCTCAAAGATCAAGTTTAAAAAGTTTAAGCTTTCATTAAAGGGTTTTGGAACATTTCCTGGTTTTCTAAGAGTAATCTTTGTTAATGTAAATGCAAATGAACTAGAGCTTCTTCATAAAGAGGTTGTAAAAGCATTAAAGAACCTTAACCTAATATTTGATGAAAGATTTTCTCCGCATGTTACGATAGCGAGGGTAAATAAGCTTTCAAAGGACAAAGTAGAAAGCATTAGGAAAAAAATAGAAGAAAAAAAGGAAATCGATTTTGGTAATTTTTTGGTTGACAAGATTTGTGTAATGAGTAGTAAATTAACCCAAAATGGACCAATTTATAATGTAGAACTTGAAAAAAAGCTTGAATAAAATAAATGCTTTTATAACTATTTCCTTTCTCCATACTTTGCTAAGAAGATAAGGTATTCTTCCATCATTTCCTCAGTAACCGATGGTTTTGTTTTTTCTATCTCATATAAAAGGTCTTGCATTGTAACAACTGGTGGTTTTCCAGTTTTTATACTTTCTGTTAATGCTTTTGTTTTTACTTCTCTACAAATACTTGCAATGTCAGCTCCTGTATAACCCATCGTTTTTTCAACGAGTCTATCCAAATCTACATTTTTTGTTGAAATGTTTTGCAAGTTGAGTGAAAATATCACCTTTCTTGCTTCTTTAGAAGGAAGTGGAACAAAAACAATCTTATCAAACCTTCCAGGCCTTAGCATTGCAGGATCGATGGCATTTGGTCTATTCGTTGCTCCAACAAGCACAACGTTTTCTAAGTCTTTTATTCCGTCAAGCTGAGTTAAAAATTCTGTAACAACCATTATCTCATCTTCGCTTACTTTTTCTCTTTTTGGTACGATTGCATCTATCTCATCTATAAATATTATGCTCGGTGCATTTTCCTTTGCTCTATTGAATATTTCCCTTATTACCAGCACTGCTCTTTCTTTCCCAAGTTTCATTGTTTGGGAGCCATTTACTGAAAAAAAGTTTACATTTATCTCATTGGCTGCTGCTTTCATTATATAAGTTTTTCCACACCCTGGTGGACCAAAAAGAAGTATTCCTTTTATTGGTTGAACTCCATATTTTTTCATCAAATCTCTATGAAGGAGTGGAAGCTCTAGAGCATCTCTAAGAGCTGTTTTAACATCCTCAAGGTTTGCAACATCATCGAATGTAATCCTTTTCTCTTCTTTTACTATTTCTTTTTTAAGTTCAGTCCTTCTCTCAAAGTCTTTCCTAAATTGTTCATACATCTCAAGCTGTTCTATCGATGTACTCGGCTTCATCGCTTTTATTACATCAATAAAGTCTTTCATAGTTATGTAAACCAAAGTTCTTGTTTTTGCAGCCCTTGCAGCAGCTCTTCTTGTTACTTCTTTACAAACATTTTGAATGTCTGCTCCACTGTACCTTTCTGTAATCTTTGCAAGTTTATCAAAATCTACATTCTTTAAAGGAAGATTTTTTGTATGTACCTTGAATATTGCTTTCCTTCCTTTTTCGTCAGGAAGTGGAAAGTAGATTATTTTATCTATCCTTCCTGGTCTAAGGAGAGCTGGGTCTATTAGGTTTGGGGCATTCGTTGCTCCAACAAAAATTATGTTGGTTTCTGGAGTGAAACCATCAAGTTCTTGTAATAAAGCACTAAGTACTCTTCTATTCTCCTCGCTTTCTGTAAGCTCCCTTTTTGGTGCTATTGCATCTATCTCATCAAAAAAGAGAATACAGGGGGCATTTTTCTTTGCAAGGGAGAATACCTCAGAAATATTCTTTTCGGTTACTCCTTGATAGGGAGAAAGTAAGCTTGAAGCTTTTACATAGTATAAACCAACTTTTATTTCATTTGCAAGGGCTCTCATAAGTAATGTTTTTCCGGTTCCAGGTGGACCAAAAAGAAGTACTCCTTTAACTGGTTTAACTCCGTAAGCTCCACCCATTGCTTTTTCTTCGATTGGCATGACTATTCCTTCGTAGATCTCTTTTTTTGTTTCTTCGTAATTTCCTATATCATCCATTTTTTCTTTACTTCCAAAACTTAAATCTTCTATACCCAAAGCTAAAAATTTTTTACCCATATCTTTTTTTACAACCTCGATCTCTAATGAGGGTTCATATCCATAGCTTTCAAAAATTAGTATCATAAAAATTGAAAGGAAGAGATAAATCAAAAGCTCAAAAAAGTAAGTAGAAAATAGAAAATAGTATACTGCAAACTCTAGTATAAAAAAGCTAGAATAAAAGCTTCTATACTTGCTTCTCGATAAAGAAGAAAAGAAAGCTATAAAATAACAAACATTTGCCCAAATAATAAGCTGTATAAAAAACTTATCCATCTGAACAAACGGAGCCAAAATAAATAGATTAATAGCATTTGTAACTTCAGAAACGCTTCCAAAAACTGAAAAATTCGAAAAGAATTTAATCATGTTTGTTAAGCTTGCATTTTTCTCGATTTTACACGCTTCTATTGTAGAAGAAAAAATTGAATAAAAATTTGAATAAGCCTCTTTATTGTAGACTATGATTTTACTCTCTTTTCCTAAGCCAGTAGTAAAAGAATAAAGGATAAAGAAAATCAATAAAGTAGAAATAAGACTTCTCTTTGAACCAACTCTTAATGAGAATAAGATTAAAATAAGAAATTCAAAAAACCATAAACTTGTAAAAGGAAGTGTAAGCAAAAGTAAAACAAACGAAAGAAGTTTATGATTTTCAAAAACGAATAAAAGGCTTATACCAAAAATAAACAAGCTTAACCATGCAAGAACAGAACTTTGATAAGCAATCGCAGGAAAAAGTAAAAAGAGTAGAAGGATAAAACCTATCGTTGGAATATAAAATGTAACGTATGAAACCAAAAAACTTAGAAGAATCAAAATAGGTAAAGGATAGAATGGGAACATCAAGAAAGAGCTTAAGCTTCCTAAAAATATTAATACCGAGCTTTCGAAATGTGGGGAATAAAAAAGTTCCTTAAACCGCTCTTTAAAACTATAATATTGCCATTTTAATTTTGAAATTTTCTTTCCTTTTTGTGGTTTGTTTATTTTTTCTTTTTGCATATATTAATATTTAGAAGGTTAAATATAAAAAAAGATTTGTCAAAAATATAATATTAATAATACTAATAACAATCCAACCCGACGTAGCTCAATCTGGCAGAGCAACCGGCTGTAGTTTGCGTAGTAACCGGTGGGTTGGGAGTTCAAATCTCCCCGTCGGGAAAGCCTTGGTAGTGTAGCGGCCTAGCACGCGGGCCTGTCACGCCCGTAACGCGGGTTCAAATCCCGCCCAAGGCGTATATCACTTATTCTCGACGGAAGCCACACGCTTTAGCGGTGGGATTAAAAAAAGTAAAAGTAAAATTCAAGCTTAAAATCAAACAAAACCAAACAAAATATTTAATATATTATTTTCGAAAAAATATCATGATTCGCTCAAAAGGAAAGCTTTCAAAAAGGACAAGGAGACTGGGAAAAAAAGAAAAGCCAACTGTAAACCAAATTCTTCAAAAATTTGAAATCGGAGATTTGGTAGCAGTAGATATAAAAAGAAATGCAAAGAATATTCCACATCCAAGGTTTAACGGAAAGGTTGGCAGAATAATAGAAAAGAGGGGTAAAGCGTATGTTGTTGAGATAAAAGAATATAATATTAAAAAGAAAATAATTGCACTTCCAGTTGATTTAAGAAAAGTGGGAGAATGATTGGAAAATCTATACTAAATAAGAAAATTGTTTTAATTCAAGAAGCTTTAGAGATTTTAGAAAATAGAAAAAAGGAAAGTGAACTTGGTTATGAGCAGGAACTTGCTTATGAACATGCAAAAAAATTTTCTAAACTAACAAAAGAAAAAGCTGAGAAGCTTATTACACAGTTAGGGGAAATAAAAAAATTGAGTGATGAAGCAAAAATAAAAATCGTAGAAATACTCCCGAAAAACGAAGATACGATTAGACAAATATTGGCTAATGAAGTTTATACTTTAAATGAAGAAGAGATTAAAAAAATAATGGAGATTATAAATGAAGGAAGAAAAGGGTAATTTGGATGGAGGAGGAAAAGAAAAAAAAGGAATTGGAGGAATATGGGATAGTTATAGATTATCTCCCTACTGGAAAATCTTCCTCCCCAAGTCCCATACCCATAGTTCAGTTAGTAGGTGATAAATTTTTTACACTCCTTGAAGCAAGCGTAAAAAAAGAAGTAAAAATTGGTGACAAAGTATACATAGGAAAAGAAAACAGAAATGAAATAGAAAAAATAAAAGGTAAAATAGAGTACAAAGATTTAACCCTTACAGCTCAAAATGAACTCCCGAACGCTATTTCAAAGATCATTGATGAAAATGAAAAAAGGTTTGTAGATTTTTTTAATAAAGCTGGTCCACTTAACATTAGACAACATTCTCTTGAATTGCTTCCTGGGATAGGTAAAAAGCATCTTAACCAAATTTTAGAAGAAAGAGAAAAAAAAGAATTTTCGTCACTTTCTGAAATAAACGAAAGAATTCCATTATTGCCAAATGCAAAAAGGGTTATCATTGAAAGAATAATAGAGGAACTTTCAACACCACAACGTTATTACTTATTTGTTAGAAAATAATGAAACCTTCTCAAGTTTTTATAAATGAAGAGATAGCAAAAAAAGAAGCGAATTTTGCTAAAAAAGAAGATGTAATTTTAGAAATAGGAAGTGGAAAATTAAACCTAACAAAATTCTTGTGTAAAAATTGTAAATACGTCGTAGCTATAGAAAAGGATAAAAACCTTTTTGAACTCTCTAAGGAAATAGCAAAAAAAGAAGGTATAAAAAATTTAGAAATTTGGAATAAAGATTTTTTACAAATTGGAAAAGAGGATTATAAAAGATTGAGAGAGCTTGGCGTTAACAAAATAATTTCTAATCCACCATACCACATTTCTTCACCGCTGCTTTTTAAAATCTATGAAGTTTGTAAGGAAGTTGGAATAAAAGAAGTTTATCTTACCCTACAAAAAGAATTTGTAGAGCATTTAGTTGCACAAAGCGGAAAAAAATATTCAAGGATAAGCATTTTTTGTTATCTCCATTTTGGAATAAAGAAAATTTTTGAAGTGAGTAAAGAAAATTTTTCCCCGAGGCCAAAAGTAGATTCGATATTTTTAATGTTAAAACCAAAAATTGTTGAAATAAAGAAAGAAGAAGAAAAAATCATAAATTTACTCATGCAACAAAAGAAGAAAACCTTAAAAAATGCCATAAAGATAGCATTTGGGAAAGAAAAAATAAAACTTTTTGAAGAAGATTTATTAAAAAAAAGGGTTTTTCATATAAAACCAAATGAATTGATTAAAATTGCATCAACAATTTCAAATAGTTTTAGAAACCCCTAAAAGGTTTCCACCTTTTTGTGAAATAAAAACATGCATCTCTTTTGAGTCACAAACATAAACAACATCCCATGCATTAGTAAAGTTTTTTATCGTTGGTGCTGCATCTACAAAAATACTGCTACAGTTTTTTATAAAAGCCTTAACAAAATCAAACTGAGAAGCTCTGCTCATTGCTTCTTCCCTTCTTCCATAGATATACTCCGAATTATTTACAGCACCAAAAACGATACAATTCCTTGTTAGATTATTTTGAACTTTCCAATCCAACCCGTAAAATGTATCATATTCCAAAACAAAGGATTCTGGACATGGTGAATTTGGATTTTTCGAAACAACGACTACTATTTCCCATGAATTATTGAATGTTTTTGAAGGGCTTACTGAAACAAATTCTATTCTAGCATTTGGATAAGCAAGGTGGAGTGAAGAATTTATTAAAGAAACTGCTTCTTCTTTTGTAAGATTTTTGGGGTATTTGAATGCTGGGAGTTTTAGAATTATAAAAATTGCAAGTAGAACAAAGAAAACAGACAAAATGAAGAAAAACCTTCCTTTTTTCATATTTTTCTTTTTCAAAATTGCTTTTTAACTTTTTCTAAATTTGTAAAAAATATAAAAATATAAAAAATTTGTTTTTTTAAAAATTTTAATGCTTACACGAGAACAAAAGAAATTTTTGGGGAATCTACTCTCTAATAAAATCGAAAAAATTGCAAAAATTACAAAACCAAAAGAAGTCTTCATTTTAAATGGAGAAAAAAAGGAAAAAGAATTATTAATTGAAAAGCTCCTACAACGGAAAAAGATTATAAAGCTAAAGTGGAGAAATTGCTATTTGTATAGAACAAAAGTAGAGGATTCTGCAAGGAGTGAAGCCTCAACTTATGTATGTACAAGAAAAAAGGAAGATGCTGGGCCAACAAACAATTGGGTTAACCCAAAAAGAATCATGCGTATTCTTCTTAAATTTCTAAAAAATTCAATGAATGAAAAAACGATGTATGTAATTCCCTATATTCTTGGCCCAGAAAAATCCCCATATTCAAGAATTGGAGTAATTATAACTGATAATGAATATGTAGCATTAAACGAACTTATAATTGCAAAAGTAACAAAAGAAGCGATTACTAGAATAAAAAATGGTGAAAAATTTGTTTTTGGTATACACTCAAATTGTAATCTTGACGTAAAAAATCGCTATATTGTTCATTTTCCTGAAAAGAATGAAATAATAAGTATAAATACAGAATATGGAGGAAATGCACTTTTAACAAAAAAATGTCACAGCTTAAGGATTGCAAGTTTCCAAGCAAGAAATGAAGGTTGGCTTGCTGAACACATGATGGCGGTCGAAATTAGAGACCCAAAGAATAAAACATTTGGGTTGGTTGGTGCTTTTCCAAGCATGGCTGGAAAAACAAATTTTGCAACAATGAAATTAAGTAAAAAATTTAAGGATTGGAAGGTAAAACTTTTAAGTGATGATATTGTATGGATACATGAAAGAAATAGAAAACTCTATGCGATAAACCCAGAGTATGGAATATTTGGTGTTGCTTCTGGAACGAATAAACATACAAACCCAAACATAATGAAAATAATAAAAGAAGATACTATTTTTACCAATGTTGCAATTACAGATGACTTACAACCATGGTGGGAGGGTTTGGCGATGAATAAAAAAATTATAGATTTCCAAGGAAACCCTTACAATAAAAATTCATTAGCGGCTCATCCGAATTCTAGATTTACTACATCAATTATTAGGTATCCATACCTTTCAAAATACTTTTTCAAACCTTCTGGATTGCCAATTCACATAATCATCTTCGGATGTAGAAGGAAAGATTTGATTCCTTTAGTGTTTGAAACATTTTCTTGGGAAGAGGGGGTTCTATTTGGAGCTATGCTTAGAACAGAAACAACATCAGCAGTTGTTGAAGGTGTCGGAGAACTTCAGCATGACCCAATGGCTATGAGAGCTTTCTGTGGTTATAATATGGGTGAATATTTTAGACATTGGCTATGGATTGGAAAAAGAATAAATAAAAAACAAAAGATTTTTATCGTTAATTGGTTTAGAAGAGATAAAAATGGAAAATTTATTTGGCCAGGTTTTGAGAAGAATATGTATGTTGTTGAATGGATGATAAGAAGATACGCAAATAAAATAAATGGAATAAAAACACCTATTGGGATTATACCAGATTACAATACTTCTAATTTTGGAATAAGCAAAAATAAATTTAAACAACTTTTTGAAATCGATAAAGAAAAATGGTTAGAAGAAATACAAGAAGCAAAAAATTACTTTAGTAAGTTTAATAAGTTTCCAAAAACTCTTTTTAAAAAATTACAAGAGCTTGAAAAGAGGTTTAATATTTGAATTTTTCTTTACTTTTTATTTTTAATCTTTATTTTCAATTTAATTTTTTATTCTCCTATTGATTTGGTTGATTCAACGCTTCCAAAACTTTTTCATCTTCTACATGCTCAAAATTTTGATAATATTCGCCAACAGAAGTTAATTGCTCATCAACGATTAAACATACTACGTCTTCTACCTCCTCTCTCTTTAATTTTTCAAAAACTTCTTTTGAAGCCACTGGTAGTGCAACGATTATTTTTGCTTCTTTCTTTTTTAAACTTTTTATAGCTGCAAAAACGCTCGCACCTGTTGCTGCCCCATCATCTATGAGTATTACTCTTTTTCCTTTTACTTCTGGAAGTTTACCAAAAATTTTCTCTTTTTCCTTTGCTTCCTTTATCTTTTCGTTTATTTTTTTATTCAATTCTTCTTTCGTTTCTGATAGAGTTTCTATAATATCCTTATTTAAGTATATTGTACCATCGCTTGCTACAGCTCCTACTCCGAGCTCAGGGTCTATAGAGGATGGAATTTTTTTAATAACTATAGAAAAAAGCCTAAGAGAAAACTTAGCTGCAATTTGTTTTGCAACTATTACTCCTCCATTCGCTATCCCTATTACTATTTCGTTCCCTTTTATTTTTCCTTTAATTCTTTGTGCAAGAAGCTCTCCAGCTTCTTCTCTATCCTTAAACATGTCCTTCTATTCTATTTCTAATTTTTATTTATTTTTTATTTTTATTTTATCCGAATCCTTTCGATTACTGTTCAATACCATTATTTTTATGAAAATCTTCAAAAAGCTTTTTTGAGCAATTTTTCTTACTTCTTACTTTTTAGAAGAAAATAATATAAATAAGTTAGAAAAAAAAGAAATCATGGAAAAAGAGATCATAAAAAATAAAACACTAACATTTATAATAACAGATAATTCTATCGAGGGTAAAGCGTTAGAAAAAGACGAAAAAGAAAGCGTAAAAAGAGTACTAAGTTCATATTCTATAAGTTCTGTAACTTTTCTATCACATCTCGAACATAAAGAAATTATTGTTACTTTTAATGAAGGTAAAAGTACAAAAGCTTTGGAAAATTTTCGACCTAAGTTGAGGGGTATGAATGAAGGTAAAGAAAAACTTTTTGTTTTACAAAAAAATCTTTTATTAAACAAAAAGCAAAAGATAGAAAATGATATAAAGGATTTTCTAACAAAAAAAGAGATAATTATTATCAACGAAGGAAAATACTACATTCAACTTTCGCCTTCTAATGATTTTAATAAAATAGAAAACCTTTTAAATAATTTTGTTGGGATTTCTTTTACATTAGAACGGTTTTATTCGGAGTTAGTTGCTCAAACCCCAAATTGATTCAACTACAACTACAATTTAAGAGAAAATTATTAAAGGAAAAATTGAAATTATTTATATGCTATTCGAAGAAGTTGCTGATTTTTATGAAAAAATAGAAGCAACCTCATCCAGACTTGGAATGATGGAGTATCTCTCTCAAATGTTCAAGAAAGCTAATAAAGAAGAAATAAAGTATCTTGTTTATCTTACACAAGGAATAATCGCTCCTCCTTTTACTGGGATTGAAATTGGTATAGCTGAAAAATTTGATGCCGAAGCTATTGCAAGAGCAACTGGTTTTTCTAGAAGTGAAGTTGAAAAACTTTATAAAAAAGAAGGTGACCTTGGATTGGTAGCAAAAAAATTATGCGAAATGAGTAAACAAAAAAAAGTAATAAAAGAGAAATTAACCATAGATTCTGTTTATGAAACCTTTTATAAAATTGCAACAACAACTGGAGAAGGAAGTCAAGAGAAAAAAATTTCACTTTTAACTTACCTTTTTTCAAACGCATCCCCTCTAGAAGCAAAATTCATTGCAAGGTTTCCTATAGGTAAGCTAAGGCTTGGTATCGGTGACCCAACGATATTGGAGGCTCTTTCTCTTGCAAAGCTTGGTGATAGAAGCTTTAGAGAAGAACTTGAAAGAGCTTATAACCTATGCTGCGACCTTGGAAGAGTTGCTGAAGTATTCTATAAAAATGGGAAGGAAGGAATAAAAAATTTTAAAATTCAGCTTTTTTCACCAATAAGACCAGCGTTAGCAGAAAGATTACCGACCCCCGAAGAGATATTGGAAAAAATGAATGGAAGATGTGCTGTTGAAGCAAAGTATGATGGCTTAAGAATGCAAATTCATATAAGCAAAAAAGAAAAAAAAGTTATGATATTCTCCAGAAGAATTGAAAACTTAACAAACATGTTCCCAGACATTGTCGAAGCTTGTTTAAAAGAGGTAGATGCAGAAGAAGCAATAATAGAGGGTGAAGCTATTGGTTACAATGAAACGACAAAGGAATTTTTCCCATTTCAAGAAACAATACAGAGAAAAAGAAAGCATGAAGTAAAGGAAAAAGCAAAAGAGATACCAATCTATCTTTTTGCTTTTGACCTTATGTATATTAATGGAAAAGATTATACAAAAGTTCCTTATAAAAAAAGAAGGGAAGGATTAGAAAAAATAATTCAAAATAAAGGAAGGATTAGGATTGCTGAAAAAATAGAAGTTGATAACGCTAAAGATATGGAAAAATTTTTTGAAGAAGCAATAGAAAAAGGGTTGGAAGGAATAGTTGCTAAAGATTTAAACGCTCATTATATCGCTGGAGCAAGAAAATTCGCATGGATAAAAATGAAAAGAAGTTATAGGGGTGAATTAAGCGATACTCTTGATTTAGTTATACTTGGTTATTTCCTAGGGCGTGGTTTAAGAGCAGAGTTTGAATTTGGTGGATTACTTTGTGGTGTTTATGATAAAAAAAGAGACATGTTTAAAACTATAGCAAAAATAGGAAGTGGTTTCACAGAAGAACAAATGCAAAACTTAAAGAAAACTTTGGATAAAATAAAAGTGAATCATAAACCTGGAAGGGTAGATTCAAACATAACACCAGACTTTTGGGTTGAACCAAGATATGTAATAGTTGTTGCTGCTGATGAAATAACAAAGTCTCCAACGCATACTGCATGTAAAGAAGAGCTTGGTTATGGCCTTGCTTTAAGATTCCCAAGGATGGTGAGCGAGGGAATAAGGAGTGATAAATCACCTGAGGATGCGACAACAACACAAGAGGTTCTCGAAATGTTTAAACAACAAAAGAAAAAGAGTATAGAGGAGAAAAATGTTTAGCAGGGGTGGCGGAGCCAGGAAAACGCGGCAGACTCAAGATCTGCTGGCTTTAGAGCCTTCGTGGGTTCAAATCCCACCCCCTGCAAGGTGGTAGAATGGTGAAAAAAGAAAAAAAAGTTCTCCTTTACAATGTGCCTTTATTGAAAGGCGAAGCCTTCCAAAGCGGTGCATTGAGCCTTGCAATGGTAATGGAATATTTTAAAAAGAATTTCAAACTAAACAAAGAAAACTACTTGGATTTAGTAATAGAAACTTCAAAAGGAGGAGTTTTCTACGCAAGTAGATATGGTATAGCTTATGCAGCAACAAAAAGAGGGCTAAAAGCAGAGATATATACAACAGAAAGAGATGAAGGTTTTGCTAAATTCTATGCTTTGGAGCTAGGAAAAAACTTAAACGTTCTAAGGGCTAGCTTCGAAGAAGTTAAGCAAAGCTCAAAAAGGCTTGGTGTAAAAGAAAAAAAGATAAGCTCGAGAAGAAAAGCATTGAAAATAATAAAAGAAAGCTTAAAGAAGAATAAGATTCCGATAGCCGTTTTGAACGGAAAGATTATAAACTCAACAAAGCAAGAAGTTCCTGTTTGGGTTGTAATCAATGGTTATAATGGAGAGAGCTTTTTCATAAACGACCCAATAAAAGAAGAAATAAGAGAAATACCAAAAAAATTGTTTGAGAAGGCGATAAACTTTAGGAATGAGTTGCATATAGTTAATATTTATAAAAAGTGATCGAATGCAAGAAGCTGGAGCTCTAAAAATAGTTAAGGATATAAAGGAAATGAGAATAAGGGGAGCTGAAAGGATTGCAAGAGCAGGAATAAAGGCTTGGTCACTTGCGAAAGATAAGAAGAAAATTACAGAGCTTTTAGTTAAGCAAAGGCCAAACGAACCAATGCTCAGAAACTTACTTTTTTATCTAAACAATTATAATGGAGATGCAAAAGAGCTATTAAAAAAATTGGATGAAGATGATGAAAAAATCTCAAGCTTTGGTTCAAGGTATGTAGCAAACCACGATACCATTTATACTCATTGCAACTCTAGTACTGTTGAAAAAATACTTATAAAAGCAAAGGAAGAAGAAAAGGAATTTGTTGTAAATGCAACAGAAACAAGACCTCTTTTTCAAGGGAGGACAACCGCAATAAACTTAGCAAAGAAAGGTATAAAGGTAAAGCTTTTTGTTGATTCTGCAGCAAAGTTTGCAATAAGGGAAGCAACAAAAATGTTCATAGGTTGCGATTGCATTGAAGTCGATGGAGTAATAAATAAAGTTGGCAGTAGCTTAATGGTTGATATAGCTAATAGGTATGATGTTCCAGTTTATGTTGCAACACATTCTTTAAAGTTTGACCCTCTTGAAATTTTTGGTTATAGGGAAGAAATAGAGGAAAGAAGCTATAAGGAAATTTGGGAAAAACCACCGAAAGGAGTAGAGATCAAAAACATAGTTTTTGAAAGGATTAAGCTTGATAATATCTCAGCCATTATAACTGAGCTTGGAGTAATGAAGCCAGAGAGCTTCTTTAGCGAAGTGAAAAAAGCTTATCCTTGGCTTTTTGAAATGGTGAAAAAATGAAAAAAGAAAAAAGCATATATTCTGAGTTTGTAAATTTTGGTTATAAACCTAGTAGAAGTGATTTAATTTGCTTGTTTAAGTTTTCAACAAAAAAAGATGTAAAAGAAAGCGTTGGGGCTATTGCAGCAGAAAGCAGTACTGGAACTTGGACAAGGCTTACTACTGAAACAAATGAGCTAAAAAGGAAAAGGGCAAAGGTTTTTGAGATAAAGAAAAATAGAGCGAAGATAGCATATCCTCTTGAGCTCTTTGAGCTTGGAAATGCACCACAGCTTCTTAGTTCAATAGCTGGTAACATATTTGGTATGAAAGAAGTTGAAACCCTTAGGCTTGAAGATGTCTCATTTCCAGAAGAATACATTAAAAGCTTTAAAGGACCAAAGTATGGAATACAGGGTATAAGAAAAATATTCGATGTTTGGGATAGACCATTGCTTGGAGCTATAATAAAACCAAAACTTGGTTTGAGCACGAGTGAGCATGTAAAAGTTGCTAAAGAGGAATGGATTGGTGGAGTTGATATAATAAAGGATGATGAAAATCTAACTAGCCAAAGTTTCAACGATTTTAGTAAAAGAGTTAAAGAAATAACAAAGGCTAAAAAAGAGGTTGAAAAAATTACTGGTGAAAAGAAGGCATACCTTTTCAACGTAACTTCTGAGACAAAAGAAATGCTAAAAAGAGCAAAACTTGTTAGCGATTATGGTAATGAATACATAATGGTTGATATTCTTACAGTTGGCTTTTCTGCTCTTCAAACTCTTAGGGAAGAATGCGAAAAGCTTGGGCTTGCTATACATGCCCATAGAGCAATGCATGCTGCTCTTACTAGGAATAAAAAGCATGGGATAAGCATGCTCTTTATTGCAAAGCTTTCAAGGCTTATTGGAGTTGACCAAATCCATGTTGGTGCAGTAATTGGAAAAATGGAATCTAGTTATAAAGAGGTAATGCAAATAGTAAAAGAGTTAAAGAATGAAGAAATAAATGAAAAAGAGCTTCTTTATCAAAAATGGTATGGGATAAAAAGTGTTTTTCCAGTTGCATCCGGTGGTTTGCATCCTGGAGTTGTTGACAAACTTTATGAAATGTTTGGTAAAGATGTAATAATTCAAGCTGGTGGAGGTATAGCTGGGCATAAGCAAGGACCAAGGAAAGGAGCTATTGCTATGAGGCAAGCTTTGGATGCTTGCTTAAAGGGAATAAGCTTAAAAGATTATGCGAAGAATCATGATGAGTTAAAAGTTGCTTTAAAGCAATTTGGTCTTGAGAAAAATGGTGAGGAATGATGAGATTTTATGTGAGCTTTGTTGGTCTTGAAACCGGAAAAAATATAGTAATGATAAACCCAGAAGATGCAAGCGAGCTTGGAGTAAGTGGAGGAGATAGGATAAAGATTCAAACAAAAAGAGATTCTATAGCTGCGATAGTAAATGTTTCAAAAGCAGTAAAAAAGAAAAGCATAATAGTAAGCGAAGAAGTAAAAAGGTTGCTAAAGCTAAGAAAAAATGAAGAGGTTGAAGTTACTCTAAGCTTGCAACCAGAAGCCGTTAAAGCAATAAAAGCAAAAATAGATGGAAAAGAGCTTAGCTACAAAGAGCTTTTTGAAATAGTAAAAGCTGCTGTTGAAGGAAGCTTAAGTGAGATTGAGCTTACCTCTTTTGTTGTTTCTCTTTATGAAAGAGGGCTTTCTTTTGAAGAGGCATCTAGGCTTTCGATGGCTATGGTAAACGTTGGTGAAAGGTTAAAGTTAAACAAAAAAAGAATATTCGATAAGCATAGTATAGGTGGGATTCCTGGAGATAAAACAACAATGCTAGTTGTACCAATCGTTGCTTCAGCTGGTTTAACTATTCCAAAGACTTCTTCAAGGGCAATAACGAGTGCTGCTGGAACAGCAGATAGGGTTGAGGTTTTAATGCCAGTAAACCTTAGCTTAGAGGAGATGAAAGAAGTTGTTGAAAAAACAAATGGTTGCATGGTTTGGGGTGGTGCTTTACATCTTTCTCCAGCTGATGATATATTTATTCAAATTGAAAGACCGCTTGGAATAGACCCCTTGCTCTTTCCTTCAATTCTCTCAAAGAAAAAGGCTGTTGGAGCAACAGATTTGGTTGTTGATATACCAGTTGGGACAACAGTTAAAATACCAAACGTTGAGGAAGCTTATCAGCTTGCACAAAAATTTATAAAGCTTGGAAGTTCTATTGGAATTAAAGTTAAAGCTGCGATAACTGCTGGTGAACAACCATTGGGCTCAACTATAGGTCCAGCATTAGAAGCTAAAGAGGCTTTAGAAGTAATAGAAGGAAAAAAGAATGCTAAAGATTTAATAGATAAAGCTACAACAATAGCTGGTATTTTGCTAGAAATGGCTGGAAAGAAAGAAGGAAAGAAGCTAGCTTACAATCTGCTAAAGAAAAAAGCTGAAAAAAAGCTAAGGGAAATAATAGAAGCTCAGGGAGGAGATCCAAAGATAAGGAGCGAAGATATTAAAATTGGTGAGAAAAGCTTTGATTTTTTCGCTAAAAGAAGTGGTAGAATTCTTTGGTTCGATAACTATGATTTAGCTCAGATTGCAAGAATTGCTGGCGCACCAAAGGATAAAGGGGCTGGAATTCTTATTTATAAAAAGCTTGGTGAAAGTGTAAAGGAAGGGGAAAAAATACTTAGCGTTTTCTCAAGCAGCTCAGTAAAGTTAAAAGAAGCTGAAAAATATAGCGAGGAAAGCAATTTTGTTAGAATCGGAGATTACAATGAGATGCTTTATAAAAAGGTTGAGGAAGAAACCAAAAAAAGAGAGAAGTTTAT
>JBNAVG010000006.1:4490-27953 GCA_049700355.1 Candidatus Micrarchaeales archaeon | reverse complement strand
TGGATTGAAAGCGGTTGCAATACTGCAAGTACACAAATTTGGGTTAAGGTTCCAACAATTCCAGCAAGCTCAACAAAAACTATTTATGTTTACTATGGAAATCTAAGTGCAACAAGTTTAAGTAATGGAGACACAACTTTTACTCAGCCTGGAACTCTCTATATAACAAAAAATTCAACCGCCGACCCAAATAACTTAAATGAAGCAACAAACTACTTTAATCAAGCAAGCCAGCCACCCGGATATTGCACTAAATACATTTTAGATTTTAGTGGAATAGCAAATTCCAACTCTGGTGGGTGTGCCGGGTCCAAGACTAATATTGCATATTATGTAGAAGCATTTTTTTATGTTGACCAAAGTGGCATATGGCAATTTAGGTACGGACCTGATTTTGGGAGAGGAGGCGGTTTATATGTAGATAATACTCCTTTAGACGAAAGATGGACATCAAACCTGTGGTGGGGTTATAATTGGAATAGCTCATCAGTCTTAAGAGGAAGTATGAATTTGGAAAAAGGTTGGCATAAAATTGTGGTATTTGGATTTGAAGACTGCTGTGATGGTTCTGCTTCTTTTCAATTCGCAAGACCAGATGGAACCTTTGTAAG
The DNA here is from genome assembly GCA_049700355.1 of Candidatus Micrarchaeales archaeon. Classification (GTDB taxonomy): domain Archaea; phylum Micrarchaeota; class Micrarchaeia; order Micrarchaeales; family JBNAVG01; genus JBNAVG01. The sequence continues at coordinate 27,342 of JBNAVG010000006.1, read as the reverse complement.
CTGGACTACCAATAATTTAAACATTAAATCTAGAAAATACACTTCCCCCGAACCAACAATAAGCGTAGGAGTTGAGCAAAGCATTTGATTATTTTTTATTTTTTATCATTTTTTTTCATCGATGTGTTAATTTTTATTGATTTTGAAATAAATTTTTTGATCTAAAATTAAAAATTAAATTATATAAAAACCTTTAACGTTTTTATTTTTAATCTATTACTTCAAATTTATAACCATAATGGATTAGACCTTCTTTTCCATCTTCCGTTATTCTTCTAAAGGCAAGCCTTACTCTTGAGCCTATCTTTATCTCTTTGTTTGTTTTTAAAATTTGAGCAGTAAGCTTTGGTCCTTCATCGAGCTCAACTATAGCTAAAACATAAGGGGCACTTTCTTTATGCTCTTCGCTTGGAGTTCTTATTATAGTAAAAGAGTAAATTTTTCCAAATCCGCTAAACTTCTTTTCTACCATTTTTGTTTTCCTTCCACAATTTGGACAAATCTTTCTTGGTGGGAAAAAGTTTGTACCGCAATTCTCGCACCTACTACCTATTAACCTATAACGATTTGGAATTCTCCTCCATTTAAGAGCAAGACCATCACTTTCCATTTTTACACCCTTCTAAAAATATGAACAACAGCAGTTGCTCCACTTCCACCAACATTTTGGGTTAATCCTATTTCAGCATTCGTGTTCCTTCCTTCTGCTTCTCCACGAAGTTGCCAAGTAATCTCAACTGCTTGCTTTATTCCAGTTGCACCAACAGGATGTCCACAACCTTTTAAGCCACCACTTGTGTTTATTGCTACTTTTCCACCAATCTTTGTTTGACCTTCTTGTGTCGCTTTTCCTCCTTCACCCTTCTTAAAGAAACCAAGGTCTTCTATAGCTAGTATTTCAGCGATCGTAAAGCAATCATGAACTTCAGCAACTTCTATATCCTTTGGTTGAAGCTTTGCTTGTCTATAAGCTTCTCTTGCAGCAATCTGAGTTGCTTTTAAAGATGTTAAGCTTTCTCTATCGTGTAGAGCCACTCTATCGCTCGCTTGTGCGCTTGCAACTATTTCAACAGGTGCATCGTTGTATTTTTTTGCTATCTCTAAAGGTGCAAGTATTACAACAGCTGCTCCATCAGTTATGGGTGAACAATCTAAAAGCTTAAGAGGATCAGCTACAAGCTTTGATTTTAAAACATCCTCAACAGTAATTAAACTATGGAATTGAGCAAATTTATTCTTATAAGCGTTTTCATGATTCTTAACAGCAACCATAGCAAGCTGCTCTTCAGTAGTACCAAATTCATACATATGCCTTCTTGCCATTAAGGCATAGAGTCCAGGGAATGTTGCACCCTGGAAAAGCTCCCATTCTTGGTCTCCAGCACCACCAAGAGCTGTTGTTGCGGAAGCAGTACTAACATCAGTCATCTTTTCAACTCCACCAACAGCTACTATATCAAAAGCACCACTAGCTACTGCAAGGTAACCTTCTCTCAACGCACTACCTCCACTTGCACAAGCATTTTCTATTCTAGTTGCTGGAATGTTTTTAAAGCCCATTTGGTCGGCTATCAATGGAGCTATATGCTCCTGTCCTATTAGCTTACCGCTTGCCATAGTAGCTCCATACAAAGCTTGTATTTCTTTACTTTCCATGTTTGCATCTTCAAGAGCCATTAGCCCGGCTTCAGCAATTATTTCTCTAAAGCTTTTTTCCCAAAGCTCACCAAACTTACTCATACCAGCTCCAACAATAGCTACCCTTCTCATATTATTCACTTTTCAAAACCCTTTTGTTTTTTAAGTAAATAGCATAATCAACATACTCTTTATTATTTAGCATTTCTTTTAGCATTCCCCTTTTCTTATCCTTTATCCTTTCGTTTACTTCTATTACAAAAGAATCGCTCCCAGCTCCAGAGCCAAAGCTTGTAAGCAATATCCTTTGTTTTGGTTGAGCAATTTCTAGTATTGATGCCAATCCAAGCATCGAGCTTGCAGAATAGGTATTCCCTATTTTCTTTACAAGTAAGCTTTCCTCTATTTGCTCACTCTTAAACCCAAGTATACTTCCCACTTTTTGTGGAAATTTTGCATTTGGCTGGTGAAAAACAGCAAAATCAAAATCCTTTGATGTAAAACCAGTTTTTTGGAATAATAGCTTTGCTGCTCCTATTATATGTTTGAAATATGCTGGTTCACCAGTAAACCTACCACCATGACTTGGAAAGCTTGCTCCTTGTTTTCTCCAAAAATCTGGAGTATCTGTGGTATAAGAAGCCGTTGCTTTTATATCAGCTATTCCTTCTTTCCCTATAATAAAAGCGCATGCACCAGCACCAGAGGTATAATCCAATGCATCACCAGGTCTTGATTGGGCAACATCACTTCCTATTGCTAACCCATATTCTATCATTCCACTATCCACCATTGCCATACAAGCTTGCATCGCTGTTGTCCCAGCTTTACAAGCAAATTCCATATCAACAGCCGTTGAGTTTGGAACAGCCCCAACTGCTTCAGCAACTATGCTAGCTGTTGGTTTTACTGCATAAGGATGCGATTCTGAACCAACAAAAATCGCACCAATTTTTTCAGCTTCTATACCAGCGAAGTTTATAGCATTTCTTGCTGCTTCAACTGCCATTGTTGCTGTATCCTCATCTATATCTGGAACACTTTTCTCTTCAACACCCAATGAGCTTTTTATTTGTTCAGCATCTTCCCCCCAAACTCTTGCTATTTCTTCAACTTTTATTCTTAATCTTGGTATATAAAAACCATAACCAACTATACTCGCCATATTTTCACCATGTTAAATTTTTTTGGATTTCATCTATCGAGAGAGTAGTTGTAAGGAGTGGAATGCTTTCTACTTCAGCGATTTTTATAGCTATTTTATCAACGTTTTTTACCCTATGGAGCACAATGATTGTTGGTTTAACTGGAGCAAGCCTAACGGCTACAAGAGCAGACCTTCCACTTATTTCATTCGTGAATATCAAAGCCCTTTGTGGAGTTGAGCCAAAAATTTTTAGGAAACTATCATAGTTAAAAGTAAAGATTACTTTTAGACTATCGATAATCGTATAACCATAAATTTTTCTTTCATCCAAAAGTTTATAGTTTGCAATTATCTTTGCTTTTATAGCTTTTGCAAAATCACTCGCTGTCACCCCATTTTGGAATTCTTTTACTAAAACATCAAACTTTTTTGGTTTTATCGCTAGGAGTTGAAAAAGAGTTTTTTTCCCTTTCTTTTTATCTATTTCCAACAAAACTGAAACATACCTTCTTATTACTCCTATTCCTGGGTTTTTTCTCCTGTTTGCTTCATAATCGCTTATTGTTGAAGGGGATATGTTTAAAGCTTCAGCAAGCTCTTTTTGAGATATTCCAAAAATTTCGCGCCATTTTCTCATTACGCTTCCAGGGTTTTTTGAGAATGCAATTTCACCAGCGATTTTATAAGCCAACTCATTCTCATCCTGCATTGTTTTTTTTCACATTCTATGTATTTAAATTTAACTTTTGTTGAATAAAAAATCGTCAGATGTCTATATTGCTTCTGCTTTCTCCCCTCTTCTTCTTTCAATTATGTAAGCTTTTCCATTACCAAAATTTTCTTTAAATTCGTCCCAAGCTTCCAAAAAGTGGGGTATTTCATCTTTTTCTACATTCTCAAAAATCCATTTTTTAACTATAGAATCTGGTATTGAAAGGTTTGCAACCTCAACCACATCGCTAGAAGTAATTCTTTTCCAGTCTTCTTCGAGTATTCTTTTTTCACATTTAATTTTTATTGGTTTATGTTCCTTTAGAGCCCTGTAATTATCCCAAGAAATCGAAGAACAAAATGCAGCAATCAATATAGCTTGTCTTTTTATTTTATTCTTTTCCTCTTCTGTTAAACCATTACCTCTACCCAAACATTTTCTTATTTTTAATTCAAACATCTCAGCCCTTGTTAAAAACCTTTTCATAGCCATTACGGAACACCCCCTCTCCTAAATAGCTCAGCTTTTCTAATTCTTTCTTCAGCTATCTTTTTCGCTATTTTTCTAGTTGACAAGTTTTCTTTTTTACTTCTTTCTAATATTAGTTTTGTATTCTTTGAAATCTTATTTTGAATTATTTTGAAAGTTTCTTCTAAGTCCTTGTGGCGAAGTTCTCCATAAGAACTTATTACACCCCCAGCGTTTGCGATTATATCTGGTACTATTAAAACTCCTTTTTCATAAAGTCTTTCTTCTATTTCTTCTTCTATTGGTATGTTTGCAGCTTCTACTATAATGCTTGCTTTTATATCCTTGAAATTGCTTTCATTTATCGCATTTGGTCTTGCTCCTGGAATTAGCACATCAACCTCAAGACCAAAAAGTTTTGAATTCTCCATTTTTTCTCCATCTTCATAGTAAATAACACTTCCCTTTTCTTCTTTTGCTTTTTTTAATTTTTCAAAATCTAAGCCTTCTTTATTAAATATCATACCTTTTGAATCAGAAACACCAACAATTTTTGCTCCTTTTTCTTCTAAAAATTTCATCGTAAATTGCCCAACATTTCCAAAACCTTCTATCGCAATCGTTGTATCGCTTAAATTTAACCCGAGATGTTCACAAGCAATCTCTGTAGCTGTAGCAACTCCATAGCCAGTTGAACCAAGCTCATGCGGCAAACCACCAAATTCTAATGGCTTACTTGTTACTGTCTCTGGTCCGAGCTCATCAGCTATTATAGCCATATCAGCTTCATTCGTGTACATATCCGGGCCTGGGATGTAATAGGTTGGTATAATACCCCTTAGCATTCTTGCAAAATTTCTTATGATAAAAGGTTTTTCAGGAGTAACCTCAGCAGCGATTCCAGCTTTTGCTCCACCGTAGGGAATTTCAGCTAGAGCATTCTTATAAGTCATAGCCCTAGCAAGTTTTGCAATTTCTTCAAGAGTAACATCCTTTACATACCTAATCCCACCTTTTCCTGGACCGAGCGCTGTATTATCTATAACCACGTAGCTTTTTACTTTAAAAACCTTATCGTAAAGCTGTATAATTTTTTCTGGACCAAACTCATCATAAAAAACCATAATTATTTTTCTCAACACAAATATATAAAATTATCTTATCCAAAATTTTAATATTGCTATTCAAACGGGCCCGTAGTCGAATGGTTAAGACGCCACTCTCACAAGGTGGAGAATCAGGGTTCGATTCCCTGCGGGCCCAAATGAAATTAAAATAAAAAAGTAAAGGACAAAAATAGAAAGATTTTTAAAATTTATTTTAAAAATTATATTGTGATAAAATGGCAAAAACTGAGGTAAAGGAGTATTTAGAGAAAGAGATTTTATTAAGAGACAAGTATAGACCATTTAGATTCACAACACATATTCTAACATCTCTATACCTTTTAATACTGGGAATACTAGCCCTATACGTTGGACAAGGATTTCTTACATGGTCAAACTTTATTGCAATAGGTTTCATACTAGGAGCAGTTTTTGTAGCAGTTTTTGGTGGGCTTGAAGTTTTGCATATAAGTTTTGTAAAAAGAAGGCTGTAGCAAAATAAAAAAGATTTTATGAAGATTAGAATTTTTTTGATAGTTTTCTTTTTCCTTTCTCTTTTTCTTCTTTCATTTTTTCAGCCAATTAGAATAATAAAAAAGGGAATTTTTGTAGCTTATGCAAATTCTTCAAAAGGGTTAAAAGAAATCGATGACACCTTTGTTTCAAAATACTTAAACCTTTCCCTTGCTTACAATCTTTATTACAACTATTCGATTACAAATAATAAGAAAGCTCTTCTCCAAGCTCAAAAATTTGGAAATAAAAGTAATTTGTTGATTGAGTTTACTAATTTATTGAAAGAAAAAAACATTGGAGGGGTAGGAGAAGTAAGTATTTTTCTCCCAACAGAAAAATTTTCCTTTTTTCCAATTTTTTTGATTACTTTAGTAACCTACATTTTGTTTTATACTTTTAAGAAGGATAAACTTAAGTTACCAATTTTACCATTAGTAAGTTTTGTAATAGTTTTTTCTTTACTCCTTATCATTGGGTTTGATGAGTTTGGAGTTTTAGCTTTGGTCTCTTCTTTTCTTTTTGCTTTTTATAAAAACGAAAAACCTTTAACAATATTTTTGATTTGTTTTATTTTCTTTATTGTATTCTATTTTCTTGGTTTTAAAATTTTTGAATTCTTTATTTTATTTTTAGTCGGAAGCTTATCTTGTTTTCTTATTGACCGGTTATACTTAGTGGTGAAAAGATGAAAATATCAAAACTTCTTTTTATACTTTTTATTCTTTTGCTCGGAATTTATGTAAACTTTGAAAGGTCAAAGGTAATGATTAATGTTATTCATGTGGAGAACCCAGTAGCGTTAGAAACATTCGCAAACATAATAAAACAAAGATTTTTCATCCTCTATGGGTATACTCCAAAACTTGTAGTAGATATAGGAAAATCAAACATACTTCTTTACTCCCCTAATGATGTTTCACAAATTTTACAAAAAGGAGAATTCATAGGAATACAAAACGGAAAAGAAGTTTTGAATAACTCCGATATTCTCGGTGCTAACTTTGTAGGACCTATAACGATAAATAAAACAAAGGAATTTGAAATATTCATTTTTTTAAAAAACAATTCCTTACAAAAAATTAACCTTAACCAACCACTTTATTTATTCGTTGATAGACCAAAAAATGTAATAATTTTATTCGATACTTCCCAACTTAGCAATTTTTATCTTCAAGACCAAATTTTAGCTTTACAATCAGCATTAAGCTTTACAAACGATTCCATACCAATATTCTTCTATTCTAATTATTCTCAATTGGATTCTTTGCTTCCTCAAATACAAAAATTTAAAAACTATACAATCCTTTATTCTTCTCCGCTCCCACAAGAATTTGTAGATAGAGTAAATTCTTTAAACATTACACTAACAAAAACATACCTAACTCCAAATTTTATTGGCTCTACTTTAATTTCTTGGGATGCTATTGGTTTAAAAAGAGTAATAAACTATCCAAAAACAGAACTCCAACCATTTTTGAACCAAAGTATAATAGGTTTTTTTGAAGTTTATTTTTCTAACACAAGCCTTGAGTTAAATAAAATAAAACTTTTTGTAGCGCTCCTTTCAACCTTTCCTTTAAAAGACGTTAAACTTCTTTATTCGATTCAGCCAAAGTTTAATTATTTTGAATTTTTGAGCTTTTTTGTTGCTTTTTGTGTAGCAAGCTTACTTACTTTAAGGGATGGAAATAGGATAGAAAGCTTTGCTAAAGAAGCATGCTTTGCTTTATCTTCGATTTTATTACTTGGTTTTGAGCCAAGCATTTATTTAGCGATTTTCTTTAGCCTTTTCTTACCAAAAGATTTATTTACTTTAGTTTTAATTTCTTCTTTACTAATTATTTCGAGCCTATTTTCTTCTTTCCTTTCAGCTTTCTTTTTAAGTAGTTTAATTTTCCTTTTGCTCGAGTATTTAGAGAAAAAAATTTAAATATAAAGAAATAAATAAAAGACATGATATTTAGAAAAAAAGAGCTAAAAGCTATGAAAAACGAAGAGCTTATGGAAAACCTTCAAAAGCTTAAAGTAGAAGAAGCTATAGAAAAAAGGAAAAGAGTAGCTACAGGTAAGCTTTCAAAAGGCTCAAAATTGAGAGAAACTAAAAGAACTATTGCTAGGATTCTTACAATTCTTCATCAAAGGGGTGTTACCTAAGAATGCAGGAAATCTGTCCAAAGTGCGGCTTACCAAAAGACCTTTGCATTTGTGATATTCTAGAAAAAGAAGCTCAGCAACAAAAAATAAAGATTTTTACTGAAAAAAGAAAATTTGGGAAAATAGTAACTATAATAGAAGGGATAAATAAAGAAAGCTTAGAAAAAGTTGTAAAAGAATTAAAACAAAAAATTGGATGCGGTGGAACTTCAAAAAACAATAGGATAGAGTTGCAAGGAGAGCATAAAGAAAGAGCAAAACAAATACTTACAAGTATGGGTTATAACGAGCAGAATATAGATGTTTTAACTTGATTTCTGCCGGGGTGGCAGAATCAGGTAATGCGCCGGTCTCGAGAACCGGTTGCCCCTTGCGGGCAGTATGGGTTCAAATCCCATCCCCGGCGAGTGCATTTGAAGTTTATTACTAATTTTTTGTGTTTTTAAAAGGATAAAGATAAAAAAAGAATAAAAGATAAAAAATAAAAAACAAAATAGCAAAGAAAAGAATATAAATGGATAAAATAAAAAATATTTTGAGAAAATGTTTGAAAGGGATTTATTTCATACTCAAGGTTAAAAATGGAATCTTTTTTTATTTTGTTAGCGTAAATATTATAAATAATGGCGGTAGTAGCGTAACGGAAGCGTGGGGGCCTGTGGAGCCTCAGGAGTGGGTTCGATTCCCACCTACCGCCCTAGTGGTATTATGAAAAGCTTAAAAGGAGTTAAAGATTATTTGCCAAAGGAGCAAGTTTTGAGAGAGAAAATTATAGATTTGCTTAAAAAAACTTTTGTAAAATATGCTTTTGAACCCATGGAAACTAGCATTCTAGAGCTTTATGAAATAGCTTCAGCTAAATATGGAATGGGAGAAGAGATAATGAAAGAGGTTTATAAGCTAAAAGACCAGGGAAACAGGGAGCTAGTGCTTCGCTACGAGCTTACTTTTAAGTTAGCTAAAGCAATAGCTCAAAACAAGGATATTCTTCTTCCTTTTAAACGCTATGAGATTGGAAAAGTTTTTAGGGATGGGCCAGTGAAAACTGGAAGGCTTAGAGAATTTACTCAATGCGATATAGATACTATAGGAGTAAAAAGCAGGTGTGCGGATGCAGAATTTATGGCGATAATATTCGATTTTTTCTCAAACCTTGGTATAGATGTTTTTGTAAAAGTAAACAGTAGAATGTTGCTTTTTGGAATATTCAAAGAAGCTGGAGTTGAGGATGAAAAATTTATAAGTGTTGCTCTCTCATTGGATAAGCTCGATAAGCTTGGAAAAGAAAAAGTGAAGAAAGAGCTTTCTCAGAAAATAGAAAAAGAAGAAATAGAAAAAATATTTTCAATCTTGGAAAATAGCGAAAAGATTTCCTCAAACATGGAAAAAATAGAATTCTTTAAAAAAGAGCTAAACAATGAGGTTGCAAAAAAAGGAATAGAGGAGCTTGAAGAATTCTTTTATTTTGTAAATTGTTTTCAAGGAAGCGATAATTGGAGAATAAAATTTTCTCCTTTCCTTGCAAGGGGTCTTGGTTATTATACTGGCTTAATTTGGGAAGTTTATACAAAAAACTTTTCTTCTTCTCTAGCTGGCGGAGGAAGATGGGATAATTTAATACAAAAGTACATTGGCTCAAGCGTTGAATACCCAGCGACTGGAATGAGTTTTGGTGTTGATGCTATTGCTTCCGTAATACAAAAGAGTAAAGAAAAAAGTGAAGAAAGTGAAAAAAAAGTTTACATAATTCCAGTTGAAAAATCTAATTTGAGTAATGCAATACAAGTTTCAAAAATTCTAAGAGGAAAAAACATTGTTTGCGATATTGCCTTTGAGAAAAAGCTCAAGAAAGCTTTGGAATATGCAAACAAGAAAAATTTTGACTTCTGCATAATAATAGGAAAGGAAGAAGAAGAAAAGGGAGTTGTAAAAGTAAAAGATATGAGAAATGGAGAAGAAAAAATTTTAACTCCAAAAGAGCTCTCTACTGCTTTTGTTAAAAGTTAAAAATAATATCTAATCTCTTACTCTAGCTATCTTTCCATTTTCTTGTAACTCTTTTATGTTTGATGCTCCTGCATAACCAAAGGAAGCTTTTATACCAGAGACAAACTCTTCTACAACTTTATCAATACTACCTCTATAAGGAACTAAAACTTCTTTTCCTTCAACAATCTGTTTTGAAAAAGATGCATACCTATCGTTTACTATTCTTTTTTCCCTTGCAGATTCGCTTCCCATACCACGATGTAGCTTATAATATTTTCCATTTAAAAACACTCTTTGAGAAGGGCTCTCATCACACCCAGCAAAAACATACCCAAGCATCGCACAAGAAGCACCAAAGAGCAATGCTAATGTAACATCGCCAGGTTCTTTTATTCCACCATCAGCAATTATTGGTATGTTTATACCTTGTTCTTTTAAAGCGTCAGCAGCTTGGGCAACAGCAAAAAGCGTTGGAGCTCCAGCTTTTGTTACCTTTGTTGTTATACATATTGAGCCACCCCCAATTCCTACCCTTACTCCATCAACTTTATCTATTTTTGTAACAGAGTCCAAAACACCTTCTTTTGTTCCAAGATTGCCTATTATCAAATCTACTTCTCCATCTATTTCTTTTGAGATTTTTTTAGTTGCTTCTATTACATTCTTATTATAAAAATGGGCTACATCTATTATCAATGCATCAGCATATTTTGATAAAAGCTTTGCTCTTTCGAGGTCAAAAGGAGAAACAGCAGCACCAACCCTAAGCTTTCCATTCTCATCTATTGTAGCGTTTTTATATTTTTCTTTTGAAAATTCTGCCTCTTTTACCTTTTTCACCATTTCAAGCTCTTCTTCTTTTGAGCAATTCCTATGGATTATTCCCATTCCACCATTCAAAGCTAAAGCTATTGCCATTTTCTCTTCAGTTACGGTATCCATTGGTGAAGAAACGAGAGGAACCTTGATAGGGATGTTTTTTGAAAAATTTGTTGAGATATCAATTTCGTTAGGCTCAACCTTTGAAAAACCAGGAAGCAGTATTACATCTTTAAAGCTAAATGCTAAAGGTGCTTGATAAAACTTTTGAGTGAATCCCATAATTTTAATCTTTTTTTGAAAATATAAATTTTATCCTACAAACAAGAATAAGAAACAAAATCTATCTTAATAAATTTTTAAAAGCATCAATTACAGGAGTAGGATATGTAACCTTTTCTTCGTGTTGGTACCATTCTCTTATTTCCTTTTTTGAAATTTTTGGCGTTCTTATCTCTTTAAATTTTTCTTTTTTATCATTTTTTACTTTTTTAGCTACTTTTTCTACAATTTCTTCATAAGGAGCAACAAATAAATCATGTAAAAAATCATTTTCTTTAAAATCATAAGTAGAATACATAAACATAATGAGTAATTTGTTTATAGCAGAGACATCAGAAGAAAATACCCAATTTGGACCCAAGAGTTCTTCGGTTTTCACCATATTTCTTTTTAACGAAAAATAAACATCTTCGCTCCATTTTTCTACATTCTCAAAATTTTTAAATGAATTATAGATTTCTTCTATTAAATTATCTAAATCTACTCCTTGTTTTTTTAAATACTCTTTAGGAATTTGAAGGAAATTATAAAAAAAGTATTTCCTTTTCTTTTTATCTTCAAGGCCTTTACTTAACATAAAAGTTTTAAAAAAATCTGCGCTTCCTTCTTCTATAATTTTTTTAACAAACCAAAATCCATTTTCGTTAATCCTTATAAACGAAAGAAAATCCTCTTTATTTAATTTGTACCTTGCAAAATGGTAGAGCTCATGGAACACTGTACTTGGAAAATTTTTATTTATAATAATAGTTTTTGGAGGTATAAATTCCCCGTGTATTATCGAATCATAATTTTTAAAATTTATTTTTATTGGCGAAAAATCCTCTACTTTATGATTGCTTATACTACTTATTAACTCTAGTGTTTCTCTAACTACTTCATCAATTTTTGTCTTTTTTTCAAAAGGAAGCCCAGTAACTATAAAAATTGTTTTACTTTTTTCCATAAAGGTTTGTTTATTTTTTAATTTTTAAATTTTTTTATTAGCACAAATAAAGAAATAAAAACAATACAGGAAAAAGAAAAACTAAAAATTTTCAATAAATTCTTTTAACTCATCTTTGTTTATTCTTTTTCTTTTTATTAAAACTCCTTTGCTTAAAATTGGCTCCACCTCTTCAAAACTTTTCTCTTCTTTTTGGTAGAATATCCCAATCGGAATCTTTTCATAGTTTGTTTTTATATCAACGAAAGCTTCTTTCAAAGCTTCTTCAAAGTTTTGCTTATCATGCTTTTTTTCTTCAAGCTTGTAAACTCTTTGCCTATACCATTCATAAGTCTGGAGTTTATTGAAGGTTACACAAGGGCTAAGAATATCTATGAGTGCAAAGCCTTTATGCTTTATACTTTCTTTTATCAAATAGGTTAAATGCTCAACATCACCAGCAAATCCCCTTGCAACGAATGTTGCAAAACTACTAAGCATTAAAGGAATTGGAGTAATTGGGTTATCTGGGTTTCCATAAGGTGTTGTCTTTGTTTTCATCCCTTTCAAAGTTGTTGGGGCAACTTGACCAATTGTAAGGCTAAATAGACCATTGTTTACCGCAATTACCTTAACACCAATGTTCCTCCTTGCAGCGTTTATCAAATGGTTTAATCCTTCTCCGTAGATTCCACCATCTCCACCTACCGCTATAACCAAAAGCTCTGAGTTTGCAAGCTTCGTTCCAGTGGCTACAGCAACAACTCTTCCATGCAAAGAATCTAGGCCATAGGTTGAGAAAAGATGGGGTTCTTGAGAAGAGCATCCTATATCTGAGATTATAGCAATCTTATGCTTTTCTATTTTCAATTCTTCAAAAGCTCTTTTCAAGCTACTAAAAACACCAAAGTTTCCACAACCAGGACACCAAACCGGCTTTACTTTGCTTTCATAAACCATGTTACCACTACTCAACAAAACCAAATTCTTCTTTTAACTTTGCAATTATGCTTTTCTTTTTGCTTATAAACTTAAAGCTTTCTTTTATTATTTCTTCGCTAGTTATCGGCTCACCAGTATAGTGCAAAATATATCCTTTAAAATCAATACCAAATTCCCTTTTAAGAAGCTTCGCAAATTGAGCACTTATGTTTTCTTCTACATCTATTAGCTTTTTATTCCTTAGAATTTTTCCTACTTCTTCGTTTAAGGGAAAGATGTATTCAAAAGCGTAAGCATTAGCTTCTATTCCTTTTTCTTTTAGCTTTTCTACAGCCTCTTCAACAGCCCCCTTTGTTGAGCCCCAGCAAACGAAAGTTATTTCTGCTTTTTCGTTTCCTATTAGCTCTGGTAGCTTCGCATCTTTCTTAGCCGTTTGTAGCTTTCTCATTCTTTTTTCGTGTTGTTTTTTTCTGTTTTCTATAGCGTATGGAAGCCCAGCATAAATATCTGCTACACTATTTCCATATTCATCATGCTCATAGCTTGAAGCAGTATGCTCAAAACCTTCCATTCCAGGAAAAGCAACCGGTGATATTCCATCTTCAGTTACTTTATACCTTTTAAAATCTTTATTTTCTTTTGCAATCCTTGGCTCTTCTATTCTTATTTTTTCTACGTCTAAGGAATCTACGGCTTCTAACCTTTCACTCAAATACTGGTCCAAAAGAATAAAAACTGGTGTTTGATACTTTTGTGCTAAGTTTAACGCTTCTGCCGCAGCATAAAAACATTCCTCAACACTCGTTGGAGCGATTATTATTCTTGGCCAGTCACCTTGGCCAATACCAAGTATAAAGTTTAAATCGCTTTGGTCAGTTTTTGTTGGGAAGCCAGTACTTGGTCCTGTTCTTTGAGAGTCAACAAACACAACACCAATTTCACTCATCCCAGCAAAGCTTGTTGCTTCTGTCATTAAACTAAGACCACCACCACTTGTTGCACACATAGCCCTTGCACCAGCATAAGCTGCACCTATTGTTGCATTTGCTACCGCAATTTCATCTTCAAATTGTTTAACAAAAACGTTTAGCTTTTCTTGATTTTGAGCTAAGAAATGGAGTATTCCACTTGCTGGAGTCATAGGATAAGCAGCAAAAAAATCTAGCCCAGCAGCCACTGCTCCAAGAGCTATTGCAGTGTTTCCATCTAAAACTATTTTTCTCTTTCCCCCTTTTAAAGAATAAACCTTTTCAACAGCTTTATATCCTTCTTCAGCAGCCTTAATATTTTCGTTTATTACTTCTTCTCCTTTATCGCTAAATATTTTCTTAAGGATTTTTTTGATGCTTTCAATTTCTATTCCTAAAATTTTTAATACAGAACCAATAGCAACTGTATTTTTCATCAAGCTTGGGTTTTTTGTTACTTTCGCTAGCTCACTCATTTTCAATTCAATTTTTTTGCATTTTATTTCTTTTACTAAATCAGCTTTTACTACATTTGGGTCATACACCAAAATACTATCCTCTTTTAAAAGCCCTTTGTGATAATTTACTGCTTCTTCATTAAAAGCAACTAGAATATCAACCCTACTTCCAAAAGTATTGAGCTTTTTTGTATCTAAAGCAACCTGGTACCAAACGTGGCCTCCTCTAACGAGTGATTGGTATCCCCTATTTCCAAAAACATATAAACCATTTTCACCAAGTATTTTTGCAAGAAGAACTCCTGTAGTATCTATTCCTTCCCCATTCGCTCCTGCTACTCTTATAGTAAGCATGTTTATTTTTTTAAAAGTAAATTTTAAATTGTTTTCCTAAAATTAGACTTCTGTGTTAATCTTTAATTTTAACTTAATACTTAATTAATCAAAGTACAGCATCTATATAATCTATAATTATTTACATATTTACAACCCCGTTAATAAAAAAGATTAAATATTAAGTCGTTTCTAAATTACTCATGGCAACAATAGAAAAAGGAAATCAAGATAAAGCCCTACAAATACGAGATACAAAGACACAGGAAGAAATGAAAATAACGCAAATACAGGGAGAAAAGAAAGTAGAAATGACACAAGAAGAAGAAAAAGAGCAAATAAGAAGACTAAAGCAAGAAGTCAGAGAGATCAGAGAAGAAATAGAAGAAATTAGAGGAAACATCTTTGAAACTGGGATTATAATTGGGACTGCTTTTATAGCTGCAGGTGTATCTACTGGAAACTTTATATTATCAGGCTATGGTGGTGTGATTGTTGGTCTATTTACGTATTTTAGATATTCTATAGAAGATAAAACAGAAGAATCTAAAAAAAAGGAAAAAGAATAAAAAATTATTTATAAAATGAAGAATTATCTACCAAGGAACTGGAAACAATACAACACATTCTTTGCAAGATGAGTGATTGCTATAAATGCAAAGAAAGTCGCAATCAGCAAGCTAAAAAAGAAGACCCCTTTACGATTTGGTGGCTTCAGCTGTTTCTCACCTTTTGCACAATTTATATATATCATTAATATAAAACATAAAACATGGGAGAAGAAAGAGTAAAAATAAAAGAAAATACAGAATCATCAAAAGAAATTAATACCAGAAAAAATGATGAAAGGGTTGAATTGGAAATTAGAGAAAGCGAAAAATCAATAATTAAAATCGAGGATAGAATAAATCAGATTGAAAAAAGAATAAAGAGTGATGAAAAAAGGTTAGATAAGATTGAAGAAAGATTAAATGGGATTGAAAAAGAATTAAGAGAGATTTTATCTTATGTTAACTCTACTAAAATTGCTATAGATGGCTTAGAAGCTTTAGGTGGAGCTTTTGCAACCGTTGAAGGTTTAATTCAATTCATGCATGGAAATGCAATAGGGGGAGTTGCACTCTGTTTTATTGGTAGTGCATTTTTAATCCCACTCGTAGATGAAATTAAAAAATCGTATAAAAAATATAGAAAAAGAATTTAAAGGAATACAAAGATTTTACAAAAAAGGAGGGGATCAAGATTTTTATATACTTAATTATTGTAAAAATTCTTTAATGTATTTTGAGAGCAATTAAATTATTTTTCTGAGATTTTATTTATACTCTCTGTTAATAAAAAAGATTTAAAACTCTATTCTTTCAAAAGATTATCATGGAAAACCAAAGAGTTAATGATGAACTAACAGGAATTAAGGGTGAACTATCCATTCGAGAAGATTTTTCACAAAAGAAACAGGGAGAAGAGCAAGGGGAGATGATAAATAAAGTAAAAGAATATAAAAAGCAAATAGAAGAGCTAAACCAAGAAGTCAAAGAGATCAAAGAACAACTCTCATCCACTCAAGATTTAATTTATCGTGGAATATCGGCACTTTTTATTGTTAACGGAATTGTTGCTAGTATGATAGGTGGGCAAATTGGAAACCTAGGAATAGGAATTATTGGTGTGGTATCAACAATTGCTGGTTGCTGTATGAGTCTTATGAGTCTTTCCAATTATAAAACAAAAAACGAATCTAAAAAAAAAGGAAAAACAATAAAAACCTTCTTTTAGAAGACAAAGTTTGAATTTACACATTAAAATTTAAACAAGTCGTTTTATATTACAAGAATTCTTTTATATATTTTGAAAGTTCCTTTTCTTCTTTTATTTCAAAACTTACTTGAGCTAATGGCTTGTTTAGGTTTAAAATTCTTCTTAAATCTATCGTTGAAGAAACTATAGAGTCGCAATCAGCTTTATTCAGCGTTGCTTCAAGCTCAAGTATTTGTTTTTTACTATATCCTAATGCTGGAACAACGTTTTTTAAATGCTTGAATTTTGAATAAGCTTCTTTTATTGTACCAACTGCAAATGGTCTTGGGTCTACGATTTCTTTTGCTCCAAATTGTTGTGCAGCAACGCTTGCTGCACCAAAGCCCATTTCACCATGCGTAACGCTAGGCCCATCTTCTACAACTATTACCTTTTTTCCTTTTATCAACGCTGGGTTATCAACGCTTACTATAGATTCTGTAAAAACAATCTTGCTTTTCTCTTTATTTTTATTTATTCTCTTTATGTTTTCAACAACTCTTTCTATATCTTCCTTTTTAGCTACGTTTACTTTATTTACAACAACTATATCAGCCATTCTTACAGCAAGTTCTCCAGGGTAATAAGATATTTCATTACCACTCCTAAGCGGGTCAACAACAGTAATCAAAAGGTTTGGTTCAAAAAAAGAAAGGTCGTTGTTTCCACCATCCCAAAGAATTATTTCAGCCTCTTTTTCAGCTTCTCTTAGAATCTTTTCATAATCCACTCCAGCATAAACAACATTACCAATTTTTATATGCGGTTCATACTCCTCCCTTTCTTCTATCGTGCATTTGTTCTTTTCCAAATCTTCAAGTTTCTCAAACCTTTGAATTATTTGCTCCTTAAGGTTTCCATAAGGCATAGGGTGCCTAACAACAACAAATTTCTTTTTCTCTTTTTTAAGAATTTTTGTAATGTACCTTGAAACCTCGCTTTTTCCAGCACCGGTCCTTGAAGCACAAACAGCTATGATTTTTTTCTTTGATTTGAGCATTGTAGCCTTTGGAGCAACTAGAACAAAGTCAGCACCATTTTCATTGCAAACACAAGCTTTTTCGAATATTTCTTTGTAGCTTAAATCGCTATAAGAAAGAATGCACTCATCTACTTTTAGCTTTTTTATGAGCTCACCAAGCTTTTCTTCGCTAAAAATCTTAATTCCATTTGGATATAGCTCTCCAGCTAATTCTTTTGGATAAATTCTATCGCTTATAAAGGGAATCTGAGCTGCGGTAAAACCAACTACTTTATAGTTTGGATTGTTTCTAAAAAGAACATTAAAATTATGAAAGTCCCTTCCACCAGCTCCAAGTATTAATACTCTTCTCATAATTTTACTTTTTCTTTTCCCTCTTTATTCTTATAGTCTAGCTTATTCAATTTGTTTATAAGCCTATTTACAACTTCTTTTGCATCCCTGTTTGGTATTATTGTTACAAAAGGAACCTTTTCTTTGTAATACTTCAAAAGAGGTTGAGAATCTCTTCTATAAACTTCAAGCCTGTTTTTAATCACCTCAGGTTTATCATCGTCTCTTTGAATCAATGGGCTTCCGCATTTATCACATATTCCTTCTTTTTTAGGTAGTATGGGTGGTAAAACATAAGTTATCCTCCCAACTTTTCTATTTATATTAGCAACGTTGTATATAGCTCCACAGTTTGGGTTTGAGCAAATTCTTCTTCCAGATAGCTTTTCTATTATTATTTCATCGGGGATTTTTATTAAAATTAGAGCATCTATCCTTGTAATTTTTTCAAGCTCTTGAGCCTGAGCAATCGTTCTTGGAAATCCATCTAATATAAAATTTTCCTTTACTTCATTGAGCGCTTTTTTTAAGACTTCTAAAACAAGAGCATCTGGTACTAGCTCCCCTTTTTCCATGTATTCTTTCGCTTTTTTTCCGAGCTCTGTTCCTTCTTTTACTTCTTTTCTGAGCAAATCTCCTGTTGAAATCTTTTTTATTCCAAGCTTTTCTTCTAGCAAACTAGCGTATGTTCCTTTTCCAGCTCCGGGTGGACCAAAAATTATTAATTTCATAAAAGTATTTCAAAATTGGTTTAAAAAATTATTTCCATTTTTTAATAGCTAATTCGTATCTTTCTAGTGTATCTGTTGGATACCAAGGGCCGTTAAAAATGTAACCACCAAGTTTTCCTTGTAAAGCTAACTTTTCAAAAAGTTGCTTTTCAGTAGAGAAAAACTTATTCTTTGGAATCATATCAATCAATTCTTTTTCTGTAATGAATATTCCTGTATTTATAAGTTTACTCTTTATTTCTTTTTGTGGTTTTTCATAAAAATTTTTTATTTTTCCACCCTCTACTTCTACTACCCCATAACCACTCGTGTCATTTACTGTTGTGAGTGCAATAGTAGTAATAATCTGTGAAGAAAGTCTTAATGAATTATGAAATTCAGAAAAAGAAGCAATATTGATATGGAATAGATTGTCACCGTTTATAACAAGTATAGGAAATTCATCTATAAGTTCACTTGCTTTTTTTAAAGCCCCACCTGTTCCAAGAGGTTTATCCTCTACAGAATACGTTATCTCCATTCCATATTTCTCTCCATCGCCTATGGCTTTTATTATTTCTTCAGCTTTATAACCTGCTGCAATTATAACATTGTTAATTCCATTCCTATTTAATTCTTCAAGTATATGCACCAATACTGGTTTTCCTTTTATTGGGACTAAAGGTTTTGGAATTTCATAAGTTAATGGCCTCAATCTAGTTCCTTTACCACCAGCGAGAATTACTGCAGTTTTTATCGGTTTTAATAAGTATTCTTTCAAAAACTTTTCGATTACAGCAGACCTATTATTTCCAAACTTTGGGTTTTTACTCAGTAAATCTATTTTATCCAAAAGACGCTTATCCAGTGTTATTGTTACTCTCTTTTTTGCCATATATGATAAAGTATGATAAATTTAAAAATTTTTTGGAAATAGAAAAAAATTTATTCTTTAATTCTTCATTAGAAATAATGAAAAATTCTGAAATTGCAAGAATTTTTGAAGAGATTGCTGCGATGCTTGAAGCTGAAGGGGTTGCATGGAAACCAAATGCTTATAGAAGAGCTGCTCTTACGATTGCTACTCTATCAGAAGATATCGAAGAAGTTTATAAACAAGGTAGGCTGAGAGAGCTTCCAGGGGTCGGAGAAAGTATAGCTCAAAAAATCGAAGAATACTTAAAAACCGGTAAAATAAAATATTACGAAGAGCTAAAACAAAAATACCCTATTGATTTCTCCTCTTTTTCAAAGATAGAAGGCTTGGGACCAAAAACGATTGTTAAACTTTATAAATTTTTGGGCGTAAAAAATTTGGAAGACCTAAAAAAAGCTATCGAAGAACATAAATTAAGAGATTTACCAGGTTTTGGTGAAAAAAGCGAGGAAAAGATTAAAAAGAACATAGAGCTTTATGAAGAGACTCCACAAAGATTACTTTTAGGTTATGTACTTCCAGAAGCAGAAACACTCAAAAGAAGACTTGAAGAAAGTGGTTTGGTAAAAAGAGTAGAAATCGTTGGTTCTATAAGAAGGATGAAGGAAACAATAGGGGATATAGATATTTTGGTAATAATAAAAGAGGGTATAGACCCAATGAAAGTTATGGATTACTTTGTTTCCCTTCCAGAAATAAAAGAGGTTGAGGCGAAGGGCCCAGCAAAAACTAGTGTAGCTTTAAACATTGGAATAGATTGTGACCTTAGAGTTTTTGAAGAAGAAAGCTTTGGGGCTGCGATGCTTTATTTTACTGGAAATAAACAACACAACATAGAAATAAGGAAAATAGCAATTAAAAAAGGTTATAAGCTTAATGAATATGGTTTGTTTAAAAAGAATAAATTGGTTGCTGGAAAAAGTGAAGAAGAAGTTTATGATAAGCTTGGTATGCAGTACATCCCACCTGAGATGAGGGAGTTAAAAGGAGAAATAGAGCTTTCCTTAAAACACAAATTACCGAAAATAGTTGAGTACTCTGAGGTTAAAGGAGATTTACATATGCATAGTAAATATAGCGATGGGGGTAACTCTATAAAAGAAATAGCGGAGTACGCAAAAAAACTTGGTTTGGAGTATATAACTATAAGTGACCATAGCAGTAATTTAAAAATTGCTCATGGACTCACTCCGAGTAAATATAAAAAACAATTTAAAGAAATCGAGCAAGTGGAAAAAGAAGTAGGGATTAAAATTTTCAAATCTGGCGAAATAGACATTCTAAAGGATGGTAGCCTTGATATTACAAAAGAAGTAGCAAAAGAAATGGATTTTGTAATTGCTGCAGTTCATTCTAATTTTTCTATGAGCAAAGAAGAGATGACAAATAGAGTAATAAAAGCCCTTAGAAGTAAAATGGTAAACATTCTTGCCCATCCAACTGGAAAGCTTTTAAATCAAAGACCACCTTATGAAATAGACCTTACAAAAGTTTTTGAGGTTGCAAAAGAAGAAAATGTAATAATGGAAATAAACTCCTTTCCAGATAGGTTGGATTTAAACGCAGATAACATAATGCTTGCGAGAAGCTATGGTATAAAGAAATTCTCTATTGGTACTGATTCTCACAGACTCAGCCACCTTTTATTCTTAAAACTTGGAATTGGAACGGCAAGAAGGGGTTGGTGTACGAAAGAAGAAATTTTAAACACTCTATCAGCAAAAGAATTGGAAAAATTCTTTGAGAAAAACAAATAAAAGGAGCAAAACCAAAAATATATTTAAATCAACTTTCTAAATATATGAATTAAGATATACGAATCAAAAGCTGAGATTATGAAATATCTAATAGATGGAAATGGCTATGTGCTCGGAAGGTTGGCTACTTATGTAGCGAAACTGCTACTAGAAGGAAACGAAGTAGTTATAATAAACGCTGAAAAATTGGCTATAAGTGGAAGGAAAGAAAACATTGTAGCAAAATATAAACAAAAGCTTGAATGGAAAGATAAAGCAAACCCTGAGCACTCTCCTTATTGGTCAAGAAGACCAGATTTGCTCGTAAAAAGAATAATAAGAGGAATGCTTCCTTATAAAAGAAAATCTGGAAGAGAAGCGTACAAAAGGTTAAGAGTATTTATAGGTGAAAACGTAAAAGGAGTAAACTTAAAAGAATATAGTAAAATTGAACCAAATGCAAAAAGAGTAGAGGAGTTAAAAGAGAAATACTTAAAGGTTGAAGAACTTTCAAAACTTCTTGGTTATGTGAAATTATGAAAAAGAAAAAAATTTCTCTTGGTGTTGGTAAAAGGAAAGAAGCTGTTGCGAGAGCAATTGCAAAAGAGGGAAGTGGAAGGATTAGAATAAATAAAATAGCTATAGATGCGTTTACTCCAGAATACCTTAGGGATATAATACTTGAGCCATTAAGAGTTTCAAAAAATGCACAAGAATTGGCAAAAGGATTAGATATAGAAGTTAAAGTTGAAGGCTCCGGACCTATCGCTCAAGCTGAAGCATGTAGAATGGCAATTGCAAGAGCATTGGTAGGTTTTAGAAAAGGTTTGGAAAGAGAGTTTTTGAAACATGACCGCTATATGCTTGTAAGGGATTATAGAAAAGTTGAAACTAAGAAGTTTAAAGGACCAAAGGCAAGAGCAAGGTTTCAAAAAAGTTATAGGTGAGAATATGATGTTCCCTGTAAGATGTTTTACCTGTGGGGCTGTAATTGGAGATAAATGGGAAGAGTTTGAAAGAAGAGTTAAACAGAACCACGAAGACCCAGAGGATGTTTTAAACGAACTTGGAGTTAAAAGGTATTGTTGCAGAAGGATGTTCATAAGCTACATAGACATTATTGAAGATGTTTCTCAATATCCAAAATACTAAATAAATGTTCTAAGAGCACTCAAAAAGCAAATTTTTTCTTTTTTTCATTTCTCCTAAAAAATTAGTGAAAAAATTTATAAGTAGGAATAAAAAAATTCATAGATGGAAGAAGAAAACTATGAAGAGGAGGGTTTAGGTGTAGGAGAAGAAATAGAAATTATTCCTGGTTTTGAAATCTCCACAGAAGAGTATTTGAAAAAACTAGAGGAAGACCCAATCTTACTTCTTAAAATTCTATTGGCTTCACATAAAAACCTTCCAAAAGAGTTACAGGAGAAATTTGCAGAGGAAGACGTTCTTGTTAGAGCAAAATTGAGCGTAAACCCAAGTTTAAACAAAGAAGTTATGGAAAAACTTGCAAAAGATGAAGATGTAAGGATAAGAAAGGTAATAGCTTTACGCAAGGATATTACACCAAAAGTAGTTGAAATACTTAAAAATGACAAAGATGAGGGGGTTAGGAGCAACCTTTCCTCAAACCCATCAGTAAAAATTAATGATTTAAAAGATTTGATAAGGGACGAATCCGAAGAAGTAAAAGTGAGCTTGGCTTTACGTGAAGATGTAAAAAATGTTTTTGATGATCTGTTAAGAACTTCCCAAGAAAAGAAAGAAAATAATGTAATATATACTCTTGCTACAAATCCTACAATTGGTGATGAAAATATTAAAAAATTATTGCAGCTCAGTGATTTTGGTGTTTTTATTTGGTTATGTACCAACGAATCTTTAAATAAAGAAGCGATGA
>JBNAVG010000006.1:0-4390 GCA_049700355.1 Candidatus Micrarchaeales archaeon | reverse complement strand
ATTTTAAGTTGAAGCAACAAAAGCAACGCCAATCGCTATTAATGTACTTCCTACAAATTTAAAAATTGAAAATTCTTCATTGATGAACAGAGAAAATAGATTAACAAAAATATAACTTAAACCTACAAATGAATATGTCCAACTAAGCTCTTTTTTTGATAAAACAAACAAATGAATAATCGTGGAAAAGCCATAGATCAAAATTCCAGTTAAAATATAAATAATGTTTTGATAGCAAATAAAACAATTACTTCCTATTTTTAATAAAACTTGAGCCAAAGAGGCCATAAAAACAGAAAAAATCATTAGAAGTTTTAGACTAGAATCTTTCATAGATTCACCAAAGCCACTCCGATAAATATAAAAGCAATTCCCAAGGCCCTTTTAATAGAGATTTTTTCTTTAAGGAATATAACCGCAAACAAAGTTACAAAAATGAATGAAAAAGAAAGAAGGGGATAAGCAATGCTTAGCTTAATATTGCTCAAAGAAAACATGTATACTAAAAAAGCAAGAAAGTAAAGAAAAAGGCCAGCAAAGATTTTTGGTGAGAAAAGAATAAAAAGAATAGAGATTGGTTTTTTGAAATTAAACTCCTTTTTTTCTAAACCCTTTTTGAAAAGAGTTTGGGCAATAGCAATAAGAATACAACTAATTATTATTAGAATTTCAAAAATAAAATCCATGTTTTCACTTTTTCTTCCCAGTCTTGCTCAAGAATATTTCTTTTAATGCTTCTGCGTTTGTAGCGTTTATCCCATCTATGTGAATATCTTGAGTACCAAAACCAGCAGTTGCTATATGCAAATCGTATAAGCCAAATATCTTATCCAGCAAATCTTGGTCAACAAAAATATCCTGTATCTTATCGAATGGAACAAGAGCTTCATGCTTTGTAATAACTCCTTTCCTAACCAATAATCCATTTTCTTTTATATCATAAAAGTAGTTTGAAAAATAAAGAATCTCAGAAATAAAAGGAATTATCAAAAGAGAGAATACAAGAATATCTGCGAGCAAAAGATAATACACAAGGCCCGAGAATAAGTTTACTATTTCTGAAGGAAAAAGCTTAAGCTTTATACTAACTATAATCAAAGCTAAGATTAAGCCTATAGCTATTAAACCCCCTCCTTTCATAAGCGTTTTCTTTATTACTTTTCTTTTTTCCAAAGGATACATAAAACAAAGGGTTCCTGGAACGCAATATTTTTGCTTCATATTTTAATTTTTAAAGTAAATTTTTTAAAGGTTTGTTTTTTTGGGCTTCTATAGTTGCTGGGGGTTTATCGCTTATTGCATAGGTTACCCAAGTTACGTTTTTTATTTTATTAGTTATCCTTTTTGAGATTCTATCTAAAACATCAAAAGAAACCCTCGCATAGTTTGTCGTCGTTGCTTCTTCTGACTCAACTATTCTTATAATAACTATATAACCATAGCTTCTTTCATCACCCTTTATTCCGGTTGCTTTATCGTTGCAAAGGATTGCAAAAGCCTGCCAAAATTTATCGTAGATTTTATTCTTTCTAAGCTCCTCTTCAACAATCTTGTTTGCTTTTCTGCAAATTTCCAACTTTTCTTTTGTAACTTCACCGATTACTCTTATCGCCAAACCAGGACCTGGAAATGAAAGTTTTTAATTTTTAATTTTTTAATACTACACCAATACAACATCACACACAACGCAATAACCTAAAAAACAAAGAAAGACAAATGTTTAAAAATACAAAAAACTAAAGGATTATACGCTAGACTCTTTCTAGCGAAAGTGGAAAGATGGCTTTCGGAAAAGGAAAGGGCTATGGCTTCGCAAAACCAGTTAAGGTTGGCGATGAGCTGACAGTAACTATAGAAGCTATAGCTTCAAAAGGAGATGGTATAGCAAAGGTACAAGGCTTTGTCGTCTTTGTAAAAGGCGCAAAGCAAGGCCAAAGTCTGAAAGTGAGGATAACGGATGTAAAACAAAGGTTTGCTACTGCTGAAATAGTTCAGTAGTAGTAAATCTCTTTTTTTTGTTTTCTTTTTTTGTTTTTTAAAAGTTAAAATTTATATTTTTTGATTAAGAGGCTAGAAACATGAGATTACTACTCCAGCTCACATCTTCAAAAGATTGTGAATATAATTTAAAGATTATCCCATCCTCGACAAGGAAGCCCACACGAGTTTAGTTATGGAGAGTTTACAAACAATACAATATAATACACTATCAGAAGTATTGCACCTAAAGGAACAGCAATTCATACTCATTCTGTACTTTTTATTTTTAATTTACCTGCTGAAATAATCGAAGTTAAAAAAGTAGTAAAATAAGATTGCCGTTTTAGTTTTCCTGCTTTTTAAAATTCAAAAATTTTAGGGCTTATTATTAAAAAACTTTCAATAGCTCTTCTAATCTAGAGATAAAAATATCTGCATGTTTATTTTTTAAGCCTATAGTTTTGAAACCATACTTTTTGGCTCCTACTATTTCATCATTTTCATGACCTAAAAAATAAACTTCATAGTTCTTTTTCAAAAATTTAAAATAGGCAAGAGCTTTTGGTTTTTCCAAACCCAAATCATGAGAAGTAAAAACGTAATCAAAAAATTTTAAGATTCCTATTTTCTCCAAAATTTTCTTTAACCTATCACCATTTAAAACACTATCACTAATTCCTATCAGTAGGACTTTTTTATGTAACTCTTTTAGAACTTTCAAAGAGTTTTTATTTAACTTGTAAATTTTCTTTGCTTCTGCAATATCCAAATCCATAAACTTAGCTCTAAGGAAAACAAAATCCTCGTAACCAAGTTTTTTATAAGGTAACATTCCAAGCAAAAAATGGGAAATCTTACCTTTTCTTGCTCTATCCTTTAAACTTTGAAGAATTCTTAAAGCTTTTTTTCTATCCTCTTCTCTTATACCAATCTTTTTTTCAATCCTATCAAAATATATACTACTAGTTTTAAACCAAACTCTATTTATATCAGAAATTAAACAAACTTTTTTAGTAGCCATATTTTATTTTTTTATTTTATTTCTTATTTTATTTTCCCCTATTCTCTATTTTGTATCAAGAAATAGGTTTAAAGCTTTATCAACATAAGCAATTCCTTTTGTTTTTCTACTTTTATTCTCAAAATAAACCTCAACCCCATTTTCTTTTAGTTCTTTTAAAATTTCCTTTATTCTTTTTGCTAAAGGAATTAGATTCTTATTCTTTATTTTAAAATTTCCTTTAATCTGGTTTATAACCAGCTTGCTATCGCTAATTACCCTTACTCTCGCATTCTTAACTCTTTCACTCTTTAGAAATTCTAAAGCTTTTATTATCGCTAAGTATTCAGCAAAGTTGTTTGTTCTTTCTCCAAGGTAATAAACCTTTGGAAGTTTTGTAACTCCTTTTATGTAGAAGCCACATGCTGCTTTTCCAGGGTTTCCTCTTGAAGCCCCATCAGTAAAAACTACCAAATAGTCCATCCACCATCAACGAATATTGTTTGACCAGTAATGTAATCACTAGCATGAGAAGCTAGAAGCAGTAGAACACCTTTTAAATCCTCTAGCCTTCCAGGTCTCCTAAGTGGTGTTTTAGTTATTATGTGCTTCATGTACTCTTCGTTCTCGAATACATCCTTTGTCATCTCGCTAGGAAAGAAACCAGGAGCTATAGCATTTACATAAATGTTATGCTCAGCCCATTCAACAGCAAGAGCTCTTGTTAAATTTATTACCCCTCCTTTTGATGCATAGTAAGAAGAAACCGGAAACACATCTCCAACTTGTCCATAGATACTAGCTATGTTTATTATCTTTCCATATTTTCTCTTTTGCATGTACTTAGCAACTTCTCTAGCAACTATAAAGAGTGAGATAAGGTTTGTATCTATTACTCTTGAAAAATCTTCCTTTGGTACGTTTAATGAAGGCACAATGCTCGCTATTCCAGCGTTATTCACTAATATATCTATTCTTCCAAATTTTTTATAAGTCTCTTCAACAAACTTTTTAACCTCCTCTTCGTTGTTCACATCAACCTTCATAGGAAAAGCTTTAACCTTGTAATCTTTTTCCAATTTTTTAGCAATTTCTTCTACTCTTTCTATTCTTCTAGCGCATATAGCCAAATTCGCTCCAGCCTCAGCTAAAGTTTCAGCGAATAAAACACCTAAGCCACTTGAAGCCCCTGTTACTATTGCTACGTTTCCCTTTATATTAAAAAGCTCACTTAAGCTCTTCTCCATTCTCTCACAATTCAATTTAAAAAGAAAAATTTTTAATTCTTAACTTTTGTTTAAGCATTTATCTAAAAAAGATTGTTATAATTGTTAGTTGTTAGGAGAAAGTAAAAGTTTTTAAATTTTTTTTGAAATATTATCATGGAGAAAATGAAAGAAGAAGAAAAAG
>JBNAVG010000005.1:0-28036 GCA_049700355.1 Candidatus Micrarchaeales archaeon | reverse complement strand
TAACCCGTATGGAAAAGCAACAAGTTGGAGGTATGGTTTAGCTACAAAAAAAGGTGGAGGAACAATAGGTAATAAGCTAAAGGCAAAAATAGAAATCGGAAAAGAAAAAGGTAAACTTACGATAAAAAGGGAAATAAGTCCTGTGCCTACAACTGCTGCGGTAGGTATAAGACATCTTAGAGAGATTAAGGCTGTTTTTTTAAATAAAAAGCAAGCAAAGGAATTTGTTGATAATGTAGTTGAAGAAAGTAAAAAAATGGGAAGTAGAAAGATAGAAAAATATGAGAGCGGTGAACAACTTGCAAAAAAAGCATTTGATGACTTTAAAAAGACTGGAGATTCAAAAAAGGTATCTATTAATTTTGTAAAAGCTGCTAATGCTCCTACCAGAGAGATAATAGACAGAATCAAAAATTATACAATTGCCCAACTAGAGGAAAAAGAGTTAATTAAAAAAAATGATAAAGATACAGTAAGAAGTATTTTAGATAAGCATGGATCGGATATAGAGGGGATTGAAAAAGAATTAATAAAAGAAGAAATTACCAAACCAGAAAAGAGAAAAGAATTATCAGAGATATTAAATACCTACCAAAAGAATATAGAAAAAGCAAATACTTTAGAAGGATTTTTTAGAGGTTTTTTAACAGAGGCTAAGGCCGCTGGGATGGAAGAAAAAGAGGCTATCGAAGTTCTTAAGAAGGTTTGTAAAGAGTATAATGATTCTATTGATTCTTTAAAAATAAATCGTGTAAATCTCTATAACGAATTTAAAAAACAAGGTATGAATATTAGCTTCGGAGTAGAACGGGTAGAGTTTGATAAAGTTATGGACGAAGTAAAGAAAAATGTTAAAAATGTTGGAAATGAAGAAAAAGAAAGTGATGTAAAAGCTTTCAATGAATTATATCAAAGTATCTTAAGAGAAAGCAATGAAAGTAATGAAAAAAAATTGTCTCATATACTCTACTCTAATCCAACAATCCTATTAAATTTGAAAGAAAAAAGAAAATAAAAAAGAAATTTTATTTATTCCTCTTCTTCGCCTTCTTCTTCATAGTCCTCCTCTTCCCAATTCTCTTCTTCTTCGTTGTCGTCTAGATCTTCGTCGTCGCCTTCCATAGTTTCACTCTATTCTTTTTGATAAACGTATATTTAAACTTTTCTATTTTAGAGGAATCACTGAATTAGTTTTGTAATTTGCATTTCGTATTTCGTATTAAAAAATCAAAATTTTTATAAACTCTTTTTTCATTATATTAAAGGGTTTTGCCCCCTTTTTATGGTTGTATTATGGAAGCTTATCTCTATCTTGAGGACGGGAGTATATACAAGGGGGTAAATTTTGGTTATAACTCTACAAAAGCAGGAGAAGTTGTTTTTACCACATCCATGAATGGTTACCCAGAGAGTCTTTCAGACCCTTCATATAAGGGGCAAATTTTAGTAATTACTCACCCATTAGTTGGAAATTATGGAGTACCAAGATTGGTAGTAAAAAATGGGATAATAAGAAATTTTGAATCAGAGCATTTAATGGTTGAAGGCTTAGTTGTTAGTGAGCTTACAGATGGAGAAAAATGGAATAGCTCAAAAAGCTTAGAAGAATGGCTTAAAGAAGAAAAAATCCCTGGGCTACAAGGAATAGATACAAGAATGCTTACAAAAAAACTAAGGGAAAAAGGAGTCATGATGGGGCTCATTTCTAGCAAAAAATTAAAAAAGCAGGAGTTTAAAAAATTTATTAAAGATTATTCAAGGATAAATTTTGTAAAAATTGTTTCAACAAAAAAACCAATTTTGTATAAAGGTAAAAAAAATAAAACGATAGCTTTAATCGACTTCGGAGTAAAACACGGTATCCTCCAAGCATTAAACCAACTTGGTTTTTCTATAGTTAGGTTGCCTTGGAATTCAAAAACAGATAAAATCTTAAGTTTTAATCCTTCTGGTATAGTACTAAGTAATGGTCCAGGAAACCCAAATATCTTGCACAACGTTATAAAAACAACAAAAGAGCTTTTAGAGTATAAAATCCCAATGCTTGGAATATGTTTGGGACATCAGCTTATCTTTTTAGCTGTTGGTGGCGATGTTAAAAAAATGAAATATGGGCATAGAGCTATTAACAAAGTAGTTATTGATTTAACAACAAAAAAAGGTTATATAACAACTCATAACCATGGGTACGCATGTGGAATTGAAGATGTCAAAAGGTTAAAAGGAATAAAAATCTGGTTTTTAAGCCCTGATGACAATGTAGTAGAAGGATTAGCATCGAAAGAAATGAACTTTATTACTACCCAGTTTCATCCTGAAGCAAGGCCAGGACCTAATGATTCAAGTTTTATATTTAAAATTTTTGGAAAAATGGTAGAAAAATGGTAAAGAAAGTATTAGTCATTGGTTCAGGACCTATAAAGATTGGGGAAGCAGCAGAATTTGATTATAGTGGTAGCCAAGCATTAATCGCTTTAAAAGAAGAAGGGATTGAGACAATTTTGGTAAACTCAAATGTAGCAACTGTTCAAACAAGTTATAACATTGCTGATAAGGTGTATCTCCTTCCAGTTACTTGGGAAATCGCTGCAAAAATTATAGAAAAAGAAAGACCATTTGGTATAATGATTGGTTTCGGTGGTGAAACTGCTTTAGATGTTGGAGTTGAACTTTTCGAAAGAGGAATTCTAGAAAAGTATAATACAAAAATTCTTGGGACAAGTATAGAAGGAATTAAGAAGGCTTTAAGTAGAAAAGCCTTTAGAGAGACTATGAAAAGAAATTCGATCCCAATACCAAAAAGCATGGCAGTAAAGAATAAAAAAGAAGCGATTAGAGCAGCTAAAGAAGTAGGCTACCCTGTTATTTTAAGGGCAAGTTTTAACCTTGGTGGTAGAGGTTCTGTTGTAGTAAAAAACGAAAAAGAACTTAAAAAAGAATGGAAAAGAACTTTCGCTCAAAGTAAAGGAGAAGTGCTTATTGAGGAGTATCTCAAAAATTGGAAAGAAGTAGAATTTGAAGTAGTTAGAGACTCTTATGATAATTGTGCTGTTCCAGCATGTATAGAAAACCTAGACCCTATGGGTGTTCATACTGGCGACTCTGTTGTAGTTACACCCGCACAAACCTTAGATAATTATGAATATCAAAAAATGAGAAGTATCGCAATAAAAGTTGCAAGGGCCATAAATCTGGTAGGGGAATGCAATGTCCAATTTGCAATACATCCAAAAAAATATAAATTTTATGTAATTGAAACAAATCCAAGAATGTCACGTTCAAGTGCTCTTGCAAGTAAAGCAACTGGTTACCCCCTTGCATACATAGCCGCAAAGCTTGCTTTAGGTTATAGACTTTATGAAATAAAGAATTCCGTATCGAATGCAACTACTGCTTTTTTTGAACCTAGCTTAGATTATATAACAATAAAGATTCCCAGATGGGATTTTGAAAAATTTGAAGGAGTAAAGAAAGAAATAAGTACCGAAATGAAAAGTATCGGAGAAGTAATGGGAATAGGGAGAAGCTTTGAAGAAGCTTTTCAGAAAGCAGTAAGAATGCTTGATATAGATGAACCTGGGTTGGTTGGTGGAAAAATTTATAATTCAAAATTAACGAAAAAAGAGATTGAAAAAGCATTGTCCAAAAGAAGACCTTATTGGTTTCTTTATGCTGCCAAAGCGTTTAAAGAAGGGATAAGTATTGAAAAGGTTCATAAAATTACTGGAATCGATAAATTTTTTTTAAAAAAGATAGAAAGATTGGTAAAAGTATACGAATCTTTTAAAAGGTCGAGAAAAAAAGAAAATAAAAAAATTTTTTATCTTAAAAAATTAGGGTTTAGTGATGAACAACTTAATACTTCTTTTACTTTTACACCAAAGATAAAACAAATCGATACTCTTGCTGGGGAATGGCCTGCCTCAACAAATTATCTTTATACTACTTATAACGGAGCTGAAGATGATATAAAAATTGAAAAAAATAAAAGAAAGGTTTTAGTTGTTGGGGCCGGAGTATTTAGAATAGGCGTTAGTGTAGAGTTTGACTGGTGTACTACAACACTTGCTGATGGGTTAAAAAAATATTTTGATGAAGTTGCTATACTCAATTATAACCCTGAGACTGTTTCAACAGATTGGTATCGAGTAGAAAAACTTTATTTTGATGAAATAACCGATGAAACAATAGAAAAGCTATACAAGAAAGAGGGTTACAGTTATGTTGTAACGTTTGCAGGTGGACAGATTGGAAATAATTTGGCAAAAAAATTAGAAGAGAAAAAGATAAAAATTCTTGGGACAAGTGGAAGGAATGTAGACATCGCTGAAGATAGAAATAAATTTAGTAAGTTTTTAGAGGACTTAAACATTAAACAACCTTTATGGATAAGTGCAGTAAGTAAAGAAGAAATTAAGAGGTTTGCAAACGATTACGGGTTTCCTCTTCTTTTAAGACCAAGTTATGTCCTCAGTGGCTCGGCGATGAAAATCGCTAGAAACTTTAACGAGTTATGGAGATACCTAAAAACAGTAGCAAAAATCTCAAAAAAGTATCCTGTTGTTGTATCAAAGTTTATAGAAGGGGCAGAAGAAATGGAAATGGACTGTGCAAGTGATTCAAAAAAAGTTTTTGGGATAAGTATGAAGCATATAGAAGAAGCTGGAGTTCATAGTGGCGATGCGACAATAGTTACCCCTTATTATGGAAATAGAAATGTTTATAGAAAAATGAAAGAAATAGCGGTAAATGTTGCGAATGAACTCTCGATAAAAGGACCTTTTAATATACAGTTTATCTCAAAAAACTCACAACCTTATGTTATAGAACTTAATTTGAGAGCAAGTAGGTCAATGCCATTTTGTTCAAAATCTGTTGGTTACGATATAATAAAATTTGGTTTGAAGGGAATTTTTGAAAAATTTGATTTTAAAGAAGAATTTTTTGAGCCAATACATAAGGCGTTTGCAGTAAAAACACCCCAATTTAGTTGGGGTAGACTAAGAGATTCTTATCCTTTTCTTGGACCTGAAATGAAAAGTACTGGAGAAAGTGCAGCATTGGGAAATGATTTATATGAAGCTCTCCTAAAAAGTTGGCTTGGAGCCTCTCCAAATAAGATGCCAAAGAAAAGTGCATTGGTCTATGGGTTAACAAACATAGAAGATTTGGAGAAATGCAGTAGAAAACTATCAAAAAATATCGATGTCTACTCCATAGAAGAAGCACCTATAAGAAATACAAACATTATAAAAAAAGAAGAGGCCATAAAGAAACTTATAAATAATAAAATAGATATCCTAATAACAGATAATTATATCAAACAAATCGATTACAATCTAAGAAGGATTGCAGTAAATTTAAACATACCTATAGTTCTAAATGGTAAGCTTGGTAATCAACTCGCAGAAGCTTTCTTGAGACATCAAAATTTTGAAATTCTTGAATTAAAGAAGTATTGGAAAAATTTATATTTATAAGATTGTAGAAAAATTTAGTGGGAAAATGATGGAAGAAATCTCATCTATGAAGGAAGAGATAGATAAGGAAATTGAAAAATGGCTACCAAGAAAAGCAAATGAAAAAACTATCATTAATTTAACTAATGGTGTTACATATTCATTTCCGTTGATAGAATACGAGGAAGGTTTTTCAAAACCATTGTATGAATTACTAGATAGGGGTGGAAAAAGATGGAGGCCTGTTCTTTTAGCATTAGTTGCCGAAGCTTTTGGTGTAAAAAAAGAAATTTATAAAACCCTATTTCCAGTAATAGAGGTTATTCATAATTCAAGCTTAATCTCTGATGATATAGAGGATGGAAGCGAAATGAGGAGGGGTAAACCAGCAATACATAAAATTTTTGGGACAGATATTGCTTTAAACGCAAGTGAACTTGCATATTTTGCACCAGTGCAAGCTTGTATCATAAAAAATAGAAAAATTGGAAAAAGAATGAAATTTAAACTTCTTGAAATTTACTTGGAAGAAATGACAAAGCTTTCACTGGGGCAAGCAACGGATATTGTTTGGCACAATGGAATTGGAAGAGCAAATGAAATAACAGAAAAAGAATATTTCCAAATGTGCGCTTGGAAAACTGGAACTCTTGCTAGAATGGCTGCAAAAATGGGTGCCGCCCTTGGAAATGCAAGTGAAGAAGCAATACAAGCTATAGGTGAATATGCTGAAAAAATTGGCATCGCTTTCCAAATACAAGATGATATTTTAGAACTGACTGGTGAAGAATTTACACAGAAAAAAGGAGGGATTGGAAAGGATATAACTGAGGGGAAACGCTCTTTGATGGTTATTCATACTCTTCAAGTAGCTTCTCAAGAAGACAAAAAGAGGCTTCTTGAAATACTTTCTATGCATACTACTGACCAAAATTTGATAAATGAAGCAATATCCTTAATGAAAAAATATAATTCAATAGAATATGCTAAAGATGTCGCTCGCAAGTTAGTAGAAGAAGGATGGGCAAAAGCAAGTCCTTATATTCCAGAAGGAAATACAAAGGAGAAGCTTAAGGAATTATCAAACTTTTTAATCGAAAGAAAAATATAGTGAAAAATTGCAACTCTTCACTTTGGATGAAAAAGGAATAGCTGGAGCTTTCATTATTCTTGTTCTGATTTTTTTATTCGGTAAATCCTTATGGGTGCTTTTTTTATTTCCCATGCTTCTTTTTCTATTTTTTTCTTGGATTGTAACGAACATAGGAAAAGAAGAAAAAAAGAAACTTAAAATTTTTGAAAAAAAGAGAAGCATAGAAAATGTTTTTGCAAATGGTCTTATTCCTGTGGTTGTTCTTTTCTTTTATTTTTTAACGAATAATAAAGTCCTAATTCTTTCATACCTTGGGGCGATTGCTGCAATAACGGGTGATAAATTCTCTAGCGAAATTGGAGTATTGGATGGTTCACCAAGAAAAATTTTTGGATTTAAAAAAATTAAAAAGGGTGAAAGTGGGGGAATAACCCTTCTCGGAAGTTTTGCTGGTATTGTTGGTTCTTTTATAATATCTCTAACTTCTTATCTTTTTGGATTGGAAAGTAAGATTTTATTAATTCTTATTTCAGGAGTAATCGGAAACATCTTCGATAGTGTTTTTGGTGTTTTAGAAGAAAATGGCTTTGGGAATAAACATACAACAAACATTGTATGCTCTTTTTTTGGAGCCTTAATACCTCTTCTCTTTGAGTTATAGGTTTTCTTCTTTCTTTAGCTTTCTAGCTTTATTTGAGCATTTCCTTTTTTTAGCTTTAGGGATTTATTATCTTCCCTTTTTCATGATAAACTTTTTGGAATTTTACAGTTTCTTTTGGTGAAGTAAGGATATTTAAGTCTTTTAATTCTGGAATAGTAGAGTAAAATAGATTATCTATTTCATCAATTTTTTTTATAAAATCCTTTTCCTCTTTTACTTTATTTATAGTTGGTATTCTTGCTATATACCCATTTTCTGCAGCTGGAACTTTTACAATTGTCGTTGAATTAATTTTTTTGATTCCTAGCCAAAAATGAATATGCCCACAGAGAAAGAGTGCTGGTTTTTTTTCATTTATAATCCTTAATAGTACTTTGCTTCCTGCATTCTCCCCTTCTATCTCATCAAAAATTCCAAATGGTGGAGAATGCGAAAGGATTATTGTTTTTTCATCCACTAAATCAAGAATCGAATTGAATTCTTCTTCGCTCCTTTCATTAGGAGTTGAGAAAGGTGTTTTTAGAGAACCTCCCATACCAACAACATTAAATTCGCTTCCTACTACTTTAACCCTCTTTTTATCTATGTTTATACCAATTTCATTTAAACTTTTTTCAATTTTTTTATTATCGTGGTTTCCAGGAATTGCAAAAATTTGATTGTAATTTTTTAGATCTTTTAAAAATGAAAAAAACTTTTCCTCAAATTTTTTGTTTTCTTTACTCTCATCAAAAATATCTCCTCCAAACATAAAAATTTTATTTTTTGAATACTCAAAAAATTTTATAAAATTATCTAAAAATTTTATAGAAGAATGAACATCAAAAACTGCAATTATTTCATTTTGTTGATCATGAAAATAGTTTAAAAATTCTTCCTTCATAAGATTTATTCAAAAAAATATAATAAAAAGCTAATTTATACTTAAATATTAAAAATAACGTATGAAAAAAACAAAAAGTATCGCATTTGAAAGGATAAAAATCCTTTTTAAAGAAGCAAAAGCCATCGCTAAAGAAAATAAAGAGCTTTCAAAAAAGTATGTGATGAGAATATTTGCCATAGCTAAACATTATAAAATAAGATTACCAAAAGAAATTAAAATAGCGATATGTAAAAAATGTAAAAATATTTTGATTCCTGGGTTTAACGCGAGTATTAGACTTACTCATAAAGGTTATATAGTAATAAAATGTGAATGTGGCGAGGAAAAGCATATATTTTTAAAAGAAAAATCAAAAATAAATAAAGGGGGACCATGAGGATAGTATTAGAAGACGCAGGTTTTTGGAAGAGTTGTGTTAGTGCAATAGCAAATATAATTGATGAAGGTACTTTTGTTGTTTCTAAAGAAGGAATGCAGCTGAAAGCCGTAGATTCCTCTGGGATAAGTATGGTTTCATTCTTTCTCCCAAAAGATGCTTTCTCAGAATATGAAGTAAAAGAAACTGAAGAAGAAATCGAAGAAATAGGGGTAAGCTTTGAAGATCTGGAGAAAATAACTGCTAGATTAAGGAATGGGGAAAGATTGGAAATAAAAAAAGAAGGAAACTTATTAACTATGAATTTCGGGAAAAGAGGATGGGTAAAACTGAGTTTAATAGAAACAACAAATAAAGTTGAGAAAGATCCAACGTATGGCAGGGATGTAGAAGTTTTAGTAAGTAGTTATGATTTAAAGGAAATGTTAAAGGATGCTTCGATAGTTTCATCACAGGTAACTTTTGAAGTGGATGAAAATAAATTTTTTGTATTTGCAAAAAGTGAAAATGGAGAGATAAAAGAAACTCCAGAAGAAAATGCAATAAAAGAAATAAGAGTAACCAGTCAAGAAACCAAGCCAAGAGCAACCTTTTCTTTAGAGTTTTTAACCAATATTATTAAAGCTTGTCCTGATGAAGAGAATATAAAATTAATTTTTGGGAAAGATACTCCTATTAGAATAGAGTATATAATCGGAAAAGCAAATTTCGTTTATTATTTGGCGCCCATTATTGAAGAATAATATGCAAGTTGAGTTATTAGGTAAATACCCTTTTTTAGAAGAGAGTAAACGTTATATAGAAGAGAAAGGTATAAAGATCACTCCTCAACTAATTGAAGAAAGCTTAAAAAGGGTAAATAAAGACATTTCACAAGAAATTTTTTTGTATAGCGGCGAAGAAGGTATTGTAACATATGCAATTGGAAGAAGTTTAGTAAGTGCGACACAAAGCAATTATATTATTTCAAGGTTTGCAATAAATGAAGCAAAAAATTTTATTTCTTTTCTCTCAAAAGAAGAAGATTCAATAATCCTTGAAGTTTCAAAAGATTTGGGAATAGATGTAAAAATAGAGATAAACAAATGGATAATTTTGTTACCGACTTATTTAATGAATATGCCAAAAAGCCCAGAGTACAAACTTATAAATCAAAGTTTAAAAATTGGAAAAATTTATTTAAGTAGAAATAAGTTTATAAGGTTTTTGGAAGAGAGCATAAGGAATAGGGTTTTTTCTGGGTTACCTATAAGAAAAGAATTAATACCAAACGAAATAATTGAAGCAAGTAAAAAAATAAAAATCGAACAAAAACCAAAGGAAATTAGAATAAAAAATAAAGAAATTGCACCATGCATGCAAAGGCTTATTGAAAGATTAAAAAGGAGTGAAAATCTCTCCCACCAAGAAAGGTGGATTCTTGTAGTATACCTTTGCAGGTTAGGTATAAACAAAGAGGAAGTTAAAGAAATGTTCAAAATGGCACCGGATTATAATGAAAAAATAACCAATTATCAAGTAGAATATCTTTACAAAAAGAATTATATGGTCCCGAGTTGTTCAACTTTAGCAACTTATGGTATTTGTACCCAAAATTGTGGTGTTAAAAACCCGCTTAATTTTTTTAGAAAAAAGAAAGAAGGGGTAAAAACTTAAACAAAAAATTGAATAATTTTATATGGAAACTGTTGCCATCAATCAAAGAAAAGAAGGATCAAACATCGTAGATATCAGAAGAGAAATAAGATTAGATTCAAAAAATGAAATCCTTAATAAATTAAAAGAAAAATTAAGAGAAGGAAATGAAAAGGTAGAAAAAGTTAAAAATAACTTTATAAAAAACTTTAGGAGTATAAAAAGTAATTTACTACAAAATAAAACAGCCACTTTCGGTTTCTGTATTGGTACTTTAGCAATGGTTACTGGAACAATTTTTATTTATTCTTTCACTGTAACTAAACAACCCTTCGATTTAGGTGCTGGAATATATGAAATAATAGTAGGGATTGAAGCTTTTCAAATTAGTTTTCTTTCACTTGATTTAAGTAAAAATACAAAAAAGGAAAAAGAAGCAAAATAGTAGGCTTTCTATAACCTAAATTTTTACTATTAATATTTTTAAATTAGTTTGAGAATATATAATATGACAGTAGAATTACTAGTAAAAGATATCATGAGTAGTCCTCCGATAACTTGTGAGGAAAAGAGTTCTGTCGGGGAGGTTATTAAAAAAATGATAAAACATAATGTTGGTTCTGTCATTGTTGTAAAAAATAAGAAACCTATTGGTATTATTACTGAAAGGGATATTGTTAGAAGATATCTCTCAAAAAAATTTACTCTATTATTAAAAGCTAAAAATATAATGACACAACCAGTAAAAGTAATTAAAGAAGAATCAAAAGTTACAGATGCTGCAAGATTAATGGCGGATTATGGAATAAGGAAACTTCCCGTAGTAAACGCTTCTGGTGAAGTCGTTGGTGTAATAACTGAGGGGGATATTGTTAGACATGCTAATTCAATTATTGATATACTTAAAGAAATCAAGAATACCGGATTCAATCCTGAAGAAAAATTTTGAGCCGTGGTAGCTCAGCCTGGGAGAGCATCCGGCTGAAGACCGGAGGGTCGCTGGTTCAAATCCGGCCCACGGCAAAATTATTCCTCTACTTTCTCCCCAATTTCATCAGGGGGGATATGTTTTATTAATTCATTTTCTTTTGTTCTTTCAAAAATCCCAACGATCTCATTAACAATTTTTTCGTCCGAAAAAATGACAATCTCTTCGATATTCCTCCACAGACCACTTTCTGTAAAATTTGCTGAACTTAAAATTGCTACATTATCTAAAATATACAATTTGCTGTGGGTAAAATCATTATCCTTATCATAAACAATCATTGGAATTTTAAATGAAAAAGTAACCTTCTCCTTCTGGAGGAATAAATAAAAACTAAAAATAAAAAAACTTAAACTTAAAAAAAGGAATAAAATCGAGAAAATGCTAAAAAACAAAAAAAGAAATGCTAAAATCGCTGAAAATTTCCAATATTTTCTAAACTTTGGCTCTTCCTTGGTTTTATCCAAAAGAAGCTGAAGAGAAGAAGCGTGTTGCTTATTTGAAAAATCGTTTGTTGTAATTAAAAAAACGTCACAACCCTTTTCTTTTTTTTGGAGTAATAAGTTTGCGTACTTTGGTGAAAGCCAGGGGGATATGACATATACTCTTTGTTTTGCAGAACCAATTAAATCCTCAAGTATATGACCGACTGCTCTTCCAAAACTTATTTTTATACCGTCCTTCTCAATAAGCATAAATAAATTTTAAATTTGAATTTTTAATACTTGACAATTTTATTTAATTTTATTTTATATCTGATATTGATATTTAACTAAATCTTGTATTTTAAAACCGAAAGGAAAAAAATTAAAAAAACAATGAGAAACTTATCCATGGAAAATATAAACATAGAAAAAATTGAAACATTAGCAAAAAACAGACAATTTGAAATAGTAGAAAGAAAAGGGAAAGGCCATCCTGACACTTTAATAGATGGGATAGTTGAAGAAATAAGCAAAAATCTTTCAAAAGAGTACATAAAAAGAACTGGAAAAATACTTCATCATAACGTTGATAAAGGAGTAATAATAGGTGGTTCATCTAAAGTCCGTTTTGGTTATGGTGAAATAACAAAACCGATCTATATTATAATCGCTGGTAGAGCAACACAAGAAATAGGTAATGAAGAAATTCCAATTTTTTCAATAGCGCTTAATTCTACAGAAAAATATTTAAGAGAAAATACAAGGTTTCTGGATGTAGAAAATGAAGTAATTACAGACCCTAGACTTTTACCTGGTTCCCAGGATTTGGTAAGTATTTTCTCAACCAATATACCACTTGCTAACGATACGAGTGTTGGAACTGGCTTTTACCCACTTACAGAAACAGAAAAACTAGTACTTGAAACTGAACGTTATCTAAACTCCAAAAAATACAAGGAAAAAATGCCTATGTGTGGTGAAGACATAAAAGTGCTCGCCGTAAGAAAAAAGGAAAGTATAAATTTAACTGTTGCCATTGCATTTATCGCTCCTCTTATAAAAGACATTAGAGAGTATATTACGATAAAAGGGGAAATAAAAAAAGACATTAAAGAATTTGCTTCAACAATAACCGAAAAGAAAGTAAATGTTTTTCTGAATGTTGGGGACGATGAAAATAAGGGAATAGTATATATCACAAAAAGTGGATTAAGTTGCGAAAGTGGTGATGATGGTGAAGTAGGTAGAGGAAATAGAGCAAATGGGTTGATTACTCCTTTTAGGGTAATGAATATGGAAGCTACTGCTGGGAAGAATCCTAGGACCCATGTTGGAAAAATTTACAATGTTTTAGCAAACGAGATTGCAAAAAATATTGTAGAAGAGATTGGAGTAGAGGAAGCCAACGTTTTTATTGCCTCACAAATAGGGAAAAGGATAGATAAACCACAAAGTGTTATAATTTCTTTGCCAAAAGAGGAGATAAGCAAAAGTGAAAAAGCTAAAAGGATTGCAGAAGA
This sequence comes from Candidatus Micrarchaeales archaeon, assembly GCA_049700355.1. Classification (GTDB taxonomy): domain Archaea; phylum Micrarchaeota; class Micrarchaeia; order Micrarchaeales; family JBNAVG01; genus JBNAVG01. Next base: position 14,993 of record JBNAVG010000005.1, on the reverse strand, counting down.
ATGGTTAGAAAGAATAGAAGATATAAGTAAAGGAATTTTAGAAGGGAAATATAACTTATTCTAAACTTTTACTTCTTTTTAATTAGGCTTTCTAAAATCGTTACAAATTCTAGTACTTTTTCTTTATCGACATTTCCTATTGTAATATCCTCTCTTTCTGATGGGTTCGCGGATGTTATTTGAATTGTTTCAAGTCCTAAAAGTGCATCTGTAAATCCCGTTTTTATCAAATATGCCTCTATTTTTTGAAGTGGTATTTTTTTAATTTTTTTAAAAAATAGGCCTACTTTTTTTTCTACAAATTCTTCATTTATAGAAACTGTAAGAGTAGATGCCTCTATTAATTTGTTAAAGAAAAAAATTAAAACGAGTAGTGTTAAAACTGAAAAAAGAAATAAAGAAAGATTTTGATTTACCTTTCCAAAAAAGAAAGAAGAAAACGGAATTATAAAAATTGTTAATATGGCAGTTATTATACTAAAAGCAATTAAATAAAAAAATGATATTTTTTTAATATCAGGTCTTATTTCTACAAAATACATACAATAATTTTTCAATAAGCCTTTTTAAACTTTAAATTTAGTTTGGTTTATTTGGTTTATATAAAAATTATAAATGTTATAATAATAGTATTATGTGGAAAGATGATATTATCCGTTTACCTTAAAAATTGGAGGTCTCATAAGGAAACTAAAATAAATTTTGGAAATGGAATAAACGTAATTCATGGGATAATAGGCTCTGGAAAAAGTTCCATAATGGATGCTATAAGTTTTGCTCTTTTTGGTACTTTCCCTTTGCTTCAGTCCAAGAAAATCAAACTTTCTCAACTTATCTCAAATTTTGGAGAGGATAAAAAAGCACTCGTTGAGCTTGAATTTATAGAAGATGGAAAAAGATATGTAGTTAGAAGAGAAATCGATAATAATTCTACCTCCTCTTATCTTTTTTACAATAAATCACTACTACAAACACAAACAAATAAAGTTACTGAAGAAATAGAAAAAATTCTTGGTATTAATTATGAACTTTTTTCAAGAGCGATCTACTCTGAACAAAATGGTTTAGAATATTTTTTAAACCTTTCTCCTTCACAAAGAAAAAGTGCGATGGATGAATTATTAGGCTTAGATAAATTTGAATCGGCTAGAGGGAATATAGTTAGTATTATAAATAGGCTCAAAGACGAAAAGGAAAAACAAATAGAAGAACTAAAAAGCTTAAACGAAGAAGGGCTAGAAACTGAATTAAAAGAAATAAAAACAAAAATAGAAAATTTAGAAAAAGAACATGCTCTTCTTCTAGAGGATTTGAAAAAAAATGAAATCGAGATAAAAGAACTTGAAAGGGAAAAAATAGAAAAATCAAATTTATTACAAAAAAAGCAAGAATTGGAGAAAGAATGCTCAGTATTAAAGGGGCAACTTTCTTCGATACAAACACAAATAGAAAAAATGCCAAAGATTGAAAAAGAAAAGGTTTTAAAAGAATTGGAAAAAGTAGAGAAAAGTGAAAAAGAAAAGAAAAATGAAATCGAAATAAAAAATAAGGAATTTTTAAGTATAAATAAAAAAATCGGAGAATACGAAGAAAAACTTAGACAAGCAGAAGAAAAAAAGAGAGAAATGGAAGAAAACAAAAATAAAATAAAAGAACTTGAAGAAAAGAATGTTGAGGAAGAATATAAAAAAATTGAAGAGAGGAGTAGGGAGATAAAAAGTGAGATTTCTTCGATTACTGGTTTTTTAAAAGATGTAGAGATCGCATTACAAGAATTAAAAAAAGAAATCACAAAATGCCCAATTTGTGAAACTCCTTTAAGTAGTAGTAAAAGAAAGGAACTTCTTGAAAAGAAAGAAAAAGAAAGAGAAGAAGCTAATGAAAAAATCTTTTCAAAAGAAAAAGAATTGAAGAGTGTTGAAGAAGAACTTGAAAGGTTTAAAAGGCTTAAAGAAGAACTTGAATTAAGAAGGAATAAAATAAAAACTCTTTATTTTGAAGAACCTTCAAAGATTGAAGAACTACTCAAAGTTGAAAAGGAAAAGGTCACAAAAATAGAGGAGGAAATAAAAGAAAGAGAAAAAGAATTTGAAGAAATAAATAAAGAAAAGAATTCTTTGGAGAATACTCTCAGAAAAATAGAGGATATAGAAAATTTGATAAAAGAAAAGAATGAAATTGAAATAAAATTAAAGGAGAAAGAATCCGAAATCGAAAAAATAAAAGTAAAAAAAGAAGATGTTGAAATTTTAAATGAAAAACTTAAAATAAAGAGTTCTGAGAAAGCGAAAAAAGAAGAAAGAAAAAATGGTATTTCAAACTTAATAAAAGAGCTAAAGAATGAAGAAAAAATAGCAGAAGAACAACTATTAAGAATAAAAAGAAAAAAAGCCGAAGTTGAAATAAGGAATAAAACAATCGAAGAGTTGTCTAAGTTTGAAAGTTCCTTACTTAAGACTCAAGAAGGTCTAAGGAAATTTCTTATAGAAAGTATAAATCAAAAAATGCAAGAAATTTGGGAAGAGCTTTACCCATATGGTGACTTCTCTGAAATAAAAATTGAAGCAAGTGAGGATGATTATGAATTACTGCTAAAGAATTTAGATGGAGATTGGGTAAGTTTTAATTTAGTAAGTGGTGGTGAAAGAAGCCTTGCTGCTTTAACCATGAGAATGGCGATCTCTCTTGTGCTTGTACCAAAACTTAGTTGGATAATACTTGATGAACCAACGCATAATATGGATAGGAATAGTGTAGAATTGATGAGTAAAGTATTTAGAGAAAAAGTTTCTAAGATGGTAGAACAAGTTTTTATAATTACCCATGATGAAATCTTAAAAGAAGCAGCTACATCAAAATTAATACTCTTAGAAAGGGATAAAAAGAATAACCTTCCAACGATAGTAAAGGAGCACTCTTTTTAATTTATTTATTTTTTCTTTTTTTATAAATGGAAAAAGCTAAAACAGGAGGGTATTGAAGAGCCTTTTTAACCGTTGCTTCAGCGAGTATTTGGGTAGAATCTAAGAGTTTTGTTTTACATTCTTCTTGTTTTAAAACGATCGGTAATTCAGTACAACCTAGTATTACTGCTTCAGCACCTCTCTCCTCCAATTTAGAAGCAATTTCTTTTAGCTTGTTTTTATCCTTATCGAGAATATCTCCTTTCTCTACATTATGGATTATTTTTGCAATTTCATCGATTTCATCTTCGTTTGGAACAATTGTTTGTATTCCAAATTTCTTCAGGTAAGAAGCATAAAGTCCACTCTTTATTGTTGTTTTTGTAGCCATTATACCAACTTTTCTAAACCCTTCCTCTCTTGCTTTTTTTGATACTTCCTCAACAATGTTTAATAAAGGAACTTTTGAAAATTTCTTTAACTTTTCAAAATAAAGGTGGATTGTATTACATGGTATAGCGATAAAATCTACATTCGCAGCCACAAGATTTTTTATACCTTCTTTTGAAATGCTTAAAAGCTCTTTTTCTTTTTCAATTTTTTCAACTACAGGAGGAATTGGAACACTTACTATAACAATTTTAGGAAAATCTTCATCCTTTTTACAGGAGTAGTCTTTTTCACAAATCTTTATAATTCTACTAAAGAAATCGACAGTTGTTTCAGGCCCCATACCTCCAAGTATACCGATTGTACTTTTGAAGATATTATGCATTTCTCTTCCTAATATCTTTTTTCTTAAATTATACTTATAAATTTTTCTACATTCTTTCAATTTTTCAATTTTTTCACACTCAAGCTTTAGAAATAAGAAAAAGAAGCTCTAGATTGGTGAACCGTATAAAGAGATTGTATAGGAAACAACACTTAAATTTCTTGAAAAACTGGCTAGTATTGACATTTTTGCTTTTGGTGGGTTTGAAGAAAAGTTTATGAAATTTATTGGAATGTAGGTGGTTATTGGTTGAAAATTTTTTGGGTCTATATAAAAATTTGTGTTATACCAGAAAAATTCTATCGGTTCAGAAAAATTTATTGTTGCTTCTACAGAAGCATTAAATTTTTTTAAAACTTCGATGTTTGCTGGTTTAATTTTTCCTATAATTTGTGAATTAACGATATTAAAATAAATTATAGTTGAATTTTTTTGAAGCTCTTCAACGGTGTTTAACGTTTGGTTATTTGTATTATAGATTATAAAATTCCCTGAAAAATATAGGTTTGCTAATGCTGTAGCATTTGAAAAAATAAATGGTGTTTGATTTTTGTTTGATGAAGCTGGTAAAGAAAGAAATTGAAATAAACCAATTAAAGAAGCTCCTAAAAAAATCATGCCTACTACTATTGAAATTATCATTTTTTTGTTCATTTTTAAACTTTTAAAATGTAAAAATAAAAATATTACTATTTTAAAGAGTTTTTCAAAATAATAAAATGCAAAAGTTTATAATCGTAGATACAAGCTCAATAATCTATTCTTTTACATTAAAAAGAGATATATTTTCAAACTTAGAAGAGCTTGGATTTTTTCCTATTATTACTTCTTCTGTTATTGAAGAGCTTAAAAAAATCTCAAAAAAAGGGAGTAGATTTGGAGTTGCTGCAAAGTATGCTCTTTGGGTTATTAAAAAAAAGAAAAAGGAAAAAAAGATAAAAATTATAAGAACAAAAAGAAATACTGATTTAGCAATAGAAGAAATCGCAAAAAAGAAGAAAATAAGAGTTTGCACAAATGATAAGGAAATGAAAAAAAGAATTAAAAAGCTAGGTTTAGAAATTTTAACTGTTAAATCAAATGGTTTTATTGGTGAGTAGATGTATTACCTTTACACAATAAAGGATTCAATAGAAGTTATGCCGAAAGATTTTGGAAAACCTTTGGAAGAAGTTGCAAAGAAACAACTAAGAGAGAAGTATGAAAGAAGGATAGATAAAGACCTTGGATTGATACTTGCGATATTGAATGTAAGAGATATAAGCGATGGAAAAGTTTTTTCTGGAACTCCTTCTACTTACCATGAAGTAACCTTTGATGCTCTTTGCTATATCCCAAAAGTTGGTGAAGTTGTTGTTGGTGATGTATCAGACCTTGTTGAGTTTGGAGCCTTTGTAAGGTTTGGTCCTTTTGAAGGTTTAGTACATGTTTCACAAATATTAAACGATTTCATTTCTTTTGATAAAAAAGTTCCAGTATTTATAGCAAAAGAAAGTAAAAAAACACTTAAAAAAGGCGATGTTGTTTTTGCAAAGATCTCGACAGTCGCTTTAAAGAATACTGTTGCTGATTCAAAGATTGCTCTAACGATGCGTCCTATAGGGCTTGGAAAGGAGGAGTGGTTGAGTGGAGAAAGCGTGTAAAAAATGTTTTTATATAATAGCTCAGGGGAACGAATGCCCTGTTTGTGGTAGTAAGGAGCTTACTGAAAAATGGAGTGGTTATGTAATAATAATTTCACCCGAGAAATCTGAAATAGGGAAACTTTTAAAAGCAAAAGTACCTGGAAAATATGCTGTTCATATAAAAGGATAAATACCTTCTGCTGTTTTTATTTTTCCTTACTTCTAGTTTGTTAATTTTTGTATTCTTCCAATTTTTGTTTAAGAAATTCTTTAAAGTTTTTTTGAAATTCCAACCTAGATGCAAAACCAAAAATTTTATAGTTATTGATAAACCAGTATGGCTGGAAAAAAGGTTTTGTTGGGGTGTAATCCATCTCTAAATTTAGTAAAAATGATTTTGTATTATACTTACCAATTTTTCTAAGTAAGGAATCGTTTTTTGCTTCTCTTAAGCTTAAATAGCTTTTGTCAAAGGTAGAGTCTACAAATGAAAATTTTAAACTTTTTTCCTCCTCCTCTTTTTTTAAAACGTTTGTAACCTTTATTTTTGAATTAAAGCTTATTTTTATAATCTCCTCTCTTATTTCTATTTGTGGTTTAAGCTTAATAGCATAAAAATTTGAAAAAAGATACTCTCCCTCGCTTGAGATTATTCTGGAAAAAATGAAAGCAATAAAATTTTTTGAAAAGAAAAGTCCAGTTATTCCTTTTGCCCAATTTGTAGGCTGTTTAACGTTGTTTATGTAAAAATATTGATAATAGGAATCAAGCGTTGGGAAAGCTTGAAGTGGCTCAACAAAAAAACCAAAACTCGAAAAAAAATCAAAGTTTAAAAAATAATCCCTTCCTTCTTTTATTCCTTCTTTTAAAAGATTTTCATAATCCTTCTTTAACTCCTCAAAAAATTTTTTATACTTTTCGTTTATTTCAATGTTGTAAAGAGGGTTTTGCATACTCTTCTACAAATTTTATTGTATCTACATTAAAAAGTGAAAAAATGTCATATATTAAATATACTTTAGCTTGTATAAAGTTTAAACCTTTATCAGCCTCTTTTGGAACCTCTATAATTATTTCTTTTTCTTTTATTTTTACATCTCCATTGATGGAATACCTTTCTAGAAGAGCTTTAATTTTTTCTTCATCTGTTTGTAAAACTTCAACTATTTTAATTTTATAATGTATTGTTTCTCCAGCAAGGGGATGATTAAAATCAACAACAACTCTACCTGAATTTATACTTTTTATTACTCCTCTCTTTCCATCAACTTCTATTACTTTCCCTTCTTCTGGCTTTACGTTTTGTTTTTTAAACTCACTTTCTGGAAAAGTAACTATTAAATTCTTATCCCTTTCTCCAAATGCTTTTTGAGGAGGAATATCAAACTCCCTTTCCTCCCCTAACTTCATTTCTAGAAGTTTTTCCTCAAGTCCTTGAATAACTTCTTTTCTTCCAAGGATTATTAGCATTGGTTTGAAAGAATACTCTTTGCTAAAGATTCCTGCTTCTTTTGCAACTTTTTCTATAGTCGTATCTATTATTTTTCCATCAGATTTTCTTGTCGCTATTAAATCTATCTTTATATAATCTCCATTTTTCATCCTTCCACTCTTTTATTTTTAATCGTTTATTTTTAAAAATATTGTTTAAAATTCTCGGGCCCGGGAGGATTTGAACCCCCAACCTCCTGGTCCGAAGCCAGGCGCTCTATCCATTGAGCTACGGGCCCATTCTCCAAGGAGCATCTGGGTCCAATTCCTTAAAAGCAAAAGAAAACATTCTTGCAAAAGAAATTGCAATTTCTTTAAACCTTGAGCTTAAAATTTTTCTTATGAATGAATGGATTTGGAAGTCAAGCATATATTTCTTTTTCCATTCTTTTTCATAAAAAGAAAGTGGCTTTCCATACTTCAAGTTGTTGTATACTGCATTTGCACCTATTTTTGCAATTCTAACTCCAAAAGCAAGACCACCACCGCTTATGAATTTTATATGACCAGCTGCATCACCTATTAAAATGCATCTTTTTGAATAAGTTTTTTTCCTTACTTCCATAGGAATTAATGAAGAATTTTTATGGAGTTTATTTATTTTCTCTTTTTTTATAATATTTTTGATGAACTTTTTGTTTAAAAGTTTTTGAAAACTTTGTTTTGGGTTTGAAAAAGAAGCAACGCCAATTTCTGCAAAGTTGGAATGGGGAATTACCCACCCAAAAAAATCTGAAACATCAAAGAATAAGTGCACTCCATCAATCCTTTTTCTGATGTAAAAAAATTTTTTATAAGTTATAACAAACTTTTTAATCTGTGGAAGACCAAAAGCTTTCGCGGTTTCTGAATTTATGCCATCACTTCCAACAACTATACCATTAAGCTTTTTAATCTCTTCTGAGTCCATCCTCTTTCCTAAAAATATTTGTACATCATTTTTTTCAGCAGATTTTGCAAGTTTTTCTTCTAGCTTAGCTCTATCTATTAAAACCATTCCTTTTTTTGAAAAAATCGAAAAATCTTGAAAATGAGAATGAAAATAAGCTTTATTGAATTTTTTAATAATTATACCCCTAATTCCTATCTCTTTTAATGTTGAATTTGATATAAGCCCCGAACAATGAACTGGATAACCTATCTTTAAGTCTTCTTCATACGCATTTATTTTTATCCCTTTTTCTGAAAGCTCTTTAGCAAAAACTCCACCAATTGCACCAAACCCTATTAAATTCACTTCCACATTTATATTTAGTTTTCTTCTTTTTTATAAAGTTTTTAAGTTAAGTTAAAGTTTAAAGTATTTTTATTTACCAAATCTTCTTTCTCTTTTTTTATAGCTTTCTATAGCCATTCTAAAATCTCTTTTTGTAAAATCTGGCCAATAATGCTTAACAAAATAAAATTCAGCATATGCAGATTGCCATGGAAGAAAACCAGAAAGCCTTTGCTCACCAGAAGTTCTTATTACCAAATCTAAATCTCCTATTTCAGAAGTTAAAAGATAGTTTCTTGCTTCACTTTTTTTAATTTCTTTTCTTTCTCTACTCGCTTTTTCGATTGCAAAAGCAATCTCCGATTGCCCACCATAACCAAGTAGAATGTTTACGATCAGGCCATTTAAATTTTTTGTTCTTTCCTCCACTTTTTTAATCCCTTCAACTATAACTTTTGGAAATCTTTCAAGCTCCCCAAAGAATCTAACCCTTACATTCTCTTTTACAAATTTTTCAATAAATTTTTCATCTTTTAAATATTTTTCAAATAATGAAAAAAGGTAATTTACTTCTTCTTTAGGTCTATTAAAATTTTCAGTTGAAAAACCCCAAAGAGTTAATTCTCTTACCCCAAACTCTTTTGCCCATTTTATTACCATACCAATCTTTTTAATTCCTCTTTCGTGACCATAAAAAATTGGAATTCCTTTTTTCTTTGCCCATCTTCTATTTCCATCTGGTATTATTCCAACATTCATAAAATTATTTAAAAATTAATATTTAAAAACTTTAAGAAAAGTAGGAGTAAAAAATAAATAAGAATAAAAAATAAAAATAAAAGGAAGAAGCAAAAAATATATACTAATTTTGGAAAATAATTAAAATACTTAGAATGGTTTTAGAATGAAAAAGAAAATAGATTCACTTGACCTTCAACTTCTTTCCATTCTTGGACAAAACCTTACTCCAAATTTTTCAGAAGTCGCGAAAATTTTAAACACTTCCCCATCTACGATTTATAGAAGAGTAAATGAGCTTAAAAGGTTGGGAGTGATAAAAGGTTTTAATGTAAAAATCGACTATAGTATGTTGGGAAAAAATTACTTTGTTCTATTTTATGTAAAACTAAAAGAAAAAAACGAATTAAAACAACTTAAACAAATAGAAGGAGTAGAAGAAATATTGGTACCTCTAGGAGAATGGGATGCGATAATAAAGGTTAGAGCTTCAAACATTAAACAATTGAGTCAAATAGATGAAAAAATTTCAAACTTTATTATTTCCAAAAAAACAGAAATAGTCTTAAAAGAGCTTTAATTTTTAACAACTATCCTTTCTCAATAGCTTTCTTTCCAAGTTTTTTATTAAAGTCTTTTGCAACTTTAACTAGCTCTCTTCCCAATTCGGAAATTTGATAACCAATTCTATAACCAGATGTTGAAGGAATTGGATGTGGTTCGATAATCTTAAGATGGGAAAGAGTAGATAAAGAAATTAGTATTGTTTTCCTCGTAAATTGTTTTGTTAACTCTTTATAAATTTCGGTGGCAGAGGCAAAAGGTCTCGAAGAAAGATAATTCAAGATTGCAAAATTCGGTGGTGTAAGTGCTGATCTAACTATCCAAACTTCATCTTTTATAAGCTTTCTCATAAAAAGATTTCAAAAATAAGTTTTAAAATTCTTTCATTTTTATTTTGGTAGTTATAAGTTTACCTATTTCTTCTTTTGTAAATTCTTGTGGTTTATCAATCTTTACAATCCTTCCAGTATTTATTATTGCTACTCTATCACTCATTTCAAATACTTCATCAATATCTTGTGATATTAAAAGAATCGCACTTCCTTTATTTCTCTCATTTATTAATATATTTCTAATATCTTTCGTTGCACCAATATCAAGACCATGAGTTGGATTACAAGCAACTATCAATTTTGGTTTTAAAGATAGATTTTGAGCCAGTATAAGTTTTTGAATGTTTCCACCAGATAATTCTCTTGCCCTTGTTTTTATATTTGGTGCAAAAATGTTAAAATCTTTTTTTAATTCTTCAGTAAAAGAGTTTATTTCTCTTATTTTTAATAAACCATTATTGCATACCTCCTTATCATTAACAATAACGTGCTTTATTATTAAATTCTCAGAAATAGAAAAATTTGGAAATATACTTTTGAGTCTTTCATCTGGTATATACACTATCCCTTTCTTAAGCCTTTCTTCTACTGTAGCGTTTTTTAAATCTTCCTTTTCAAACAGAATTCTTCCTTCTAATGGTTTTCTTAATCCTATTATTGTTTCAGCAAGCTCATCTTGACCATTTCCAGCCATTCCAAAAACACCAAAAATCTCATACTCCTTAACAAAAAAATTTATATTATTTAATTCAAAGTTTTTATTGGTTTTAACCTTTAAACCTTCTATTTCTAACACTTTTTTTCCTTCTTTTGTCTCTCTTGGTAAAAATTCAAAAAATTTTCCTTCCCCACCTACTATTAGTTTTGCGAGTTGATCTTTGTTTGTTTCTTTAACTCTTTTTGTAGCAACGATTTCTCCATTTCTCATAACACTTACTCTATCAGCAACTTCAAAAACTTCATCAAGTTTATGGGTAATAAAAACAATACTTTTTCCTTCTTCCTTTAGCTTTTTTATTAATTTAACCAATTGTTGTGTTTCTTCTTGTGTAAAAAGAGAAGTTGGTTCATCAAATATTATTACTTCATTTTTTTGTGTACAAATTGCTTTTATTATTTCTAGTTTTTGCTTCTCTCCTTCTGAAAGCTCTAAAATTCTTTTTTCTGGGTCGACAAAAAAATTGTATTTTCGTTTTATCTCTTCCATTTTCTTATTAGCTTCTTTTACGCCTTTATTCATCGAAAGAGCCACTGCTTCAACAACTTTAAATGATTCAACCAAAAGAAAAGCTTGAGGGATTAGTATTATCCCAAGTTTTCTTGCTTCTTTTGGTGAATTAATTAGGACCTTCTTTCCTTTAAAATAGATACTCCCGGCATCTGGCTTACTAAAACCTGCTAATATCTTCATAAGAGTCGATTTACCTGCACCATTCCCTCCGAGCAAAGCGTGTATTTCCCCTTTAAAAAGTTCAAAATTTACTTTTTTGTTTGCAATCACATTTTGAAATCTTTTTTCTATTCCCTCCATTTTTATTAAAGTTTCTTCTCTAATGTTAGGAAGTACCTCCTCCATATCCTATTTCTCTTTTATCTTTTATTTTTTTATCTCTTATTTTTACTCTTATTTTTACATTAAAAGAAAGTTTTATAAACTTATATTTATTAAAATATATAAGTGTATAGATGATTACATTATTTAAGAAAAACCTGGGGGAAAATTTTGAAAAAATTCCATTAAACATTGGTTTTTCTCCTCCGGAAGGGGAATTTGTAAAAAATGTTGGTGATTTTGCTCTCTTAAAAGGAAAAGAACACATGCTTTACTACAAAAATAGCTTAACAAAAGAAGAAGAAAAAATAGCTGAAGAGGCTAAGGGCTATATAATAGCTAAAATTGCTCAAGAAAAAAACGAAATAAACAAAGAAATTGCTAAGAAAATCGCTTTAGAAGTAACGAAAAATGAAAAAATCTCAAACATAGTCGCTATAGATACTTTTGGCTTAAGCTGTATTGAGCTATTGGCAAAAGAAGGAATAGAAGAAATAGAGCTAAACTCTATAGATGAAAACATTTATGTTTATCATTCTTTGCTAGGAAGGTGCAAAACGAATGTTTATTTTAAAAGCTTACAATCAGCAAAAAGAGTAATAAATTCAATGCTTAAAGAAAATGAAAAAGAATTGAACGATTTTTCACCAGTCGTTGATTCACAGCTTTCAAACTTTAGGATACATGCACAGATTTCTCCACTCGCAACAAACGGAATTGTTTTTAGTATAAGAGTACTCTCAACGATAAAACCGGAGCCAAAGAATTTGGTTAAGAATGGAATGAGCAAAGAAGCTCTTGCTTATCTTTCTTTAGCCATAGATTCAAAGCTCAACATAGTTATAGCTGGACCACCAGCGAGTGGAAAAACAACTTTGCTAAATGCGTTGTTGAGCTTTATAAAGAATGAAAAAATCGTTTGTGTTGAAGAAGAGATAAATGAAATAAAGAAGAATGGGGATTACTCCTTTCTTTCTTTACAATCTAGGAAGGATAAACAAAAGGAGCTAATAGACCAAATAATAAATTCTCTTAGGCTAAGGCCACAAAGGCTTGTTGTTGGGGAGATACGTGGAAAGGAAGCAAAAGAAGTTTTTTCTGCTGCTTCCCTTGGAATACCATTTATAACAACTTTACATGCGAACGATGAAAAAGGAGCTATAATAAATAGGTTAAGCTCAAAACCAATGGAAGTGGATAAAAACTTAATTAGGTTACTCGATGTTGGAGTTTATTTAAATGAAAAAAGAAGGATTTGTAGAATAGAAGAGTACAATTCAAAAATAGAAGAGGTTAACCCTGAGAATATTTCCATAAACTCAAAGGTTATAAAAGCTTATTCTAGTAGGTTTAAGCTTGGAAGGAAGTTTGCGATAAAGGAAATGTATAGAAGAGCAAAGGAGTTGGGGAAAAATGTTTGAAATATTCTTAATAATTGTTTTTATTCTTCAATCTTTTTTAGTTTACAGAATATATAAAAAACAAAAAGAAAGGGAAAAAAACCTTGAAATTAAAAAGCAAATCCTTTCTTTCATTTCTTATTTTCTCTCTTGCAGCGAAGCTGGAATGAGCACGAGAAAAATTTTTCTTAGCTATAATGGAGAACCGAAAGAATTCTTTGAAAAGGTAAAAAAGCTTGAAAAAATCCTTGGAATAGAGGAAGCTGTTCTTTATGTTTCGAAAAACCAAAATAATGAAACCATTAAAAAATTTGGAATATATTTTTATTTGAGAAAAAAAGCGTTAGAAAACCTTTATGAAAACCTTAAAAGAGAAATAGAAAAGGAGGAAGAAGAGAAAATAAATACTGAAGCGAAATTCACAACGATAAACTTATCCCTTACTGGTATAATCCCTTTTCTCTTACTTTTTATTTTGCTAGAAGCAAAATCTCTTTTGGGTTTTGAAATCTCAGAATATTCTCTCTTTTCAATCTTCATACTTCTTTTTCCATTCCTAAAAATATTGCTTTACTTAGTGAGAAAATGAAAATGAATAAAGATTTTGAGGATTTTCTCTTTTCACTAGCTTCTTCACAAAGCATAAAAGAAGCCTTGGAAAAAGAGATTAAAAAAGATTATAAATTTTCAACAGAGCTTAGGAAAGCTTATTTTTCTTTTTTAAGCGGGGAAAAAGCGGAAAAAGCCTTTTCAAAACTTATATCAAAAGGTGGAGAAGAAGGTGAAGCATTTATGCTAATAGCACATTCTCTTGAAAGTGGGGAAAACATCCAAAAGGCATTGCTCAGAATTTGCGAATATATTAACATAAAAAAGAAGCTTGAAATAGAGAATGAAAGGAAGCTTGGTTTAATAAAGTTCTCAACGATAGCTTCCTCCTCTTTTATTTTTCCATTGTTTAGCAGTATAATAATCTATTCCTTCTCAAAAATCTCGAGCATAAGCTTTTTTACAAAAGCAATCGTTTTGTTTTATATTTTAATTTCTTCATCGATTGATTCAATTTTCCTAAACAAAAGGTTTATTCCTTTTTTAAGCATCTTCGTTTTCTTTTCAAGCTTAATGCTTCTAAGGGTGGTTTTATGAAAAAAATACAAAGCTCTGTAGAATACCTTGTAATGCTGGCGATCGCCAGCACTTTGGTTATTGCAGCAATAGCAATGGCAACAAAACTAAAGAGCAGCGTAAGCATAGATGTAGCAACGAAAGTTGGGGAAGCGTTGAAGAACCTAACAATGATAACATGAAGCTTCAGGTTTCGATTGAGTTTCTTTCTTTTCTTTTATTTTCTTCTTTGATTTTCCTAGCTTCTATTCCACTCTTATTAAAAACAAAAGAATACTTAAAAAACTCTTATGATTATTATTATTTAAACAACGTTGGTTTAAAGCTTTCTCAGTTTTTCTCAAGTTATTGTGATTCACAAGGTGAAATAAATGTTTACTTACTAAATTCAACAGCAATCAGCATAAGCAACAAATCCCTTTATATAGCTTATAATAAAATAGAACAAAGCTTTCCAAGCTATTGTGATTTAAACTTTTCATTCTTCTCAGATTCGAGCTCAAACTATTCTTTTAAGATAAAATTTGGAGAGGTGGTAATATCAAAAGCCAAGTATTGATAGATTTTATAGCTGAGCTTTCTATCGAAGCAATACTCGCAATCTTCTTTCTTTACTTCTTGAAGGTTTTAAGATGAATACCAATATTAAAATAATAATTGCATTCATTACATTTTCAATCCTAATTTTTTGTTACTCCTATTTGTTAAAGGAAAAGGAATTCTTAGATATAGCAAACAAAAGCCTAGAAAATTTGTTGTATTTTGAAAAATTAGAACTATTGAAGGTGATGAAATGAAGGCTCAAGCTTCTTTTGAATTCTTAGCTATCTTAGCAATCGTTGGCTTTTTGATACTTAGCTCTTTTTATTACACTTCTTCTTCGATAAAATCTTTTAAAAACATTAGCAATAGCTTTATAAAAAACTTTTCTGTTTCTTCCTACTCGAGCAACTTTAGCTATGATTTAGCAATACAAAATTCTTCTACTTTTCAGAAGAGCTTCGCTTACCTTCAGCTTTTTAGCGATAAGCCAAAAAATATTAGCTTAAGCGTTTCTTCTTCTAAGCTTTTGGGCCTTTCTTTTAATAATTCTTTTGAGCTTATAGGAAGCAAGCTTTTTGTTGTTCCTTTTACCCCAATTTATCCAGGTGTTTTTAATGTAAGCATAAAAATAAATAATGAAACGATAACAAAAAGAATAAGTATAAAACAAAATTATAGAATTGATGTTGTTGATTTATCGCAAGGTTTTGGAAATGGAATAAGTGTAAA
>JBNAVG010000004.1:18603-28602 GCA_049700355.1 Candidatus Micrarchaeales archaeon | reverse complement strand
CAAATTTTCTTATAGTTATAGTGTTTCCAAATATCGATACTGGATAAAGTGTTGCATTAACTCTTGAACCATCAAGAAGATGAGCATCCATTAAAGGAGTTAGAACACTTATCTGCCTTCCTATTGTTCTTCCTATCGTTGAAGCATAATTGTAAATATCCTCTTCACTCCTTATCTTAAGGTTTGTTTTGCACCATCCAAACTTTTTATGGTAAACCCAAAGGGGTTCTACTGCATTGTTTACAGCAACTTCCTCAAGGTTGTCATCATGCAAAGGTATCTCAAGTTCTCCAAGGCCGAGCATCATGTTTAGAATATAAGCAAGCAAGATTTGTTTTGTCTCTGCTTCAGTACCTGGAAGGTATTTATCGATAAGAACACTCGCTGCAGCAGTAAATCTTTTTCTAAGCTCTTCAACATAAGTTTTTTGCGTAAGCCTTGTTGGGTCTATGGGCACTAATGTAATCAAGTTTGGTCTTAAAGAATCTAGAATAACTTTTGTTGCTTCACTTATTCCAGGAATCGTAACTTGGTACGATAAGACATATTCATTTTTATCAACTATTCTAATATGTGCAGGAAGCCCATTTGCATCTACATCATAGCTTGCAAGCTCCTTTTCTTTTATTATTTCTATGGGCATTATTTACCACCCAAAAATTTTCTAAATACTTTCTCAACTTCTTTGAGCATGCTTTCGCTTTCTTCCCTTTTCTCCCTTATCCTTTGGGTTTTTTCCTTTATTTCTTTAAGCTTCTTTTTTTGTTCTTCATACTCCGGCAAGGATGCTACGCTTACTTTTAATGCAAGAAGCTGTGTTTTTAACTCCATGATTTCTTTTTTTGAAAGCTCAACATCGCTTGCAAGCTTTATAAGTTTCTCATTTATTTCATTCCTACTTACTCTAATTTCTTCAAATTCCTTTAATAAGTTACTTGCCCTTTGAAGGCTTAGAGCAAGATGCCTATCTACGTTTAAGCTTTTATTTGTTAAATCACTCGCTTCATTAGTATAGCTTTGTGTAAGTGAAGAAACTTTCTTCTTTATTTCTTCTAAGGCATGTAGGTTTCTTAAAAGCTCCTTTTCAACATCACCTTTCATTTTTGTTAAAAGCTTTGAATAAGAATCTTTTACTTCATTTACTTCATTTCTAAGATTATTTGCCTTTTTTAATGATTCCTCAGCAACTGCTCTTTGTGAAGAAACAACTTGTATTGTTTGTTTTGCTTGTTGGGAAATTTCATTAACTCTTGCGTTTGCTTCTTCTATTTCCTTTAGCAAAGAAGCTTTTGTTAAATCAAATTTTTTAGTTTCTTCTAAGCTTTTTGAAATATTGTTTACCTGTATTGCTAGAGATTGAATTTTTTGGTTTAAATCGTTTATTTCTTTTTTAAACCCTTCTATCTCCTTTAAAGAAGCATTTCTTAAATTTTCAACTTCTTTAAATTTATTATTTATCTGTGAGCTTAAATCTCTTAGTTTTGATGAAGTTATAGTAATGGACTTTTCTATTTCACTACTTTTAGAAGATAATGTTTGAACCTTTGAGTTTGAATCGTTTACTATTTTTTCAACGTTTTTAACCTGCTCCAAAACGTTGTCCAATTCTTTAAATAAACTACTTTTTCTTTCTTCCAATGCTGGTATGGTTTCATTTTGGATTTGTTGTAATGTTTTTGTATAACTTTGCAAAGTTTCTTCCATTTGTCTTACTGGACTTTCAAATTCTTTTACACTTTTATAGATTTGTTGTTTAAGCTCCTCACTCCTATTCTTTATTTTTTCAAGTTCTTCAAGCTTAAGGTTTAAATCCTTTAGTTGAGTATTAACAACTTCTTCTACGGATTTCCATCTTTGTGTTAAGCTACTAAGCCTTTCACTTATTTCCTTTAAAGTCGTTTCTTCCATCGCTACTTCTCTTCTAACTCCCTCCTTTACACCCATAAGTTCTCTTTCTTTTAATTTTGCTTCTTCCGGTGTTAATGTTATAGGAAGTAAATATACCTTTGTCATCATATGCTCGATTTTTATAAGGTTTGCTTTTTCTAATACATTTGCCCAATCTTCAACAAGCTCTATAGAAACCCCAAGCTTTGATGCCACATCAGAGATTTCCATCCTTCCATTTTCTCTAAGCAATTGCATTAAAGCATCAACACCCGTTTTTACTTCAGGTCCTGGCATATTTTCTTTTTGAAAATAAAGATTATAAATATTTTGAATTTTCAAAAATTAATGAAATATTCCTTTCTAAGACTTTAAATACATCATTTTTTCTTAAAAAGGCCCCAGCAGCGTTTTTGTGTCCACCGCCGCCCAAGATTGTAGCCAATTCAAGAGCTTTCTCCCCTCTTATACTTATTCTATACCCTTTCTCATCCTTAAAAACCATTATGCATAAATCAAGCTTTTTTTCTTTCATTAGGTTGTTCCCTTCTATCGAAGAATTCAACAGGTTTTCCATTTCAACAATTCCTATTCTTTTTTTATTTTTTTCATAAACTCTTAAGCTTTTTTTCATTCTTTCCCTGGCTTTTTCTATTTCTTCTTTACCTTTTTCCAATGCTTTTTCTATTTCTTCTAAGCTTATTTTTTCCTCTGAAAATTTTTCTACGAGCTCTTTTAGCTTTTCTTTCGAAGTAGCGTTTAAGTATGTTATTAGCTGAGCTAAGGGTATTGAGATCTTTAGCTTATTCCTAAAGAAATCTGTGTCCTCTGCGATGCTTGCAAGCCTTCTTGAAAAAGCATCGTTAAAAAAGATCCTTGAAAAAATAAAAGCAGTTGAGTTTTTTCCGACTATTAGGTTACAGTATTTTGAAACTTCTTTTTTTTCATTTTCTTTCCACGTATGGTGGTCTATCCAAGTTATAAAACTTTTTGAATTTTTTAATGCTTCTACTATTTCATTTATTCTTTCATGACTTGGTCCGATATCGAGAATCATTATCCTTCCTTCTTTACTTTCCTTTATTTTTCCAATTAAAATATCGTATTCTGGGTAATCTATCAAAATTATATTATACCCTTCTTTTTCAATTTTTGCCTTTCTTACGGCTAATGCTGCACTTAGTATTCCATCGGCATCTTGAGAATGGGATATTATCAACATTCTTTTAATTTGAAAAGAAAGTTTAAAAAAATTATTTGAAAAAAGAAAATATGCTAGATATTCTATTATTTATAAGCTTTGTTAACATTACAGTTAACCACTCAATTTCTTTATTTCCAAATGGAAAGGTCTTTGATGTAAGCTTTAATATTTCACTTCCACCAAGAACGGATTTTCAAAATGTTGTTTATCTTCAAAATTATTCTTTCGCAAACGATAATTATTTTACCCACTTTTTTATAAAAGAAATGAGCACCCAACAAAGTTTCTTTGCATTAGCGAATGTGGTAAGAAAATTTCAAACGCTCAGCAATTTAAGCTTAAGTACTATCGGAGAGGATTCTTACCTTTCTCCTTCTCCTGAAATAGAAAGCGACGATCCAATGATTATTCAAATTGCAAAAAGGATAACAAACAATTCTGTAGATAATTTTGAAAGGATTGCAAAGATTGCGAGTTTTGTATATAAAAATATTTCTTACGACCTTTCTTCTCTTTATCTTAATCAATCAGCAAAAGCTACACTTTTAAGAAAAAGTGGTGTTTGTGAAGGAAAGTCGAGGCTTTTTGTAGCTCTTGCAAGAGCCATCGGCATTCCTGCAAGGTATGTGAGTGGAATAAGCATAACAAATTCAAGTGGTAAAATATCACTTGGATTACATAGCTGGGCAGAAGTTTTTTTAGGAAAATGGGTAGAAGTCGACCCAACCTGGTTTGAAATCGCTACTTTAGATGCTGGTCATGTTATTACTGAAAGAGAAGGGCTTAACGATTATATTTATTATTCTTCATATGGAGCAACGATTTCTGTAGAAAGCAAAGAAATAAATTCAACATCAAAAATAAATAAAATTGATTCTTCTTCCTTAGATTATAATATATCCTATTCTTCACTCTCGATACCGGGAAATGGAAAAGCGTTGATCATTATAATTTCTCCAAGAATCTATGCAAGTGATATTTTTCAACTTCCAGAATGCACAAACCTAATAAAAACCTCAAACAACACTTTGGCTTACTTTGAACCAAATAGAAGGTATGCTTTTATTGAGATAAATGCAACAAACCAGGGACCATCTTCTTGGATATGTCATACGAGCATTTTTGGAAACAACCTATTTAAAGAAAAAAATATTGATATAGAAGTAAAACAACCAGAGTACATTAATGATTTTTATGTGAAGCTTCAAGCTTCTTCTTTGCTTCCATTACAAAATCAATCACTCTTTTTAATCCCAACAGTTACAGATAATTTTACAATTGCTACTCCTTGCTACTTAAAAAATCAAAAACTTTTTGCTGGAGTGGCTTATTCTTTTTCATTCCCAGCATGTTCAAATTTTGTTTATGTTGCAAATTCAAAAACTTTTAAAAAATTAACTTTTTCTTTTCAAAGACCATCCTTCCAAATTTCAGAGATGCTTCCAAGTAGGATAGTTGAAGGAAACAACTTTACTCTACTTTTAAAAATAAAAACAAACGCTACAAACTACAAGCTCTTTATAAATTATTTAAACAAAACAAAGGTTTTTGAACTAACAAAAAACGCAAACGTTACTTTAAGTTTTAAAGCCCTTCAGGATTTTATGAATATAACGATCATCGGTGATGGGGTTAATCTAACAAAGTTTATTACACTTAATCTCACAAAACCTTTCTTTAACATTTCAACACAAATTCCAAATTATGTAATGTTGGGAAAAAACTTTAGTTTTAATTTAAAGATTTTAACCAACTTTCAAGGTAATTATAATCTTACTCTTCTTTATTTAAATAAAACAAAAAAAGAATTGAAAGGGAATTCTACATTAAGTTTTGTTTTTGAAGCTTTTTCAAAACCAATAATCATAAACATTTCTTATCTTAATTACTCAATAACGAAAACGATCGAACCAAATTACTTAGAACAACCAAAAATTTTTGTTAATGTTGTAAACAGAGGTAATATGAGTATACTAACTTTTAATTTTAAGAATTATGCAAAAAACATAACTATAAAAATTGGTGAGCTAAGATGGTTCTTTAATTCAGAAAACAATTCAAAAGAAGAGATAAGAATTTTCGGCTATGGTAACTTTGTTTGTGAGGTTTACTTTCAAGATTTCCTCGGAAACTTTTATAATGCAAGCTTCCCAGTTTCAAACATTCAACCAAAATCAGAAAACTTTATTGTTTTAATCATCCTTGCTTTTTTTATAGCTTTTATTATATTTTTGCTTTTGTATAAGCTAATGCATCATCGATATGCTGCGGGATAGTAAGGTATTTACAATCTATCAATACAAGAGGAGAAGACGTTATATTATAAAAGTTTGCAAGCAGAGCTTGGTTGTTTAATTCTTGGGTTGAGTAATTTAAACAAGAATTTAGAGTGCTTATGTTTAAAGCCGAAAGAAAAGAAGCCTGCTTCAGAACTTCTTCACTAACTGGAAATGCTTTTGGTGATATTATAATTCCAAGGTTTTTGAGAGAGTTGACAAAAGTTTGTAGTTTATTCTGTTTGTATGCACAATAAAGATACTTAACGAAAAGTTGGGTTTTTGCTATTCCATAGGTTGGATAGTTTAACAGAGAATCTTTTGTAAAAATAAAAATAAACTTTATATTTGGTTTTGAGTAGTTAAGCGTTGTTAAAGAATTTATCGAATAAGCATCCAAAAACCAATAACTTTCATTGCATTTAGTATAAGGAAGCTCTATAACACCATTTGCTACCAACTTGACTTCATGAACTTTAACTTTTGGAAGTTCTGATGAGAAAAAGATTCTATCTACGCTAAGGTTTTTATCGTTTATAAAAATAATGAGTTTATTGTTCGAAACGTTTGCTTCAACAATCCATGTACCGTTTAAAAAGCTCTCATTTAGAGAAGGTGACGAAATAAAAGGAATAAATGAATAATTTGAATAGAAATAAGAAGCAATAACCCTTAAAGAGAAGTTTTTTATTTCTTCCTTTGAATGGATTGGTCTTTGCTCAAAATATATTTTTTGATTTGCTGAAAGGAAAAACACAACCCCTATCAAAATTATAACCAAAAAGATTAAGGAGAAATGTAGGTAATCAAGGCCTTTTTCGCTGGCTTTTACTATCTTTACATACTCCTTTTCTTTTCTTTCTTCTTTTTTATCTTTTTTATTTTTCTTCTCCATAACCAACAAGCCTCCAACGCTGATTTATTCTCCTACTTATTGCAATTTTTTCACCCTTAATAGGACATGCTTCATGCTTAAGCTCTATTTCCAAATTTTCTTTTTTTGCTTTTTTTACAAAACCAACGTATATTCCAGTTCCTATACCAAGAATAACAGGCTCATTTATAGCAAAGGGAGTTTGTGGAATATCCTTTCTTTGTATAGTATGGTATTCTAAGCTTATTTCCTTTTTTAGTTCTGGTAACAAGCCAGGTTTTCCTACTATGCTACCTATTAAAGAATCTGATTTTGTAAAAGATGGGTCAAGGTTTGTTGATAAAGCTATAAGGCCACCACCCCTTGCTTCTTCAAGTTCATTCATGCTTGTTCTTATACTCTGTATTGTTGTAAATATTGGTATAGTTTGGTTTCCTTTTTTTATTCCAGGCCTAATCTCGATTTCATCACCAACCTTTAATTTGCCCTGTATTAAGGAACCACCTACTACCCCACCAGTTAATCTTTTAAACTTTCCGGGTTTGTTTACATCAAAAGACCTTGCAACATACATTAACGGTGGGAGGTTTTCTTTTGGGTCCCTTTTTGGAAATTTTAGTATTTCTTCAAGAAGGTATTCTATGTTTATTTTAAAGTTTGCAACTATTGGTATTATTCTAGCTTTTTCAGCAAAGGTTCCTTTTAAGAAATCTTTTATTTGATTGTAATGTTGTATTGCTCTTTCTTTATTTACTAAATCTATTTTCGTTTGTGCTATTACAATGTTTTTTATACCCAAAATTTGAAGTATCAAAAAATGCTCAAAAGTTTGTGGCATTGGGCAAGGGTCGTTTGCAGCTATAACAAGGATTGCTGCATCTATCAAACTTGAGCTTGCTATTACTGTACTCATTAAAGATTCATGTCCAGGGTTATCAAGCAAAGAAATTCTTCTTACTTCTTCTCCTTCACCCTGTGTTGAAAGGATTTCTTTTCCATTTTGCTTTATTTTTTTTATTATCGCATCCGCGTAACCTAGCTTAATCGTCATACTTCTTTTTATGCTCTCACTATGTTTATCAGTCCAAACGTTAGAAATAGCACTTACTAAAGTGGTTTTTCCATGGTCTACATGGCCAAACATTCCAATGTTAATATCGCTTTGTGGTATCACTTTTTCACTTTTTTTCTTCGCTTTTCTCCTCATTCTTCTTTTTAAAAAGCTCATCTATTGGTAAATTTCCATATTCAACGATTTTTGTATTTACTTGAATAGTATCTTGAGATATAGTATTCCCCCTAACAGTTTTTCTTACTCTTATACCTTTTTTCTTTTTTACCAATACTTTTACTTTTTTTACTCCATCTATGTCTTTTCTTAAAGGAAACCCGCTACTATCACTTCCACCAGTTATTTGAAGTTTGTAACCTGGAGCGTTTATTAGTGAACCATCTACTAGATCGCCTATTTTTTTGCCTATTAAAAACCTAGATTTTTCTTCATCTAGCTCAACTTGAGCTGTTTTTCCTGTTTTTGGGTCTGAATAAACTAAAATCATTATCCCACCATTATTTTTTAAAAATTAAGCTTAAAATCCCTACCTATACATTGTTTCTGGGTGTTGAACGAATTCTTTTATTTTGCTTTCAAGGTTTTTGGATACTAGCTTCTTTATCTTTTTCATACCTTCTTCAAAATCCTCAGGAGTAACAACTTTTCTATTGTTTCTTATAGCGTTTAAACCGGCTTCTCTGCAAATTCCTTCTATTTCAGCTCCTGTATAACCTTCGGTTTGTTTTGCGAGTTCTTCAAGATTAACTTCTTTTGATAAAGGCATCCTTCTTGTGTGAACTTTAAATATTTCTATTCTTGCTTTTAAGTCTGGCATAGGAAGCTCTATTACTCTATCAAACCTTCCTTGCCTAAGCAATGCTGGGTCTAAAACATCTGGTCTATTGGTTGCTGCTATAACTATTACATTTTTCAATGTTTGAAGTCCATCCATTTCTGTTAGGAAAGTATCCACCATTCTTTCATTTACAAGAGTTTCATCCCCCCTTCCACGAATAGAAGCTATTCCATCTATTTCATCTATGAATATTATACAAGGAGCAGCGAGCTTTGCTTTTCTAAACACTTCTCTTAAAGCTTTTTCACTTTCTCCAACATACTTGCTAAGAAGCTCAGGACCTTTAACAGAGATAAAATTAGCCTCGCTTTCGGTTGCAACCGCCCTCGCTAATAATGTTTTTCCAGTACCGGGTGCACCAACGAGCAAAACTCCTTTTACTGGTCTAATACCTATTTTTTCAAAAAGTTCAGGTTTTTTGAAAGGAAGCTCTACGATTTCATAAAGTTCTTTCTTTACATCTTCAAGACCACCTATATCCTCCCAATGTACATTAGGTACCTCAACAAAAACTTCTCTAAGAGCACTTGGTTGTATACCTTTTAATGCATTCATAAAGTCCTCTCTTTTTACTTCTATACTCAATAAAATTTCATTAGGAATAGTTTCTTGTTCAACATCTATTTTTGGTAGTATTCTTCTTAAAGTTAGCATTGCAGCTTCTCTACAAAGAGCAGCAAGGTCAGCACCAGTAAAACCATGTGTTATTGTTGCAAGTTCATCAAGGTTAACATCTTTTGCAAGAGGCATATTACGGGTATGAATCTGAAGTATTTCTTTCCTACCGTTCTTATCGGGTACTCCAATCTCTATTTCACGGTCAAACCTTCCAGGCCTTCTTAATGCTGGGTCTATTGCGTTTGGTCTATTGGTTGCTGCAATAACTATAACTTCTCCCCTTTTCTTCAAACCATCCATCAGAGTTAAAAGTTGTGAAACCATCCTTCTTTCTACTTCACCAGTTACTTCTTCCCTTTTTGGTGCTATTGCATCTATTTCATCTATAAATATTATGCTCGGTGCGTTTTCTTCAGCCTCTCTGAATACTTCTCTTAGCCTTTCTTCACTTTCACCAACATACTTGCTTACAAGCTCAGGTCCATTTATACTAATGAAATTTGCTTCGCTTTCAGTTGCAACAGCTCTTGCTAATAATGTTTTTCCACATCCTGGTGGTCCATAGAGCAAAACTCCTTTTGGCGGTTCTATACCAAGTCTCTCAAAAAGCTCTGGATGCCTAAGTGGAAGCTCAACCATTTCCCTTATCTTTTGTATTTCATTCTTTAAACCACCAATGTCTTCGTAGCGTACTTCACTCTTTAAAATTTCCTCAGAAACAGGTTCTTCTTTTACTATAATATTTGTTTGTGGGGTTACTTTTACTACTCCACTTGGGTTTGTTTGAACAACAACAAAAGGGAAAGCAGTACTAAAGATTGAAACATATAGCATATCCCCTCTAACAAGAGCTTTGCCTTCAAGCTTTCTTTTCACATACTCTTCGAATTCTGGAGAAACTCTTAATCTATGTTCAGCTGGTGGAGCAATAACTATTTTTGTTGCTTCTTTTGGCTCTGCTTTTCTTACAAAAACTTTTTCCCCTATACTTACTCCAGCGTTTTTTCTTATATAACCATCGATTCTAATTATGTTTAGCCCTTCATCTTCTTGGTGAGCAGGCCATACCATAGCAACGCTTACTTTTTTTCCCTTTATCTCTATGTAATCTCCACTTTTCACGTTTAATAGCTCCCTACTTTTCGAATCTATTCTAGCGATTCCCCTTCCAACATCATTGAGCAATGCTTCAGCTACTTTTAGCTCTATGCCTTCGGCCAAAATATCACC
>JBNAVG010000004.1:0-18503 GCA_049700355.1 Candidatus Micrarchaeales archaeon | reverse complement strand
AAAATAGAAAAAAAGGAAAATAGGCTTTTGCTATATACAAACGAAAAAGAAGAAAAGGTAAAGCTCAAGCTATCGAAAGTATTTGGAATCGCTTATTTTGCTAAAGCTTATAAAGCTAAAAAAAATATCGAAGATATAAAAAGAATAGCTAAGAAAAATTTAAAGGGCGAAAGCTTTTTAGTAAAGGCTAAAAGAAGCGATAAGAAATTCGAGCTAAATTCATTAGAAATAGAAAGAGAGCTTGGAAGCTATTTAGAAAAAGAGCTTAAAATAAAAGTTGATTTTGAAAATCCAAAGGCTATAGTTTATGTAGAAATTCTTAAAGATTTTGCTTTAGTATATTTTGAAAAAATAAAAGGCTTAGGAGGATTGCCAGTATCAACAAGTGGAAGAGCATTGGTTCTTTTCTCAGG
Organism: Candidatus Micrarchaeales archaeon; assembly: GCA_049700355.1. GTDB lineage: Archaea > Micrarchaeota > Micrarchaeia > Micrarchaeales > JBNAVG01 > JBNAVG01. The sequence continues at coordinate 18,090 of JBNAVG010000004.1, read as the reverse complement.
AGGTATAGATAGTCCAGTTGCTTCTTTGCTTATGATGAAAAGGGGTTGCAAAGTTGACCTTCTACATTTCCATGTATTTGAGAATCCAGAAGAGATACAAAAAACAAAAATTTTTGAGCTTTCAAAAATTATTTCAAGCTTTCAGGGAAAAACAAAGCTTTATCTTGCTAATTGCCCAATGCTCAGCTGTGGAAATAGGAGAATAAAATACACTTTGCAAATATTTAGGAGAGCTATGCTAAGGGTTGCTGAAGAAATAGCTAAGAAATATTCTTATGATTTAATAGTAACTGGAGAAAGCCTTGGACAGGTTGCTTCACAAACTATTAATAATATAAAGGTAATAGAAGAAGCAAGAAAAACAAAGATTCCATTGGTTAGACCATTGATTGCTTATGATAAACAAGAAATAGTTGAGCTTGCAAAAAAATTTGGTACTTTTGAAATCTCTACAAAAAAATACATAGATTGTTGTACAAACCTAGCAAAACATCCAAAGCTTTATCCGAGCATTTCTGAGATTAAAAAGGAAGAAAGAGCATTAAAGATAAATGAGAAGATAAAACAAATATTAAAAAACTTAGAAGTTATCGAAATTGAATAGATTGAAAAAACACTGGAAAAATATAAATATTTAAACAAACAAAAAATGATTGTGGTGAAATGATTTGGTTAATAATAATAGCAGCAATCGTTTTGGTTTTGTTAGTAGTAGTATACTACATAAACAAGATTCAGATACTTTCAAACCAAATAGAGAATTCATGGGCTCAGATAGAAGTTCAGCTGCAAAGAAGAGCAGAGCTAATCCCAAACCTAGTAAACACTGTTAAAGGTTATGCAAAACATGAAAGAGAAGTTTTTGAAAACGTAACAAATGCAAGGTCACAGCTTTTAAAAGCAAGCGGAAGGGCAGAAAAAATAAGGGCTAGCGACCAGCTTACTACTGCTTTGAAAAGCTTGTTTGCAGTAGCTGAGAACTATCCTGAGCTTAAAGCAAACCAAAACTTCCTTGCACTCCAAGAAGAATTAACGAATACTGAAAACAAGATTGCTTATGCAAGGCAATTCTACAATGACGCTGTTCTTTCTTATAATAATATTATAACGACGATTCCTGGTATGTGGTTTGCATTTGGTAGAAAGCCAAAAGAGTATTTAGAAGCACCAAAAGGAGAAGAAGCACCTCCAAAAGTTGAGTTTTAAGTGTTAAAGTGAAGGTAAATATATACGAGTTTACAGAAAAGAATAAAAGAGATTCCCTTATTCTAATTTTTTCTTTTTTTATAATCCTTATTCTATTAGCATGGGTTATTGGTGAAGTTTATGCTCCAGATATTGCGTTTGCTTTTGTAATTTTTGCATTCCTTTTTTCAATTTTTGATACTTTGTTTTCTTATTACAATGGAGATAAGATTGTTTTGAAAGCAGTTGGAGCGAGAAAAGCAAACCCACAAAACCCAAACGAGAAAATTTTAATAAACGTTGTTGAAGAGCTAAGCATAGCAGCAGGAATTAAAACACCAGAAGTTTATGTAATGCCAGGTATGGATATAAATGCTTTTGCAACCGGAAGAGACCCTGAGCACTCTTCTGTTTGCGTAACTGAAGGGGCGCTAAATCTTTTAAATAGGAGTGAGCTTTCAGGAGTTGTTGGGCATGAAATAACGCATATAAGAAACTATGATGTAAGGTTAATGACCCTTATCGCAACGCTCATTGGAATAATTGGAATAATCTCATACATTTTTCTAAGAACTTTTGGTTATAGTAGTAGGGAAGAAAGAAAAGGAGAAGGTATATTGATTTTATTTGCGATAATCGCCGCAATCTTTGCACCACTTGTTTCAAGAGTTGCTCAAGCGATGCTAAGTAGAAGAAGGGAATTTTTAGCGGATATGGGCTCAGCTCAACTAACGAAAAACCCAGAAGGGCTTGCGAGCGCTTTAGAAAAGATAAAAAGAATGAATACCGGAAGAATGGAGGTATCTGAAAGCTTGAGCCATCTTTTCTTCACAGACCCAACAAAAAGCCCTTTGGATGAATTGTTTGCTACCCATCCCCCATTGGATGAAAGAATTAAAGTTCTTAGAAGTCTATGAAAAAAGAAAACGTTGCATTGATAGGTAGTTTTCTAAACCTTTTTCTTAGCTTTGGAAAAATATTTGTTGGTATTCTTTTGAATAGTAAAGCAATACTCGCAGATGGGTTGCATTCATTCATAGATTTTTTCTCTTCCCTTATTTCTTATTTTGGTATAAAAATAGCACAAAAGAAAGAAAATGAAAGGTATAAATACGGTTATTATAGTGTAGAAGCTTTGAGCAGTAGTATTATAGTTGTAATAATCTTCATTTCAAGTTTAGCAATAATATGGGAAGGTTTTCAAAGTATAATGCACCAAGAAAAGGTAAAAGTAGAGCTTGTTGGCTTTCTAATTCTTTTAATTTCTATTTTTTTAAATGAAGGTATCGCAAGGTTAAAGTTTTCTGTAGGGAAAAAAGAGAAAAGTTTAGCGTTGATTGCTGATGCTGAGCATTCGAGAATTGATGTTCTTTCATCTTTTGGAGTAATCTTAAGCTTATTCCTTGTTAACTATTTTCCTTTCATCGATGGTATCTCCGCTATTATTATAGGAGTTTTTATCCTCTATGAAAGTTATCCTATAGGAAAAGAAGCAATAGATTCTTTGCTTGGTGCCATTGATGAAGAAGCAGAAGAAAAAATAAAAAATTATTGCAAATCACAAAACATAGAGCTTGTAAGCATAAAAACAAGAAAAGCAGGTCCAGTAACTTTTGCAGAGATAGAAATTAAGTTTCCAAGAAACCTTCTTCTACAAGAAGTAGAAAAAAGGGTTAAAAAAATTCGCGAAGACATTTTAAAACAGGTTAAAAATTTAAAATACATTACGATAGAAGTTTCTTCTCATGATTTTGGCGAAGCCTACTTAAGGCCAAGGTTTTTAAGACAAGAAACATGGTTATTTGGAGAAGGAGTTTCCCTTCCTCAAAAAGAGGGTTATAGAGTTTTAATACCTTGGAAGGATGGAAAAGTTTTTAACGATTTTGGTGCACCAGAATACTTATTGATAGACATGGATAAAGAAAATAAAAAGATAATTAAAAAAAGTATCGTAAAAAACCCATATTTTGGAAAAGAGGAAAGAGCCCGGGCAATGAGAATAGTAAAAGCTTCTCTTGCTGATGAAGTAATAACACAAAAAATTGGAGAGCAAGCAACGCAAAGATTAAAAGAGTTCGGGATAAAACTGAGAATTATAAAAACTGAGGATGAGATTAAAGATTTGATAAAATAAATAAAATAAACACAAGTGCTAATAAGCTAATTAATAAGCTAATAAATGATAAAAAATAAATAATAAAAGTATGCAAGGGATTACGCTACTACCATTACATTATGGAAAAGCTCCAAAATGGTTATTCGAAAGAATGAAAAAGCTAGGAAAAAGTATAAGCGAAATAATAATAGAAGAATTCGGAGTCGAAGGTTTCTTGGAAAGGCTCAGCGACCCAGTTTGGTTCCAAGCTTTTGCTTGTACCCTTGGCTATGATTGGCATAGTAGCGGCTCAACACCAGTAACTCTCGCTGCTTTGAAAGAAGCGTTGAATGAAGAGGCTTCAAGCTATGGAATATTTTTTGCTGGTGGAAAGGGAAAAGCTGGTATTAAAACTCCAGAAGAAATAGAAAAAGGTTGTGATACTCTAGGAATTTCGAAAGAAGAAGAGCTAAAAAAGGCAAGTAGGTTAAGTGCAAAAGTAGATAATGCTATGGTTTATGATAACATTAATATTTATTGTCATTCTTTTATATTCTCAAAAAAAGATTTTGTTGTTGTTCAACAAGCGATGCAAACACAAAAAAGAGTAGCGATTAGGTTTCAATGGTTTAGCAAAAAAATAAAGGATTTTATAAACGAGCCGCATATTGTGAGTAGTGATTTTCATCAAAAAACTCTTGATTTAACTTTTGAAAAGAATAAAGAAATAAGAGAGAGCACGGTGATTCTTTTAAAAGAAGATTTTCAAAAAATAATTAACTTTAGAAGAGAAAATTTTTCTTTTCTTTCTCTTCCATCTAGGCATGAGCTTAAGGAAATTGATATTTCAAAAAAAGGGATGGAGCTTTTAAAAAATTCACAGGTTGAGAGCTACGAGGATTTATTATTAATAAAGGGTGTTGGAAGAAAAACAATAAAATCATTGGCTTTAATTGCGAGGTTAATATATGATAAAGAACTTTATACAAGAGACCCAGCAGTTTTTTCTTTTACTGTTGGTGGAAAGGATGGAATTCCTTACAAGATAAACAAAAAACATTATGATGAAGTAATTCAGCAAATGAAGCTGATAGTTGAAAATTCAAAAATCGAAGAAAAAGAAAAATTCACTGCTTTAAAAAGATTACTCCACACTAATTCAACAAATCTTAGTTAATGGTTTTTAAAGTCTCTTTAAACATCTTCTCATACTCTTTTAAAACATTTTCTATAGAGAAAATTCTTGAACTTTCTTTGATTTTTCTTCTTAGCTTTATGTATTCGTTTTTTTCCTTCCATTTTCTATAGAAAAATTTTATACCTTCTTCAAATTCTTTTACATCGAAAGGTTTTGCAAGATAAGAATTTTCTTTTGTTGAAATTTCTTCAGCTTCCTTGATTTTAAAACCAACAAAAGGAAGACCACAAGCTAAAGCATCAACTATAGTTAAAGGAAAGGTTTCAAACCTTGAAGGAAATATTAAAAGAGAAGCCTTTTTAAGCTCTTCTATTTTTTTATCTTCTTTTACAAAGCCAAGTAATGAAATATTCTTTAGCTTAAGCTCCTCTATTTTTTCCTTTATCTTTTCTTTTTCTTCACCCTCACCTATTACTATAAATTTTATTTTTTCATTTTCAAGGTCTTTAGCGATTATTGGTAAGAGGTCTGCTCCTTTTTGTTTTGATAGCCTTCCGATGAATAATGCTCTAAATTCATTTTCATATTTTGGAGAAAATTTCTCAAGCTTTTTATCATAAAAATTTGGTATTAAAAATTTTTTGTTTTTATAAGTTTTTAATTTTTCAATTTGAGCTTTTGTTAAAATATGGAAAGAATCGAAGAAACCAATAAGAGAAATGTCAAAAAACCTTTTTATTTTTTTAATCCTTGATTTTGTTGAAAATATATCTGGGTCATGAAACCCAAGTATTGTTTTTTTACCAAGAATCTTTGAAAATAGGATTATTAAAAAGTTTGAGAAAAAATCTGGTGAAGTGCAATATATTATATCATTCTCCTTCACAAGCTTAAAAACTTCAAAAGGGTTTAGAAGAATTGAATGCTTAAAAATTTTTATACTTTTTATTCTTTCGTATGGAACTCCATTTAAAATTTCTTCAAGCTCTTTTGAGCTTATTCTTTCAACTTTTATAGCATCTGTTGAAGAAATCTTAACCTTATACTTCTTTGAAAGCCCCTTTGCTATTTCTATGATTACTTTTTCTTTTCCACCAAAGTTTCTTAAATCAAATTCATCAAAAAACAAGATTTTCATAAAAATCTTTTAAAAATAAAACATTGGATGAGACGGCTTCAAGAGCTTTTAGTAGTGGTGGGCTCGTAGATCGCCGAAGCTCTCTACTTACACCCCCACCCTATCAAACTCCTCTGTTAGGAGCGCTCGATGCCTCGTTTCGGGAGTGGCTTCGACCTTAGATGCTTTCAGGTCTTATCCACTGGCGCGTGGCTACGGGGCAATGCTATAAACAACCCCTACACTAGAGGCGCCGGCCCCCCGTTCCTCTCGTACTTGGAGGACCTTCCCCTCAGGCATTGACACCCCCAGAAGATACCACCGTACTGTCTCGCGACGTACTGAACCCAGCTCATGTGGCTCTTTAACGGATGAACAACCCGGCCCTTGGCGGCTACTGCACCACCAGGATGAGCCAAGCCGACAGCGATGTACCAAACCGCGGGGTCGATGGGAACTCTCGCCCGCGACGAGCCTGTTACCCCCGTGGTAGTTTGTTTGACAGGATAGCGGTCCACCAAGAACACGCTATCGTTCGCTAAGCCCCTCTTTCGAGCCTGCATCCCACGCCTTTAGGGATACAGTCAGCCCTGCATTTGTCTTTGTTCCTTAACGGAGGGTTTCCAAGCCTCCTAAGCAGAGCTTAGGTCACCCTTGTTTCCTTATCGAGGGTGTACCGCCCCAGCCAAACTATCCACCTGCAGTTGTCCTCTTTCGAGTAAGTGATGCAGTAATCGAAGAGTGGTGTTACATTGGCGCTCAGCTTTGGCCAAAACCAAAGCCTCAACACTCCCACTTACGCTCTGCATCGATCACCACACCACAGCTGCAGGCTATAGTCAAACTCAACGGGGTCTTCGTTTCCCTCTGGGGGAACTCGGCATCTTCACCGAGTAGTGAGTTCAGCAGCATCCGGGTCGAGACAGTGGGGCACTCGTTACGCCCTTCATGCAAGTCGCCAATTAAGCGACGAGGTATTACGCTACCTTAAGAGGGTCAGAGTTACCCCCGCTCTTTGCCGGCGCTTAGCCTCCTTGAAAGGAGGTTTCACGTACCGGTAGTGAGCAGGCGTCACCCACCATACTAAGCATTTCTGCTTTGCGGTGAGTTGTGTTTTTGATAAACAGTCGGTGCCCCCTGGTCACTGCGACCTCCGCTTGTTTTGCAAGCAGAGGCATGACTTCTCGCGAACTAACGTCACCAACTTGCCGAATTCCTTGACCCGGATTACGCTGACACGCCTTGGCTTTTTCCGCCAGCAGCACCTCTAAAGGTTCTAGGTACGGTCTACTGCCATCGTTGTCAATCCCCTTTTCACTGGCCCAGGGAATCAGTAGCTATGCATTCAACCCCTTCTCCTCATAACGAGCCTCTGGGGTCTTCTGCACTTTTCAAAGGCTACCTATCCCCAAGCGTCAGGGATTGACCTTTTGTTGCCAAAAGCCTAGGCAGTAGGCTGGAGAATATTAACTCCATTCCCCTTCGTTGGGAGGTGGTTAGCCCCCAACTTAGGACCGGCTAACTCCTCGCTGACGAGCGTTGCGAGGAAAACCGTGTGCTTCCGGCGTCCTGGATTCTCACCAGGATTTGCTCTTACTAACACCAGGATATTCACTAGCATATGCTCCATTGGAGCTCAAACTCCAACTTCTGCGCATATGCTACGCCCTCCTACCCCTTCTCTTTCGAGAAGGCCCATGTATCGGTAGCTGGCTTAGCCCCGCACATTTTCGGAAAGCCCTTCCTTGACCGGTCCGCTATTACGCGTTGTTTAAAGGATGGCTGCTTCTGAGCCTACCTCCCGGCTGTCTTAGGAAGGACCCTCCTTCCTGGTTTGCACTTAGCCAGCATTTAGGGACCTTAACATGGGGTACCGCCATTCCGGTTACGAGCGGCTAGCTTATCCAGCCGCCCCGACTCCCACGCAAAAGCATATGGATTCGGAGTTCGACAATGTGCTAGGGCCTTTCGGCCCCAAGACACATAATCGGTGCTCTACCCCATATGCTCTTAGCGTGAGGCTATCCTAAGGATACTTCGGAGGGGACCCGATATCGCCGAGCTCGATTGGCCTGTTACCCCTACCCCCAGGTCACCCGAGCGGCTTATACCAGCACCGGTTGCGGACCTCCACCAACCTTAGGGTTGGCTTCGTCCTGCCCAGGAGTAGATCGCATCGGCTTCGGGTCTGATGAGTAGGACTAAACGCCCTTTCGGACTCGCTTTCGCTCCGCCTTTCGGCTCGCCCTACCCATCAACTCCCTGGCCCTTGCTTCGAGAAGGACGATAGGACACCCCTAGTTTTGCCCTAAAAAGAGCAAAACTCCATCGGTTTAATGCCCTATCAACTTGTCGCCACCCAGTTTCAGGTCTTTTCACTCCCCTATTTGGGGTACTTTTCAGCTTTCGCTCACGCTACTAGTTCGCTATCGGTCTCTGGTCAATATTTAGGGTTGGAAGTTGGTACTCCCATCTTCACCATGCAACCAAGCATGGTTACTCTTCTGTGGCAATTCCTAAGTAACTTCCCCTACGGGGCTCTCACCCTCTATGGCACCCTTTTCCAAGAGGTTTCGGGTCATTACTTAGGAATAAACCACCCACATCTCCCATTTATTGCTAAATGGGATTCGGAATGCCCTATGCGGCTTTCACTCGTGTTACTCACCGCATCTCAATTGATTTCTTCTCCTCCCGGTACTAAGATATTTCAATTCCCGGGGTATGGGTGACCCACTATTCATGGGTCACGATTCGGGGATCCTGGGTTCGAAGGTTAGCTTGCACCTCCCCCAGGCTTTTCGCAGCTTGCCACGCCCTTCATCCCTACCAGAGCCAAGCCATCCACTGAGTGGCTTGATGAAGCCGTCTCATCCTCATCTTAATTTAGCATAAGCTAAATCGCACCATTATTTTTATGTTTTTCCACCTTTATAAATTTTTAGGTCGAATGGGGCTTTTAACTTTAACTTAAAAAAAGAAAATTTTTATTGTTTTGTTAAGAAATCTTTTTATGTTACTCAATCCAATAAAATATAATTTTCTTGGTGAAGAAACGAGCTTTGACGAAGCAGATGTTGTAGTTGTTCCGATTGCTTATTCTTCGACATCTTCTTTTTTAAGCTCAAAGGAAGGAGCAAAAGAAATAATAGAAGCAAGTAGAGAAATAGAAAACTTTGATATAAAACTAAAAATTCCAAAATTTTTTACTTTAGATTTTCTCGAACAGGTTGTTGAACCAGAAAAAATGCAAAAAAGTATTTTTGTAACAATAGATGAAATACTAAAAAGAAAAAAATTTCCACTTATTATTGGGGGTGAGCATTCTATAGCTATAGCTTCTTTTAAAGCTTCATACCAGGCAACAAAAAGTTTTCCTATAGTTTTTGATGCTCATGCAGATTTTAGGGAAGAGTTTGAAGGAAGTAAATTTTCTCATGCTTGTACGTGCAAAAGAATAAAAGAAATCTCAAACAAAATCTTAGTTGTTGGTGTAAGAAGCTTAGCGAAGGAAGAGCTTAAAGAAAAGAGTAATATAATATTCGCAGAGGATTTAAGAAAAAATTTTAAAGAAAAAGTAGAAGAAATTAAAAAAAGAATAGAAGAAAAAAACGTTTACATTTCTTTCGATTTTGATTTTCTTGATCCTAGCTTTTTACCATCTGTTTCAAACCCAGAACCTTTTGGTTTTAGCTTAGAGGAAGCAATGGAAATAATAAAGGAAATAGCAAAAGAGAAAAAAGTAATAGCAATAGATTTCTGTGAATTTTCACCAACACTTAAGCAATATGGCTATGTTGCTGCAAAGTTTATCTTGAACGTTGTTTCTTTTATTGTTGAAGAAAACAAAAATAAAGAATAATCAAATCAAAAGGACATTTTTTGATCGACGAGAATTTTAAAAGTTTTCTATCAGTAATAGAAAGCTTTTTATAAAAGTTTTCTAATATTACTAGACGGTTTCAAAAGCTCCTAAAACATCGTTTAAACAAAGAAAAGAATGTTGATATTTTCTAACCTAAAAAACAAATCCAAAATAAGAATAAAAAATAAAAAATTAAAAATGAAAATAAAATAATGCGATTGTAGTCTAGCCTGGTAGGACGCAGCCTTGCCAAGGCTGAAGCCCGGGTTCAAATCCCGGCAATCGCATTTTAGAAAAAATTTTATTTTTATCTAGTTTTAAAAGAGTATGGAAGAAAAAAGAAAAGAAGAATTAGAAAATCTTCACTGGTCTCAAATTATAGCTCAAAAGATTGTTGATTCAAAAAAACCACCATTTGTTATAACCTGTGGAATGACAACAAGCGGCCCGGCTCATATAGGTACTCTATGCGAGTTTGTTTATCCTTCTACTATAAAAAAAGCACTTGAAGAGATGGGTTATAGTGCAAAAGTTATTTTTATAGCAGATATTCTGGATGCATTCGATAGTGTGCCTTTCGTTTTAAAAGAGTATGAAAAAGAACTTTCCCCACAACTTGGAAAACCCCTTTCAGAAGTTAAAGACCCTTTTGGATGCCATGATTCATTTGGGGAGCATTTTCTTAGCGAAGTGATAGAAGCGATAGAAAAACTTGGGGAAGATGTAAAAATTGAAAGAGCAAACGAACTTTACAAGAGAGGTGCATTTGATAAATTTGCTAGAATATTTTTGAAAGAAGAAGAAAAAACAAAAGAGATAATTGCATCAACTTCAGGAAGAAAATTGGAATCGCTAAAAGATTGGAGTCCAATATTACCCATATGTGAGAATTGTGGAAAAATCGCAACAACAAGAGTAATATGGCATGATGATGAGAATTATGAATATGTTTGTGATAAAGACGTTGGTTACACAAAAGGATGTGGTTACCATGGTTTTGGAAAAATTTCTCAGCATAATTATAAACTTCAATGGAGGCTTCATTGGCCTTCATGGCAGAGCTATTTTAATACCTCAGCCGAAGGTGGCGGGGTAGACCATTTTACTCAAGGAGGAAGTTGGGATACCGCTGTTGAGATACATAAAAAAATTTTGAAAGAAGAGCCACCAGTAGGTTATAAGTATGGTTTCTTTTTATTTAAAGGAAAAAAATTCTCAAAATCAAAAGGTATAGGGATGAGTGCAAAACAACTTCTAAAACTTCTTCCACCAGAAGTTGTTAAATACATTTTGGTTGAACCGGATATTCAAGAAAACAAAAACTTTGACCCAAGCGGAGAAAAACTTATCTATGTTTATAATGAACTTGAAAGAATCTCAAAATTAGAAAAACCAACCAATAGAGCTGAGAAGAAAAAATTGATGGCTTTTAGGCTAAGCGTGAAAAAGCTAAATTGGAAAGCTTCATTTGGAGAAATTCTATTGCATTATCAAATCTATAAAGATTGGGAAAAAGTTGGCTTAAAGCTTAATGATAAAGAAGGTGTTGCTTATTTAGCTCCTTATATAGAAGAATGGATAAAAGAAGGATACGCTCCACAAAGGTATTCTTTCTCTGTAAAACCAACAAAAGTAGAAGAGTTAAAAGATTACGTAGCTGAGTTTGAATCAAAGCTACAGGAGAATATGAAAGACGTAGACGTTCACAACCTTGTTTATAGAATAGCAAAAGAAAACAATATAAGCGCTGAGAAGCTTTTTAAGGTTTTGTATAGAGCGATTATAGGAAAAGAAGATGGTCCAAGGTTTGGGAGGCTTGTTTTAGCGATTGGAGTAGATGAAACAAAAAGGATTTTAAAAGAATCATTAAACTAAAAAATCTATATTTCTATTTATTTCTAAAGCTTTTGTTTTAGAAATTGAATAAAACTTATTCCCTTTTTTTAACTCTTTTAAGTTTATAAAAAACCAGCCTTCTCTTGGTATTTTCCAAGCGATAAAGCTTTTTATTCCATGTTTTTCAATCTCGATTAAGTATTCTATTTTTTCTTTTTTAATATCTAGATTTTCTCTGTCCCAAAATTTGCATTCAAAGGCATAAACTCTGGAGTTTTTTATAGCTATAACATCTGGACTTATAGAATTTACCCCAGAGCCAGCTGCTCTAATAACGATAAAACCTTTTTTTGAGAGTATACCAAGAAGCTCTCTCTCAGCTCTAGCTCCTTTTGAATAAAAACTCATAAAAGCACCCAAAATTAATTTAATCTCCTCACAATCTTTTCTCCTTTTTGAATTTTTATTCTTTCTTCCCCTTCTTTTCTATTTATAAATAAAAAGATATAAAAATTAAAACATTACAAATTTTTTAATGGATCGAGTAAAGAATCAAAAAAGTGAGCTAAAAGATAAACTAAGAAATGAATTAGAGGATCTAAATACAAAAGTTGAAAAAGAAATTAAAAAGGAGATTTTAGAAGAAATAAAAGGGAGTTTTATACGTAAAGTAAATAAATCAGAGGACCAAATAAATGATGATAAATCAAGATTAAATGGTAAACTTTTATTAGAACAACTTGCAGAAAAAACGGGTTACAAATTTATAGAAGTAAAAAATAATGATAAAAACCACAAAGAGGATATTTACTTGATCCACGCATTTAAAATAATATTTGCAACAAAATATGGGGAAGTACTTGCAAGTTTAATCCAAACTTTGGTGATCCACGAGTTAATGCATATCCTTGAAAATGAAATATTTGATTATGGAAAAAACGAAGAAAAATTTAATAGATTCTTTTCTGAAGGGCTTGCAATAGCTACTGAAATAAGAGCAATAGAGGTTATTATCAATAACTATAAAAATGAAGAAGTTCTTAAAAGGATATATCCAAGTTTGCTTTACAATGCTAGAAGGCTAGAACACAAAAAATTTGATTATTCCGAAGCTACCGCTTATATATATTTTAATTATCCATTCTCTCCAGAAGAGGTTAAAAAGTTTTTACTTTTTTCGTATAAGCTTTTTGATACCGATTCTAAAGATTTTGATGTTCTAAGGTTTTCCTTTTTTCAGAATGAAAAAATTATAAGATTAAAAGAAAAGATTGATGAAGAAATATGGGGTCCTCCTAAGTAGAGTAGAAAAAGATAAAAAAAGAAAAAAAGAGAATAAAATGTATTAAAATTTAATCTAAGGGCCCGTAGTCGAATGGTTAAGACGCCACTCTGACACGGTGGAGAATCAGGGTTCGATTCCCTGCGGGCCCAAATAGAATTAAAATAAAAATGAGCAAATGCAACGTTTATTCAACCTTGGAAGAAATATAATACTTTCAAATTTAAATCTATCAAAACCATTTATGCTTAATTTTGCCATTACTTACCATTGTAATTCAAGATGTTTAACATGTAACATTTGGAAGAAAAAAAGTAAGAATGAGCTAAGCTTAGAGGAAATAGAAAATTTTGCAAGGGAAAATAGATTTGTTTGGATAAGGCTTACTGGTGGAGAACCTTTTTTAAGAAGTGATATAGTTGAGATTGCAAAAATATTTGAAAAATATTCGAAGCCATATTTTGTAAGCATTCCAACAAACGCGATACTTCCGGAGCTTTCTTATAAAAAAATAGAAGAAATAAGCAAATTGAATTTTAGATTAGCTATTACAATAAGCTTGGATGGTTACAAAGAGCTTCATGATAAAATTCGTGGTGTTGAGGGAAACTATGAAAAAGCAATCTACCTATTTAAAAAGTTAAGAGAACTAAAAAAGAAAAGGAAAAACCTAGAGGTGATGTTTGGGTATACAATTTCTTATTTTAACCTAGGGGCTTTTGAAAAAACTTTTAAAGAAGTAAAGAAAGAAATTCCAGATATAACACCAAACGATTTTCATGTAAACGTTTTTCATACTTCTCAGCATTATTATTCAAACCTCGATCTAAAAGCAAGTTACGACAAGAAGTTTTTGGATGAGGTAAAAAAAGTAATCGAACTTCAAAAAGGAAAATTTGGTATAATTCCATTGATTGAAAGTTTTTATTTAAAAAAGAGCTTGGATTATATAAAAAATTCAAAAACACCAATTCAATGCAAAGCGCTTGTTTCACAAATATTCATAGACCCTTATGGAAACGTTTACCCATGTACTATTTGGGGAAAAAAGCTTGGAAACATAAGAAAGGAAAGCTTAAGAGAAATTCTACAAAAAGATGAAACGAAAAAGATTAGAAAAATAATAGAAGAAGGAAAATGTCCAAACTGCTGGACTCCTTGCGAAGCACACCCAAGTATACTAGGAAACGTTTTTAAGCTTTATGAAATTTTTAATAAAAAGTAAAACTCTTCAACGCTCAATATTGGCTTATTCTTTATTCTATTTCCTTCTTCTAAGCTTATCCTAGGACAAGAAGTATTTATAAAAGCATCAACACCAAACTCTGAAAGCTCATCAAAGTTAAAAGTATTCGCTATCAGCAACAGCCCTTCTTTTCCATTTTTTTCTAAATCCTTTTTAATCTTTAATGCAAGCTCTAAGTTGAATTGTCCTGGCTTTGTGCTTACTAAGATTCCAAATTTTTTTGCTTGGGAAGCTAAAGAAATTTTTGTATTTCTTATTCTTTTGTATTTTTCCCTAAGTTGTGTAATCTCAAAAATTTTTCTTTGAAAAGGGTCTATTACAAAAAAAGGTTTGTTCGTAGCCATCAATGCTCCAAGAGGATGGAAAAGACCACCACCAAAGTAAACAAAAGCATCAACATCGCTTTCGATTTTCTTTGCTGCACTTACATCGCATCCAAGAATCTGAGCTTCTTTTGTCCTTTCCCCTTTTTGTGTAAATATTTTTTTTCCATTCTTTTCAAATTCTTCTTTTATTTTTTCTATCTGAGAAACATGAGAAATGTTGGTAACCAATCCAATCCTTTCAAATTTTATTTTTTTACATGCTTCTTCTATAAGTTCTTTTAAAACTTTTTCTTCTATTTCTATTTTTGGTTCTACGTACTCGATTTCTATCCCTTCTTCTTTTATATCAATTAGCTTTGAATGACCAAAGTGTATTATTTTTTTAGCCTTTATAGCTTTTGCTTCTTCTAAAGCAATATCGCAAGCTCCAAAAGCCTGCGCAGCACAAACGAATACTTCGTTTCCATTTTTTTCTAAATTTTTAGCATATTCTACAGCTTTTTCTTTTAGCCCTTCAGCGAACTGTAGAAGGATTCGCAATTTGCTCAACCTTTATTTTATAATTTCCACTAAGTTTTTTTCTTGCTCTTTCCAAGCTTTCTTTTGCGATTTCTTTATACTTAGAATAAGTTTCGAGGAGCATTAAAGTTTGACCTTTTCTTAAAACCGCAGCAGTATACGTTGGTCTTCCAAATGCTAATGTCATACCCTGAGAAAGTCTGTCAGCACCAGCCATCGTAAGCATCTTATGTTCTCGAATAACATGATGCGGGTAAGTTAAAATTTTTAAATAATAATTTCCTGGAATGCTTTTTTCCAAATACTTGTTTGCAGCTTGTCTAGCTGCTTCTAACGCGTTGCTTCTTATTCTTATATCCTCTTTTGAAACAAGTTCAAGCTTAATCTCATAATCACTCTTTTTACTACCCATATCGAATATATGAATAGCGATGTGCGGCATTGCTTTTATGTAATTCTTCTTTGGGTTTTTCTTTGAATATCTAGCCCAAGCTTGAGAATCCGGTTTTCTCATCGTTCTTGCAGGCCTAAGTCCCATATTTTCACCTTTTTAATTTCTTTTTCAAGGTTAAAAAACTTATGCGGATCCGGTGGGATTCGAACCCACGACCTACTGGTTAAGAGCCAGCCGCTCTACCAAGCTGAGCTACGGATCCACTAATTTATATTTATATTTGTTTTATTTTAATTTTTTTATTTTTTATTCAACTTGTTTAATTAAATTAACTTTACTTTTTAGCCTACTCTTTATTCTTTATTTCTTCCATAATCTTTTTGTGAAGCTCCATTATTCTTTTTCTCCTATCCTTCATTAAAACAACATCAGCTTCTCCAAAAGTTAATAAAACATGGGAGAATGGGCTTGGATACTTTGTTGAGATTATTTTATAAGTTATTTCACCCTTTCTTATTTTTTCTACTACATATTTTGTTTTTTCTATATCCATTAAATCGTAGAGTATTTCTCTGTAAGTTTCCTCGATTACTGGAAAGTTTGGAATCTCTTCGCAAGCCCTCATTAAATGTTGAGAGCTAAGTTGTTGTTTTTTAACACTTATCTTATGACCTTTATAATTTCTTAAAACCAAAAAGCTCCTTGTTGCAACATGCCTAAACTTTCTTTTCATCAATTCTGTTCTCCTTATATTCTCTCTAAGGAGTTTTTCGATGTTTGTTACCACTAAATACTCCATAGCAGCTTTTATATCATTATCACTTATCTCAAAAGGAGTGATTAAAGCAAAACCATTATCACTTACCATTACACCAACATCCTCCTCTATTATTTGTGAAAGCAGGATTGCAAAAACTCTAGAGAGAGTATCGTTTACTCTCCTTCCATACAATGAATGAAAAACGACAAAACTCTTCTTGTTAAAGCTTGTTTTTTCTATTAGAATAAACTTATCGTTTGGTATCTCAGCATAAAGAAACTGCTCTAGGAAATATTGTAATATTGCTTCTTTTGCTTCATTCGTTATTGGAAGGTCTAAGAGTTTATTTATCTCATCAAACTCCATCAATTTTTTTATGTTTTTTATTTTTCTTGCTTTTGCTTTTTCTAAGGCTATACTAAGCTTTCTTCTAAATTCCCCGATTTTTAAAGCAAGCTCAAAGCTCAATGGCAATTGTTCAGAAAACCATGGAGGTATAGTTGGAAGTTCTGAAAAAGCCTTTGATACATAAGCATTCATTCCTCTGCTATACTCAAACCTATAAACTTTTCCACCCAAAACAAAAAGGTCACCTGGCTTTAGCCTAAAAAGAAATTCTTCTTCTATACTCCCAATCCAGTTTCCTTGCATGTCAAAAACTTGAATAGAAACTTCATCTGGTATAGCACCAAGGTTTAAAAAATAAATGAGCCTTGTATACTTTCCCCTTTTTCCAAATTCTTCGCTTTCTTTATCAAACCAAATCTTTCCATATACTCTTCTACTTTCTAAGCTTACATAGCTTCCAGAAAGGTATTCGAGCAAGTTTATGAATGTTTCCTTTGTTAACTCATGGTAAGGATACGCCCTTCTTATTAATTTCAAAGCTTCATCCACACTCCATTTCTTTTCAAGACCCATTCCAACAACATGTTGAGCAAGAATATCAAGAGCGTTTTTTGGTACGCTAAAGCTATCCAAAGCTCTTTTTCTAGCTTCATTGAGCATTATGGAGCATTCAACTAAATCATCCCTATTTAGAACTATTACCCTTCCTTTTGCAGTATCCTTGTAACTATGCCCACTCCTTCCTATTCTTTGAATAGCCCTTGTTATACTTTTAGGCGAACCAAGCTGGACAACGACATCTATGCTTCCTATATCCATACCAAGCTCAAGGCTCGTTGAGGAGACTGCACACTTAAGCTCACCTTTCTTAAGCATATCCTCAACTCCGAGCCTAACCTCTCTTGAAAGAGAACCATGATGGGCTGCAATCTCAGAATCATTGTACTTATACAACCTTTTTAAATTGAACACTACTCTTTCAGTTCCGCTTCTTGTGTTTGTGAAAACTAGAGTTGTTCTGTGTTGTTTTATTATAGAGTTTAAAAGAGAATAGACATTCCTCTCAACTTCTTCATCAGGAGTATAGATAAGGTCCTTTATCGGCGTTTCAACCAATAAATCGAATGGTTTTTCCCATGAAGCATCTACTATTATACAATTTCTTTCATTCTCTCCTTCATACCCTACCAAAAACCTTGCTGCTTCTTCTAAAGGGTATAGAGTAGCACCCATTCCTATTCTTTGAAAGCTAGCAATTCTTGAAAGCCTTTCCAAAGAAAGAGAAAGATGTAAACCTCTTTTGTTGTTTGCGAGTTCATGTATTTCATCTACGATTACATACTTTACGTTTTTTAACTTTTGTGAGAACCTTGGAGAATTTAACAATATACTCAAGCTTTCTGGTGTTGTAACCAATATATGTGGTGGTTTCTGAAGCTGTTTTTGTTTTTGAGTTGGTGTAACATCACCAGTTCTTACGGCTACTCTTATCTCTATTTCCAAACCAATTCTTTTACTTTCTTTTTTTACTTCTTCGAGAGGTTCTAGAAGATTCTTATAGATATCATTATCAAGAGCTTTGAGGGGTGAAACGTAAATACAATAAACTTCATCCTCAAGCTTTTTTGAATATGCAAGCTCGATCAGCTTACTTATAATTACCAAAAAAGCTGAGAATGTTTTTCCACTTCCTGTTGGAGCAGTTATTAAAACATTTTCACCTTCGCTTATAAGCTTAAAAGAATACCTTTGTGGTGGAGTAAGCTCTTTAAATTTTTTTATAAACCATTTTCTAACCAAAGGGTGCAAGCATTTAAGGTTTTCTTCATCACTGAAAGGTTTTGATATTCTTGAAATCATCCTTTATTTTTCTCAAGATTAAAATATATTTCTTTATTTAACAGCAAAGTGATAAATAATATAGGCAATATTTTAAAATTTACTTTTTAAATTAAACTATGGAAATAGAAGAGATCCTT
>JBNAVG010000003.1:0-28611 GCA_049700355.1 Candidatus Micrarchaeales archaeon | reverse complement strand
TAACAAACTCAACCTTTTCCTCATCATTTTTTTCAGTATAAGAGGAATAGGAGTGAATTCTTAAGAATATAGATGCATAGAATATATTTCCGATTTTTGTGACCAATACATCACCTGTTGGGGAAAACCAATATCTTTGAGCACCAGTTTTAACCCTTTTACTTTTTTGAGTTAAAAGGGGTATAGCAATGTAATCAAATTTAAATAGGAAATATGCAAAGTATGCAAAAATTCCAGAAAGTAAGATCAAAAAAAATTTTAAGAAGTTTGGCATATAAAGCAAAAAACCAAAAACAAGAAAACTAAATAAAAATGAAATTCCAAGGAAAGAATAGAAAAGCATTTCTCTTATTTCCATTATAAACTTTTGATTTTATTAATTTTAATTTTTACCTTCTTTTCTTTCTTTTCTTTTTTTATCCCCTTTTTATTAACTTATACCTAAAAAAGCATTTAGAGTTTATATTATCCTTCCTATTAACCTTTGCCCATATTTAACTGCATTCTCACCAAAAAGGTCAGAGAGAGTAGTCATAAAGGTTAATGCAAGCGCTCCTGCAATTACAGGAATTATGCTTGTGGCAAATAAATAAGTAGGATAAAATGAAATGAATAAATTTAAGAGAGTTGAACTGCTTAAAAGGTCCAAAATTAATTTTATAGAGTAAACAAAAGTTGTAAAAATTGCAAGTGCTCCACTATTTGTGCTAACTTTTATAAATGCTAATATCTTATCGGAATTAATCTCGTCGAGCTTGGAGTTTATTTTTTGTAAGTTTGAAAGTAAAATAGAAGCAAAGCTATTTGAACCCGAGGGCAGGTAAAAAACAAGATAAACAAAAGGGAAAATAAAGAAAAAGCTAAAAGCCATAGCAATAAGCATGCCACCGGCTCCTCTCGTTGGCGGAAAAATCCTCAGCACTACTCCAAGAGGAAGAAAAACCGTTATTGAGGACTCTGCAAAAAATTTAAGGAGGGCTCTTTGAAAACTTAAAGCTTTCAGACCACTATAAATATACTCCCCAATTTCTGTTAAAGCTGCAATAAACGTATTCATAATAGGAGCTAATCTACTTGTATAAATAAACCCAAATTTCCCTAGAATAGAATTAGCGTTAAAAAGAAGTTCTGGAACAGAATTTTTTTCAAGAGTTGGAGTACTTATTTTTACAGAGCTTATAAAATTTAAAATGTAAAGTAAGTTAATTGTAGCAGTATATGTTTTATTTGAAACTTGTTGAATTAAATTTAGCTTTGCATCCAAGTAAGCAAAAGGTCCGATTTCAACAATTTGCTTTTGTTCTGGGGTTGCTCCTTGTGTAACTACTGGGAAAAAGGTGGAGGCTAATATTTGGAGTAAAACGACAAATAAAATTACCATAAGAAGGCTTGCAACTGCTTCTAAAAATTCAGCCATTGCATAATTTTTTAATCTATCGTTTTGTAGGATAAAACCAAAACTATAAAGTAAAGAAGCTACTGTAAATGAAAGTAAAACTGCTATTAATGCAATGGGTTGGTACTCCTTCCATATCCCTTTTATTTCTTCATCATATTGTTTTAGATACCAACGTGGAAGATTCAGCACTTCTTGAGCATATACTTTACTTACAAAAATTAGAAAAAATAAAAGGAATAATTTTAATTTACAAAATTCTTCCAATCGCACCAAGCACACTCACCTCTTGTCCTATTTGGCTTGAGAGTCCTCTAATAAAGTTTTCGATGACATCAAATATAATATATGGTACAATTAAAAGACCTATTATAACAGGGGCTAGAGTAGTGATAGAACCGAATAAAATAGGGAATACAAAAGTTACTAAACTGATAAGGCTAGGAATTAAACTTCCAATAAAGATAAAAAGGGATAAAATTCCTATTATACTTTTCCCAGAATAAGAATAAATCCATGAGAGAATACTGGCGATAAAAGTACCTCCTACTGAAGTGAAACTTAATATAGATGAGGGTATATTAAATTGAAAAGCAGAAAGTATGTAGCCATAACCAATTGCAACTAATATAGGGTAGAGTATTGAAATTCCTAAAGAAATCGCTATTATGCTCCCGCCTACTTTTCTTGTTAAACTAAAACTTCTTAAAACTACTCCAATTGGAAAGAAGTATAAAAAGAAGTATGGGGCGATTTGTATAAGGTAAAACTGGAAGAAATTTAAAAGATAAGCTACCAGTAAAATGTAATATCCCTCGCTAAGAAAATCACTTAGGTCCGTCATTAAAGGTGAAAGAAGGCTTGTACCTATTCCAATTTTTAGAATGGGGGGAGCAGGAGAAGGAGGAATCGAAAATTCAAAACTAAGTCCACATGTACCAAGCACAGAAAAAAGCAAATCGTAAGCAAAAATGTTCCAAAGAAGGTTATCTATGTTTTTAAAGAACTCGTTAAGTTCACATTCTCCTATACCGAATAGGTTAGTTTCACTCTTACATGCCTGAGGTAACAAACCATAAGAGGTTAATAGACCACCAAAATTTTGATTTAAAAAGAAATTCTCAAGTAAAAACACTACAAAAACTCCTATAAATAAAGAAAGAAAGGATTCGTAAATTTGATCCTTAGCCCAACTTTTTATGGATCCCATATTTAGAAATTTTCCGATAGAATAAATGAAAACACTTAAAACAAAAGTAAAAAGAATTATTAGCATAATGAAAGGATAACTCTCTTTTAATGTTTGAATCCCTTTGTTTATAGTAGAATAAGAATTATCTGTTTGTGCAAAGACAAAGGTTAAAAGTAATAATGAAAGCAATACTTTTTTCATCATATCAGCCTAAATAAACTTGGTCTTGTAAGAAAAGATCCAAGGAGCATACCAAACTCTTCAACTACCATTAATGACACTATAAAACATAGTATAAGGGGCAATATATTTATTATTGTTGTTACAACATCTACAGCAAAATTTTCAAGGTTGGTAACATCTGGATACCAAAAATTAAAATAGTTATATGGTGAATAAAAAGTTATTAGACTAAATGGTTGTAAAGAAAGGAAAGACCAAAGGAGCAATGGATAAAAGAAATAAAAAGAAATAAAGAAAGCAATTAAGTAACCACCGGCGCTTCTTGTCCAAGGAATTATTCTAAGCAGAAGCCCCAAATAGAGAAGTATAGGGAGCATGGTTTCTATGAAAATAAAGAATACTCTTGTAGCAATAATAAAAATATAGGATAAAGAGAAATAAGAAAGGATTCTATCAACAGCATCAAGGAAAGGTGCAATTCCATCCAATGGTTGAACATTATATACACCTATATTAACTGTAACGATAGAAATTGGAATGGAAAATTCTATACTAAATGATAAACTTTCAACTACTGACATTATAGTATTCCATAAAAATGGCAAAAATGCATAGCTTGTTATATCCGAAGCAAGTTTGTTAAGTTGTAAATCAAGAGTTTGAAATATTTTATAAATATCCATAGTTAAAAGAAGTGAAAAAATTATGCCAATGAGGATTATATTTGCAAGTGCTTGCGTAAGTTCACCTTTTGAATAAGTTACTAACTTTTCATAAGAAAATGCTTTTCCTAAAGTATATACTATGCCCAAAGCTGAAACTTCTACAAAGATTATTAACAATGAGATTGTAATTATATCCTTTGGAAGTAAAACTTTTATTTCTTTAGCTGGAAAACTCTGAATTAATTGCAATAGCTGTTGGCCACAAGAGGTGGAGATATCATAACATTTATTTGGATCACAGGAAGAAGAATAGGAAGAAACGCTTATTTCTTGGGATAATTGAAGTGAAGAAGGCTCGCAAGTATTTGTGGAATAGAAGTTTATTTGTATTGTATTTTCAGTAATTAAAGAGTAAGAAACTCCTTTATAATTTACACACTCATAACCACTCCCAGAAGGTGCTGAACATGGAACTAGAGTAGAACATTCGCTTGGGCATGATAAAGGTCTAGGAAAATAACAAACGTTACACTCGATTGAAGAAGTAGCGTATAAAGAGCTTAAAACAAAAATAAAAAAGATAAGTAGCTTTTTCATCATCCCACCAATTTTTCAATACCAAATATTCTTGTTGTACCACCAAAAAGCCATGAAAGTCCTATAATATTAGCCAAAGTAACAAAAAAACTTATAAGTGGAAAGAGATAAGTCTCAACAGCTAACTTTCCCATAAATTCCGAAGAGCCAAGAAAAGTAACGTATGCAGTTGCTGTATCTATATTACATGAATAACCCTCAAAAACCGTAACAGATGGAAGTGTAAGCAAAGCAGAACCTAGGTTTAAAAAGAATTGCTTCACTTCCCAAAATAAAATATTCTGATTATAAGGTTGCCAAAAACAACCACAAAACCCTTGATAGGCTAACGAAGTGGTATATGGAGAGGAAGGGGAAATTGTAGTTGTATAATACCCATAACCAGGTGGAAGGTTTTCAGGTGGTGTTGGATTTTGTTGTACTTGTGGGCATACTGGTTTTATAGAAGGGTCTGGGTTCATTGAAAGAGGAGTAATCCAAGTTTTTGTAATAACTGAGTAAGTAAGAAAGTAAATTAATGGAGTTATAAAAATAGTAGAGATTACAAAAGCTATTAAGAAACCACCGAGTTTTCTAGTAAATGAGAAAGTTCTAAGTAAAATTCCTGCAATTAAAATTGTAACCCAATATCTATAAATAAAAAATAAAAGTGTTATAGAAATAAAATTGAATGAAATATAACCAATTATATCTGCTTCTATTCCTTTTACCGCACTTGCCAAAGGATCAAATCCAGCATATGGTGAGAATGAAATAGTAGCTACTGGGTTGATATCTATTTCATTCTTCAGTTCTTTAAAGAAGGAAAGAACAGTATGCAAAACATAAATTGAATTTGAAAAATTAATAAGTCTAACAGTATTGTTTAACAAAATTATTTCTGAACTTGCTAAAAAATAGTATGGCTCCCTTCCACTTGGATTTGAAACTGTATCACATATAGAAGGGGTCCCTTCATCCCCAGTATTTGCAAATCCATAAATCGCATCCAACCCATATGCAGCAGTATTGCTTGGAGTAAAAAAGTTAAGTGATGAATGAGCGTTTTTTATGTTCTCACAAACTTTTTGTAAACTTTCTTGTGGCAAAATTGAATTTTCATAACTGATAAGCAACATAGAACCAAATTTTAAAATTATAACAATTATAGAAGCAAATAAAATTGTTGCTATAACCTGAGGGATTTCGGAAGAAGCGTAAGTTTTTAATTTTTCTATGTTAAACGCTGAAGCAATCGCATAGACAATTCCAACTATACCTAAAGCAAGAATTCCAGCAATTAAAATCAATGGCAACCATTGATTAATTGTTTTTTCGTATGTTACTTGTAGCAAAAAGAAATATGAATTAGAATAAACAAAATTTATAAGAAAAACTAAAAATAAAAGGTACATTGGTCTAACCTGGTGCATATGCTTCCCTCATTCTAGTTGATAAAGATCCAAAACCTATACTCAACGCATTGCCAAGAGTTTCTACAAATGTTGTTAGAAGTGATATATCTATTCCAAGCATAAATACTGCAAAGAAATAATACCAAGCTACTTCTCTTATAAAATTTGAAAAATCACCTACCTTAAAAATATTTATAGCTGAAACTAGAAGGGTATTTGATATATACTGAAAAGAAGAAAGATAAGAAACTAAATCTTTTGCTGCTGGAGGAGTCTCTATTTGTTGTGGCTTAATTTGTTGTACAAGAGAATCATTCATCAATAATATTGCTGGAAGGAATATATATAAACCTATGCTCAAAGCTATAAAGAAATCTGCGGCTCTTCTTGTTTGAGGGATGACTCTACAAATAATTCCAATCGGAAGTATAACGCTAAACGCATATTCCCTTGCAAAGGCTAAAACCAAAAGAATAAAATAAATTGAAGCATATGAAATCGTTATAAAACCATTAATTATAGTATCTACGGTTACTAAAAGATTAATAAAAGGAGTTGAAGTTACTCCGCCACAAGCTAGCCCACCAGATTGAAGACCAACCTGAAGAGGTGGCACATTTTCAAATAGTGTTCCTAGAATTAAGAATCTAACCTCATAAAGGTAACCTTCTACATAAAGGTTTATTCCTTTAATGAGTAATCGCTGAAGAAAACCTTCACTTTGTTGAAATGGGTCACCTGATGAGATGTCACAAAAAAGTTTGAGTATTACAAAGATCGATGAAATTAAAAAGATTGAAATTACAGCTTGCACAAATTCCTCTTTTAATTGGATCTTTAACTTCCTTCCATAAACACCTAAAAATGGGGATAAAGAATAAAGTAAGGAAAGAACTGTAATTACAGTTAGAATAACTAAAAGTGAAACTGGCGCCCATCCAGAAACATACTCACTACCAAAATTGCAATAATTTTGGAGAATCAAAAAACTAAAGCTTAAGGAAACCAAAACCTTGCACCTCCCTTCCAGCAATTTTAAACTTTCCTCCTATAATATCACTCAAATCAAGTATTAAAGTATACATTATAAGAAGGTCTATAAAAACTACAACCATTTGAGCCAAATTTACGCTAACTGCAGAAAGGAAATAATTTAATGGTAAGTATAAAGAAATAATAGATGGAAAAAGAACAGCTCCAATATCAACAATGGATATAATACTAATTATAGAAGCTGGTATTGAGCTTACAAGGAAAGGTAAGAAAATAGAAAGTATATTTATCTTTACTTTTCCAAATATTGGTAAGTTTACTTCTATTGGAAGAGAAAGTTGGGAAATTTGTTGTAAAATAGGTGAAGTTGGTTGAACTGCGTTTATTACAGTTTTTAGAAATGGATAATCAAAAAATAAAACAAGGGAAGGGTAGATAATTAAAAGCCCTATGCTTAAAGCTATAAAGAAACCTCCTATTTTCCTCAAAATCGGAAAACCCCTAAAAAGTAAACCAACAGGAAGTAAAAATTGATACACGAATATAGGGGTTAAAGTTAAAATAGCTACTCTAGCGATAGCAATCAGAAAAGAGTTTTCTATACCATAAACTACATCATTAATCACATAGTTTATAAGTGTAAATTTTGTTGGAGGATAGGCCCATTCAATTATACTTGAAGGAAGAAAGGTACCCATCGAGTTTATAGATACTCCTAATATTTTACCAAGATTTATACCAAAACCAAAAGATAGTGTTAAAGGAGCAAAAACACCAAGTTGGAATGCATAATTAAACACTTCCTGTTGAATTTTTTCTATTCCACCAGTAGTAGGAGTACCTTTTATTTCCAGTGCTTTATTACATGCACCATTTATTAAATCTTTTTCTCCAGTTAATGGAAGAAGCAAAGAATTCATCGTAGCTAATATAGAAAAAATTCCTACAAATAGAATAATACTTTTTATTCCTTCGAAATATTCTGATTTTACAAATGCTTTAATTGAAGAAGATGAAGTAATCTCACCAATAGAATACAAAAGTCCAAGAAGAGTAAAAGTAAAAAGCAATGCTAACAAAGAAAGAGATTGAAATTGCAGAGGAACAGCAGACTGAGAACAAAAATTAATCCGCTTCTCTCCTCCACCACTAACTTGCTTGGTAGCTTCTTGAAAACAAGCTGTATCACTTGAGTAGCATACTCCAGTCTCACATATTTGCCCACCAGGAATGTTTTGAGCTTTTCCAATTGGTATATTTACAAAAGCTACAGAAATTGGAGTATTACAATCTGTAGTACTATAAAAAACTGCTATTACAAATGGTTGCTCATTACCGATTCCAGTTGTTGAAAGACCAGATAAAAATTTTACTGATTGTGGTTTTTGTGTCTGTTGAGCAGAGCATACTTTAAATGCATCTTCACAAATTGGGTTGGAAATACTTAAACATTCTCCATAAAGATTTCCAATATCAGATGGAGGTTGATAGCTACAAGTAAATAAAACTGAATCGCTGCTACACTTTTGGTCAGAATAAAAATAGGTAATGCCAGTACGGAATACAATACAGGATGCTGGTTGCTGTTGTGTCTGAGCCGTAACAAGCATTAATAAAGATAAGAATAAAAGAAACTTTTTCATACTTTTTTAAGGTTTTTATTCTTTTTATTTTTTATTTTTTGAATAAAGGATATTTTCTTAAAAAGCTTTCGGCCTGTAAAATAATGAGCAATGGTGCTACAAAAAATGAATTTATGGAAAGGGCTAAAAACTCCCCGATCGGGAAGTTAAATATAAATCCTTGAAAGGCTGAAGAAATAAATGTTACTAGGATAATACTCAAACTTCCAAAGATCAACCAAATTAAAAAGTATTGTGGTTTTTTAAAAATAAATTTAAAGCTATAGATCAAAGAACTGAAAATACTAAACTCATCTATCACAATTCCGGCTGGGGCATAGAAAATAAAAAGGGAAAAAATAAAAAGAGCCAAGTATACAAATTCTTGAATATTGTAAAGATAACCAATTAAACTAAAAAGAAACTGTAAAATAGAAAAGATTGAAAAGATTAAGAAGACTTTAAATGTATAGATAGAAAACTCTGCAAGTTTTGATTTACTAGTTTTTGTATATGCTTTTTGAGCCTTTATTAATAGGTTTATAGCTACTATCCCAATGCTAAGAAAAAATAAGGAAAGGAACATCGATAGGATTATTATTGTTATATCTTTTAAAGTTACAGTAAGAAATATTCCACCGCTTCTTAAGAATATTCCACCTAAGGCTAAATAAGTTGGCATTCCAGCAAAAATTGGAATCGAAAAAGTTATTAAAAAAGCAAATGAAAAGAATAAAATTTGTTTTAGATTTTTGAAATAAGCAGAGAAGGTAGTTTTAAGAACATTTGGCATATAAATAATTTACTTAATATAAATAAATATTTTTGTTTTGTTAAATGCAAAATGCAAATGCAAACGCAAAATGCGATGAATACAAGAGATAAGGGCTACAGAGGAAATAGAAAGAAAAAATACTATTCAAAGAGAAAGCTTTATAAATTCACTCTTCTAAAAGAAAATAGAAAGATTTTTAAATCTATCTGTGAAAAAATGGGAAAAGAAAAGAAGGAAAAGAAGGAAAGAAAGAAGGAAAAGAAAAAAAGAGTAGAAATAAAAATAGAAAAAATCGAAGAAAAAGCACCACAAGAAAAGGAAGAAATGCAAATTAAAAAGAAGAAAGTTGAAGAGGAGATAAAAGCTTGTCCTAGATGTGGAAGTACTAATTTAGTTAAGGACCCAGAAAAAGGGGAGCTTATCTGTGCTGACTGCGGGCTTGTAATCGAGGAGAATATAATAGAATTTGGTCCAGAATGGAGAGCTTTTGATGCTGAACAAAGAGAAAAAAGAGTAAGGGGTGGGGCTCCCATTAGCTATATGCGTCCAAATAAAGGGCTTGTAACTGAAATCGATCAGTATAATAGGGATATAAGGGGTTCAAAGCTTCCATCAAAAAGGCAATCCCAATTCTATAGGATGAGAAAATGGCATAAAAGAGCAAGTGTAGCAACTTCTATAGAAAGGAATTTAGCCATTGCTCTAAGTGAGCTTGATAGAATTTCAAGTTATCTTGGGCTTCCGGAGAATATTAGAAATAGCATAGCCCTTCTTTATAGAAAATGTGTAGAAAAAGGTTTAATAAGAGGAAGACCATTAGAAACTGTTGTTGCAGCAGTTATTTATGCTGTATGCAGAGAAGAAGGTATGCCAAGGACTCTTGAAGAAATTGCAAATGTCAGTGGAATCTCAAAAAAGGACATTGGAAGGGCTTATAGGTTTATTTCTCATGAATTAGACATTAAAATTCCACTTACCGACCCAACAAACTATGTTCCAAGATATGTTGCCGCGTTAAAACTTGGTGGTGAAGTAGAAAAAAAAGCTGAAGAACTTCTAAAAGAAGCTCTAAGTAAAGGCTTAATCTCTGGAAGAAGTCCTACTGGAGTAGCTGCTGCCGCAGTTTATATAGCAGCAACATTATTAGGAGAAAGAAGGACTCAGAAAGAAGTTGCTGATGTCGCTGGTGTAACAGAAGTAACCATAAGAAATAGGTATAGAGAACTTAAGAAAGCATTGAATTTAAAAGTTGATTTATAAGCATGATAATCCCTTTTTTAATTTTATTGAGCAGTATTCAAATAGATGCAAACCAAACAATCCAAGTAGTAGCTCAAAATTCTTTTGGATTTTTTTCTCCACAGCTTTCAAAAGCAATTTTTTATTTAGAAAAAAGCTTAAACTCGAGTAACACAAGTGAAGCTGATTTTTATGCTAGGTTAGCAAAAGAATATGCTGAAGAAGCATATTCACAAATAAATTCAATTCGAGGTTTTGCTCTAATCCTTTATTCTTCTATATCCATAGCGTTATTTTTTATTCTTATATACCTCTCACTCCCCAACATCGCCAATAAAAGAATTAGTAGGAAATTTTAAAAAGAATAATTAAAAAATAAATCAATAGGATGGGTAGGTATATGGAAGAAATAGAAGAAGGAGAAGTAATAAGTGTAACTATAATTGCAAAAAATTCAAAAGGTGAGGGTATAGGGAAAGTTGGTGAAAGTTTTATTTTTATTAGAAATTGTAACCCAAAAATAGGGAATGAATATAAAGTAAGGATAATCAAAAAATATAGAACGTATGCAATTGCAGAACCCGAAGGAGAAAAAAATAATTTACTGATTGAAAAGGAAAGTTTTAAAAATGTAAATTCACAAATAAAATAATCTCTTTGTGATCCTATGAATATGGAAAAAATAAAAAAGGGGACTACAACAATAGGACTTGTTTGCCAAGATGGAGTAATACTTGGAGCTGATAAAAGAGCTACTATGGATACTTTCATAGCAAGTAAAGAAGTCAAAAAAATCTATAAGATTAGTGATAACTTAGGGGTTACAATAGCTGGTGGTGTTGGTGATGCATTAGAGCTAATACGCTTACTTAGGTATCATTCCGAAATTTATAGGTTTAATACCAATTTATCAATGAGCCCAAAAGTGGCTTCAACTTTACTAGCAAATATCTTACAATCAAACAAGTATTTTCCATTCCTTGTACAAATGTTAATTGGTGGAATAAACGAAAGGGGAGAGCCTGAACTTTACAATATAGATCCTCTTGGAGGTTATACAAAAGAAAACTTCACTGCAACAGGCTCTGGTTCTCTAACAGCTATAGGAATTTTAGAAGAAGCATATAAAGCAAACAGAACAACTGATGAAAACTTAAAAATAGGAATAAAAGCCCTAAATATAGCAATGAGAAGGGATGCTGCAACTGGAGATGGAATAGATATCGTAAAAATAACTAAAGAAGGGTATTTTGAATATTCAAAGGAAGAAATAGAGAAACTCTTAAAGGAATAAATTACTGTGAACTTTATGGAAATTGAGGAAGTAGAAGAGATAGTTGAAAGAATAGTGGGTAGTTTTAAAAAAGTTGAATTTGAAGGAAGCGATATAGTTATTTATGTTGATGACCCAAACTTAATTTACTCTAACGAAGCAATATTAAAGCAACTTGCTACAACATTAAAAAAGAAGATCATTGCAAGAAGCACAAACTTAAAAAAAGAAGAAGAAGCTAAAAAAGAAATCTTAAGGATATTACCAAAAGAAGCTGGTATTAAAAGTATAAATTTTTTGCCGAAGTTTAGAGAGGTTTATATAGAAGCATTGAAGCCTGGCTTGGTTATTGGAAAAAAAGGAAATAATTTAAGGGTTATAATAAAAGCAACAGGATGGATTCCAAGAACACTTAGAGTTCCAACTATAAACTCAGAAACAATTACTCTTACAAGGAGCTTGTTTTTTAAAACGGAGAAAAAAAGAAAAAGATTTTTAAACGAAGTTGGTAAGAAAATAAATAAAAAAGTTTTAGAAAAAAGTGAAAATGTTAAAGCAATCGCATTGGGTGGTTTTAGACAGGTAGGAAGGAGTAGTCTATTGGTGCAAACAAAAAATTCAAAAGTTTTAATAGATTGTGGTATTTCTCCAGAGCCGGGTGTCCTTGGAGTAGAAGAAGCTGAAAAAGCTTTTCCTTATCTAAATTCTTTAGGCTTTCCTCTAGAGGATATAGATGCTATAGTGGTAAGCCATGCACATATGGACCATATAGGGTTTATTCCATATCTTTTCAGCTATGGATATAAAGGTCCTGTTTATTCTACGCCACCAACAAAGGAGCTTGCTGCATTACTTCTTTTAGATTATATAAACATAGTTGAAAAATCCGGTCATAAGCCACCGTATTCTTCAAAAGATGTAAAAAAAATGCTTTCAAACTTTATAACAAGGGATTATGGAGAGGTGACTGATATAACAAATGAGATTAGACTTACTTTTCACAATGCAGGGCATATTTTAGGAAGTGCTATGGTGCACTTACATATAGGCGAAGGTTTGTATAATTTGCTTTACACGGGAGATATTAAATATGGGTTTTCAAGACTTTTTGATGTAGCTGAAACACATTTTCCAAGAGTAGACTCTTTATTTATAGAAAGCACATATGGTGGAAAGCAAGATATAATGCCAAAGAGGTATGAAGCTGAAAGTAGATTAATGAAAATGATAAAACAAACAATAGAAAACGGGGGGAGTGTTTTAATACCTCTTTTCTCGGTAGGTAGAAGTCAAGAAATAATGCTCGTTATAGATGAATACTTAAGGAATAAAGAGTATTATTTTAATGCTCCAGTATACTTAGATGGTATGATACTAGAGGCAAGTGCTATTCATACTGTTTATCCAGAGTACTTAAAAGAGGGTATTCAAAGAAAAGTTTTAAACAATCAATCCCCTTTTGAAAACCCGATATTCGAAATAGTGAAAAAGGATAAAAAAGAAATTGTTGAATCTGGGGGGAGTGTAATATTAGCAAGTGGTGGAATGTTAAATGGTGGAACAAGCTTAGAGTACCTAAAACTTATGTGTGATAATCCAAAAAATTTATTGATTTTTGTTGGTTATAACTCACCAACCTCTCTAGGAAGAAAGCTACAGAGTGGTATAAGAGAAATTGCTTTACTAGATGATGAAGGAAAACTGAAAAAATATCAAATAAAAATGCAGATTGAAACAATAGAAGGTTTTTCTGGGCATAGCGATAGAGTACAGCTTTTGAATTTTGTACAAAATCTTCAACCAAGACCAAAGAAAATTTTTGTTATGCATGGTGAAGAAGAAAAATCTTTACAATTAGCTCAAGCAATAAGGAATGTTACAAAAACACAAACATTTGTTCCAAATAATCTTGATGTTTTACAACTTTGCTAAGTTTTATCCATTATATAAGAATTTTTATTTGCTCTTCTTTCTCCTTTTTAATAAAACAATTGTAACAATCGCTATAATTAAGAATACGATCCCTGCTATAATCAATGAATTTATATTAAATATGCTTGAAGTTGGAGTGATAAGAGGAGTTACTACATACAAAGAAAATCCTGGAGAAACAACTTTTAAATAGTAGAATGTTTCATTTCCGATTTTTTGAGTTGTAACGTTTAGAATCTGTAAAACTTGTGATGTATTGCCATTTATTCTAATAACCCCAATCTTTCCTATGCTACTATTCACTTTATTAAGCCATGTCTGATTAACAACAACAGTAAATGTAACGTTCTTTATATCGCTATCGCTTAAATTACTATTAATCTCATAAAACAAAGCTTTTGAAAACTCTTTTGGTACTTTTGGTGGAAATGTGATGTTTTTAATCCTTGTTATGTTTACTATAACGTTTGAAACGTTTCCTTTTGTATGTACAACAATGTGCTTAAAAACATTCTCCTCTTTTTCAACTTCAATTTCATTTCTTACTCCGCTTATTAAGTTTGTTACAATAACATTTACTCCTGTAGGTGTTTTAGTAATCGTAACTACTACTGGACGATTGTGTACTTCTTTTATAAATGAATGCGTAGACTCATTTTCTATCTCAACCTCATCCTCTTTTGGAATTATTTTTCCTAAACCTCTTACAAAAATCGTTTCGTTCACTGAAATTATAGAACCATTTGGAAGCATTAATTTTTTAGTTTGATTAATGAAGATAGGAAACACTTCTGGAGGGCATTCTTTTAAATTTGGATAAATCGCTACGCATATCCTGTGTTTTTTCCAATATTCATTAGATGAGTGATTTATAAACTTTCTCTCTACCCTCCCCCAAACTTCCTTTTGTTTTTCCTTAAACTCTTCTTCTAATTTTTCAATTGAAACATTTGTTGGTAAAGAGATGTTGGATAACTCTTTTATATACTCCTCTTCTATCTTAGCCTCGTTACCTCCATAATGTTTATAAATCTCTTTTATTTTTTCCATTTCTTTGTTTATTTGAATATTTTGATTTGTAATATTAAGAAAGATTAAGTGAGTTATAGTAGAAATATTTGAATTCTTTGTAAAATTTCTTATAATTGCTATTGTAAGATTTTGTGGAATTTCCTTTTTAGAACCATTCGGAAAAGTTACCAAAACAGAATTATTCCTGCTGATTTGAAGGCTTAGGTTTCCAATTTTAAATCCTTGCATTGGAAATTCAAAAGCGATTAATAAACCAAAAAACAACAATAAAAGATATTTTTTAAACATATTTTTCTCTCTCTTTTAGAATATTTAATAATTTTTTTTACCTTCCTCTTTCTTCTTCTTTTCTTCCTCTCTTTCCTTCTTCCTATGACGACAGTTTGCTTTTATCCTGCTGTAAAGATTGTAAGATTTCAACTCGTTGTGTTAATCATACTTTTGAGCGAAAAATTTAAATACTCAAAATTTATAAAATATGATTGAATGCTAATTCTAGGAATAGTTTTTGGTATTGACCATTTGCTTGTACCAAAATTTAGAATTTTGAAGAGTGAAGAAGTAGACAAATTATTAAAAAAATACAAAATTACAAAAAAACAACTCCCAAAAATACTAAAAACAGACGCCATGCTCAAAGGATATAATGTTAAGATTGGTGATGTTATAGAAATTGAAAGAGAAGAAGAAAACGGAATTAAATATTTTTATTATAGAGTAGTTGTAGCGAAGTGAAATAATGAATAGTTTAGTTTTAAGTTTTTTTGAACAACATTCTATAATTGCTCATCAGCTAAATAGTTACAATGATTTTATAGAGTATGGGGCTCAAAGAGTAATAGATTCCCAGAAAGTAATAGAACCGAATGTTGAAGGTTATAAATTTCTTTTAGGGAAAATAAGGTTTGAAAAGCCTATAATAACTGAAGCAGATGGCTCAATCACTGAGCTTTATCCAAGAGATTGCAGGCTTAGAAACATAACCTATGCATCTCCAATATACTTGGAAATAATTCCAGTAATAGATGATGTAAAAAGAACACCAAAAGAAGTTCTTATCGGTTGGTTGCCAGTTATGGTAAAGAGCAAGCTTTGTAGACTTTATGGGTTAACGAGAAAACAATTAATAGAACATGGTGAAGACCCCAATGATCCTGGTGGGTATTTCATAATAAACGGTACAGAAAAAGCATTAGTTGGGATTGAAGATTTGGCACCAAATAAAATAGTAACCTCAAAAGAAAAGAAAGGAAAAGAAACGATGAGTAAAGTTTTTTCAACGATTAAAGGTTTTAGAGCAAAGTGTATTGTTAGAAGGAATCATTCTGGTGAGCTATTCGCTGCTTTCCCAGGAGCTCCGAAGGAGCTTAGGCTTATGCTTTTGCTAAAAGCTCTAGGCTTAAAACCAAGCGAAATAACGGCTAGAATACAAGAAAAAATAGTAAGAAACGACTTCCTGCTTAACCTTGAGCTAGAAAAGACACAAGCAAGCGAAGCTTTTGATGAACTTGCTAAAAAAGTTGCTCCAAATCAACCATTGGTTTATCAAAGGAAAAGAGTGGATATGCTCCTAGACCAATACCTTTTACCACATATAGGCTTAACAAAAGAAAGCAGAATAAACAAAGCTTATTATTTAATAAAAATGGCTGAAAGGGCTATTCTTCTAGCTTATAATAAAATAAAGGCTGATGATAAGGATGTTTATTCAAACAAAAGAGTAAAGATTGCTGGAGCATTGATGGAGGAGCTTTTTAAGTACGCTTTTGGTTTTTTGGTTAAAGATATTGCTTATCAAGTTGAGAGGTCTCATGCACGTGGAAAAAAACTTTTATTGCAAGGAGTCGTTAGACCAGAAGTATTAACTCAAAGGTTAAGGTTTGCAATGGCAACTGGTAATTGGATTGCTGGGCAAACCGGAGTTAGCCAATTACTAGATAGAAACAATTTTGCAGCAACTCTTTCAAACCTTAGAAGGCTTCAATCACCACTTTCAAAGAAGCATACACATTTTGAAGCAAGGGATTTACACGGTTCTCATTGGGGGAAGCTTTGTCCTAATGAAAGCCCAGAAGGACCTAGGCATGCTCTAATAAAAAATTTTGCTTTAATGATAGATATTTCTAGGGAAGAAAACGAAGAAAGAATAGAAAAGATACTAGAAAAGATTATGAACGATTTTGAAGCCCAGAAAAAGGAAGAAGCCTTTGCAGTTTATTTAAATGGAAGGTTTTTGAATTTTGTAAAGAATGGTGAAGAATTTGTAAAAAGAGTAAGGGAAGAAAGAAGAAGGGATTTTTCTTTAATAAACTTAAACATTTCAATAAATAAAAAAACAAGGGAGATAAGCGTAAACTGCGACCCTGGGAGAGTTAGAAGGCCATATATAATAGTTGAAGATGGAAAGCCAAAGCTTACTCAGGAGCTTTTAGAAAAATTGGAAAAGAAAGAAATAGATTTTGATTATTTAGTTAGGAATGGAATAGTTGAGTACTTGGATGCTGATGAAGAAGAAAACGCTTTTATAGCTATTTCCGAAAAAGATATCAAAAAAGAAACAACACATCTTGAAATAGATCCTTCTACTATTTTTGGTATTGCTGCAAGCTTACTTCCTTTCCAAAACTATAATAGCTCTCCAAGAATTACGATGGCAAGCCAAATGGTTAAACAAGGTCAAGGAGTATTTGCATTAAACTTTAACCAACGTTTTGATTCAAGAAGCTACATTCTTTATTATCCACAAAAACCATTGGTTTATACACAAGGTTTTGAAATAGCAAAGTATGAAAAATATTCTTCTGGACAAAACTTTGTTGTTGCTGTTGCACCATACTATGGTTATAATATGGGTGATGCAGTAGTAGTTAACAAGAATGCTGCACAAAGGGGCTTAGCAAGGAGCGTTTTTTATAAAACCTACGAAACAGAGGAAAGAAGGTATCCAGGTGGACAAAAAGATAGAATAGAGATTCCAAACCCTGAGGTAGAGGATTATAAGGGTGAAGAGGCGTATTCAAAGCTCGGTGAAGATGGTATAATAGAAGTTGAACAAAACGTTAATGGGAAAGATGTTTTAGTAGGAAAAACATCACCACCAAGGTTCTTAGAAGAAGCAGGTATTTTTGGGGTTTCTGAAGAAAAAAGAAGGGATAACTCAACTCTACTTAAACCAAGGGAGAGTGGAGTAGTAG
This sequence comes from Candidatus Micrarchaeales archaeon, assembly GCA_049700355.1. Lineage (GTDB taxonomy): Archaea > Micrarchaeota > Micrarchaeia > Micrarchaeales > JBNAVG01 > JBNAVG01. The sequence goes on along the minus strand of JBNAVG010000003.1, from coordinate 11,124 downwards.
ATTCTGTTGTTATAAGTGAAAGTGGGGAAGCAAACAAGCTTGTAAAAGTAAGAATAAGGATGATAAAAAGCTTAGAAAATGGCGATAAGTTTGCTTCTAGGCATGGGCAAAAAGGGGTTGTTGCGCTACTTGTTCCACAAGAGGATATGCCATTCACTTCAAGCGGAATAGTTCCAGATTTAATAATAAACCCGCATGCAATTCCAACTAGAATGACTATTGGTCATTTGCTCGAAACTATCGTTGGAAAAGCTGCTTGTTTAAAGGCAAAACCAATCGAAGGAACAACATTTAAAGAAATAAATGAAGAGGAAATAGGAAAAATACTCGAAAGCTATGGTTTTAAAAAGAATGGAAAGGAGAGAATGTATGATGGTATAAGTGGAAAGGCTTTTGAAGCAGATATTTACATTGGAGTTATTTACTATCAAAAGCTCTATCACATGGTTAGCAATAAAATGCACGTAAGAAGCCGTGGACCAGTTCAGCTTCTAACACATCAACCAACAGAAGGAAGGGCAAGAGAAGGGGGCTTAAGGTTTGGAGAAATGGAAAGAGATACTTTAATAGGTTTTGGTGCGAGCGCATTGCTAAGGGATAGATTGCTAGAAGAAAGCGATAAAACAAAAATACTTGTTTGCAGAGATTGTGGCTCACTTGCATATTTTGATAGGCTTAAGAATACTGCAGTTTGTCCAATTTGTGGAAGTACGAACATTGGAGAGGTTGATGTTTCCTATGGTTTTAAGCTTTTGTTGGATGAGATAAGAAGCTTTCATATTTTCCCAAGAATTAAAATTGGTGAAAGAGAATGAGAGAAATAATAAAATCAATTAAGTTTGGTATTTTTTCAAATGAAATGGTACATAAGCTTAGTGTCGCAAAGATAACGATTCCAGATACTTATGATGAAGAAGGTTTTCCAATAGATGGTGGTCTTCTAGACCAAAGGCTTGGAGTTATAGACCCAAGCTTGCGCTGCAAAACATGCGGAGCAAGGATGAGAGCATGCCCAGGACATTTTGGGCATATAGACTTAGCAAGGCCAGTTATTCACCCAGGCTTTGCAAAAGTAATATACTTATTGCTACAAGCAACATGTCCAAAATGTCATAAGCTTCTTTTAAACAAAGAAGAAATACAACAATTAAAAGAAGTTATAGAAGCTGAAGTTGAAGAAGTTGAGGAAGAAACTGGAAAGAAGAAAAAGTTAAGCAAATCTTTGATAAACAAGCTTAAACAGGTTAAAAAATGTCCTTATTGTGGTGAAGTACATCCACTTATAAAGTTTGAAAAACCAACTTTCTTCTATAGAGTTGAAAAAAAAGAAGATGGAAAGCTTGAGAATATCAGGATGAAAGTTCCTGAAATAGAAGAATGGTTAAGGGGAATAAGCGATGAAGATTGTAAGCTTCTTGGACTTGACCCAGAGGTTGCAAGGCCCGAATACATGATACTACATTCTCTGCTCGTACCACCAGTAAACATAAGACCAAGCATTACTCTTGAAACTGGTGAAAGAAGCGAAGATGATTTAACTCATAAGCTTGTAGATATAATGAGGATAAACCAAAGGCTTGAACAAAACATAAACGCTGGTGCTCCACAATTGATAATAGATGACCTTTGGGAACTTTTACAATACCATATAACAACCTATTTTGACAATGAAACCTCAGGACTTCCACCAGCAAGGCATAGGAGTGGAAGACCTCTTAAAACTTTAGCACAAAGGCTAAAAGGAAAAGAAGGAAGGTTTCGTTATAATTTGAGTGGAAAAAGGGTAAACTTTAGTGCAAGGAGTGTTATTTCTGTTGACCCATGGATAAGCATAAATGAAGTTGGGGTACCAAAAGAAATTGCAATGGAGCTTACTTATCCAGTAAAGGTAAATTCTCAAAATATAGATTATTGCAAGGAGCTTATAGAAAGAGAAGAATATCCAAGGGCTTTGTATGTAATTTCTCCAGATGGGACAAAAAGAAAGATTACTGAAAAGAACAAAGAGGAGATAAAGAATGAAATAAACGTTGGTTATGTAGTTGAAAGACAAATAAAAGATGGTGATATAGTTCTATTCAATAGACAACCGAGCTTGCATAGAATAAGCATGATGGCCCATTATGTTAGAATACTTCCTGGAAAAACCTTTAGAATAAACATTGCAGCAACAGAACCTTATAATGCAGATTTTGATGGGGATGAAATGAACCTTCATGTTCCACAAAGCGAAGATGCTATAGCTGAGGCAAAGTATCTAATGGATACAAAGTTTCAACTTTTTTCACCAAGGCATGGAGAAATTATAATTGGACCAATAGAAGATACATGCACTGGTATTTATATTTTAACACAAGATTCCTCTTATTTTTCAAAAGAAGAAGCATGCGATATATTAGCTCAAGCTGGGAAGGAAATAGAAAGGAAGGAAAAAAGATATAGTGGAAAGGAAATATTCTCAAACATTCTACCAAAAATTAGCTTAGAAATAAAGACGAAAAAAGGTAAAGTTGTTATAGAAAATGGAAAGCTTAAAGAAGGAGTAGTTGATAAGGATGTTTTAAGAAAAATAATAGGTGCTATTGCTCTTCAAGTTGGTTTTGAAGAAGCAAGAGAATTTATAGATAACATTACAAGAGTTGGAAACTTTGTTATTTCTAGGTATGGATTAACAGTTAGCTTAGAGGAATATACTCTTCCAAAAGAAGCGATGGAGAAAATAAATGAAAGAAGGGAAAAAGGAAAAGAAAGAGTAAACGAGCTAATAAAAGAGTATAAGGAAGAAAGGTTAGTTCCATTACCTGGTAGAACGAGTAAAGAAAGCTTAGAAGCTTATATTGTTAAAGAGCTCGGTGAAGTTAGGGATGGGTGCGAAGAGATAATTAAAAAATATATCGATGAAAAAAACCCAGCTCTTCTAATGACACAAAGTGGTGCAAGGGGAAAAATGCTTAACTTTATACAAATCTCAGCGATGCTCGGTCAGCAAGCAGTAAGAGGACAGAGGATAAACCGTGGTTATAGAGCAAGAGTATTACCACATTTGAAAAAGAATGACTTAAGCGCTGAAGCAAGGGGCTTTATAGGTGGAAACTTTAGGTTTGGTTTAAACCCGATAGAGTTCTTCTTCCACTCGGTAGGTGGTAGGGAAAGTATAGTACAAAAAGGTCTTGGACCAGCAAAATCTGGTTACATGCAAAGAAGACTAATACATGCTTTACAAGACCTTTATGTTGATGAAGATTTAAGCGTTAAGGATTCAAAAAACGATATCGTTCAATTTGTATATGGTGGAGATGCTTTGCATCCTATGTTTTCACATTTTGAAGAATACAACATAAAGAAAAGGGAAGAATTCCTTGTCGAACCCGGTGAAGCTGTTGGTATAGTTGCTGCACAAAGCCTTGGTGAACCAGCAACACAAATGACCTTAAGGCTTTTCCACTTTGCAGGAGTTGCTGAGCAAGTACCAACCGGTCTTCCAAGGGTTATAGAAATAATAGATGCAAAGAGTGTTCCTTCCATACCTATGATGGACATTTATATAGATAAAAAGTTTAAGAACAACCTAGAAAAGGTCAAACAAATCGCTTCAAAAATAGAAGAAGTAAAAATTTCTGAAGTAGCCAAGGTTGAGGAAGATTTTGATGATATGAGCATAACGATAACATTTAGCAAGAATAAACTAAAGAGCAAAGGAGTAAAAATTTCTGAAGCAATAGAAAAGATTAAAAGTGAAAAGATTGGTAGGATGAACATAAAAGGAAATAGAGTTAAAATAAAAATAAAAACAAATTCTTATGCAAAGCTAAGAAGGAGTGCAGTAAGAATAAAGGAGCTAATAGTTAAGGGAATAAAAGGAATAGAAAGGGCAATAGTGCTTCAGGAAGGTGAAGAATACTTCATAAGAGCTAGTGGGAGCAATCTAAGAGAAGTGATGAAGGTTGAAGGAGTTGATAAAAGTAAAATATTTACAACACATATCCATGAAATAGCAGAAGTACTTGGAATAGAAGCTGCTAGGAATGCGATAGTAAGGGAGCTTTATTCTATACTAAAATCCAACAAGCTAAACGTAGATATAAGGCATATAATGCTTCTCGCCGATACGATGACCAGGGAAGGGGTAATAAAGCCAATAGGAAGACAAGGCTTAGTTGCTGAAAAACCGAGTGTTCTTGCAAGGGCAGCTTTTGAGGAAACAGTTAAGCATTTAATGAATGCTGCTGCAACTGGTGAGGTTGATAGATTAACCGGGGTAACAGAAAACATAATAATAGGCCAAGAAGTACCTGTTGGTACTGGAATGGTAAAGCTAATCCTTCCAAAGGAAAAAATAGAAAAAATCAAGTAAGTAAAGCTCCTATACCACCTAAGCTTAAAAGTTGTTTTCCAGCGCTCGTTTTTTCATTTATTATTCTAAGAGTCCCTCCAAAATTTTTGAATATTTCTATTATCTCTTTTACTTCTTTTTTCTTGAGCATTGAGTTTGTGACGAGTAAAACTTTTATTCTTTTTGAGTAAGCGTATTTTGAAACATCTTCCAAGCCAATGGCATAATTACCACTTTTTGAGATTTCTTCTATAAGCTTTTCAACATAATACTCTTCTTGCTTAAGCATAAGCTTTTTTGAAAGTTCTAAAAAATCTTTGCTTTTCATAACCTCATATATAGCTGAGAGCTCTGATGAAGTAGAATAAAAAGAAAAAACTTCGATTTTTAACAAAGGTATTATCTTTTCTTTTTCAAAACCAGGTCCACAAACTATAGCAATCTTTGCCTTTGAATTATTTACTATTTTTGAAACTTTGTTTAAGTATTCTTCTTCTTTTTTCTTAAACTCTTTTTCATCAAGCCTTTTGCTTAATCCACTTCTTATCTCTTTTACATTACCGATTCCATAAGGAAAAACGTTTGCAATCGTTGCTTTTTCTTCATCAATCGCTAAGAACAAAAAAATGGGTTTTTTTGTTTCTTTTTCCCACTCTTTAAGTAAAAAGATTTGGAAATTATAAAGTTTGCTTTTTCTTACTTCAACAACATCACCGACTCCAAGCTCCAAACTATGGTGCTTTCCTATTTGAACGTATTCTTGTGGGTAACCATTAACAATCTTTCCAAAAATTCTAAGGGTATTTGTTTCCTCCCTAAAGAATAGTTTTAAAACAAGAATTTCAACAAGAACTTCTTTTCTTTCACTACCACTTTCAAAAAAAGCTTTTCTAAAAGTTTTTGAGGTTAAAAGGTCTCCTTCTTCTATAAAGTATTCTAAATGAAAAAGGTCTTCCTTTGAATTTAAAAGAAGCTTTACAAAATTATTCTTTTTATCTATGTTTAATATTTTCACAATTATTTTTAGTATTTAAAATTAAAAAGAAATCTCAAAGCTCTCTTTATTTTGTGGAGCAACTGCATCGTAGCCAAGCATGAGAAGTTCATCCTTAAAATCTATAGCTATTTTTGAATCACCATGAACAACGAATATTTTCTCCGCTTTACTTTTTTCTACAAATTTAAACAATTCACTCCTTCCAGCATGTGCAGAAAAATCAAGATAAATTGCCTTTTGGGGAACTTTAAACTTCTTTCCATTTAAATTTATTACACCTTTTTCAAGAAGCTCCCTTCCATTTGTTCCTTCAACTTGGTAACCAGTAAAGATTATTTTGCTATTTAGGTTAAGCTTTGTAATATAATCGAGTGCAGGACCTCCGTTTAGCATTCCGGCGGTAGTTAAAATAATGCTCGGTTTTTTTAATGCTTCCCTCCTATCCCTTCTTTCTTCTACAAAATTTACTCTTTGCAATATCCTTTGGAGCCATTCTGGGTCTGAGATAAATTTTTTTGAATTAAGAATTATTTGAGTCGCATCCTTTGCCATACCATCCAAATAAACGATATCAGAAAAGCCAAGAGAATCTAAAACAAAGAGCATTTCCTGGGCTCTTCCAACAGCAAACGTTGGCATTAAAACATTCCCACCTTTTGAAATCGTTTCTTCTATTTCTTCTTTTAATCTTTTCTCCACTTCTTTCTTTGGGGGATGCTCTCTATTTGCATAGGTTGATTCTATTATCAGAATATCACTTTCATAAAAATTTGCTCCCTTGTGGAGATAAGTTGGTGTAAGCTTAAAATCAGCAGTATAAAAAATCTTTTTTCCATCTTTGTTTAGCTCTACCATACAGCTTCCTGGAATATGCCCAGCATCATGAAACTTTATTGAAAAATCACCAAAAGCAAATTCTTCTTCATAGTTTGCAACTATAAAATTTCTAACGAATTTTCTTATTTCCCTATCTTTAAAAGGAACTTTTTCATGTTTTCTCCTTTGTACTTTTAAAAAATCCTTAAGAAGAAGTTGAGTAAGGTTAAGCGTTGGATAAGTACCTATGCTTGGAATTGAAGAAAACTTATAGTAAAATGGGGAATATCCGCTATGGTCTAGGTGAGCATGGGAAACTATAATAAGGTCTGCTGCTAATTGCTCAGGATATTCTGTTTTTGAATCTAGCTTTATACCACAATCTAGCATTATCTTTTTTCTATCCTCTATCACTATGCTACTCCTACCAACTTCTCTAGCTCCTCCTAAAAACCTTAGTCTCATTCAATCAAATGAATTTTTCTCAAAAAACCTTTTTAAGCTTTCATCTCAAGTAGCTACAATCTATTATCTTTAAAAGATTTAACCAAAATTATATTTATATATTAGAATGGTTAAATATATTCCTCGATGGATTTACACAAAGACAAAAAAGTTACTAAATTATTAAAGTAAAAAAGTGAAGCAAAGTGAAAGTAAAAGTTAAATAAATTAAAAAATTAATTAAATAATGCCAACTCTTGAATTTGAAAAACAAACATTGCTAAGAATAACAAAGCTAAGTGAAGAAGAGCTAATAGAAGCTATAGAAAATTTAAAGGGGGAAGTAAAAGAAAATGGGGAAAGAATGCTCATTGAACTAACGCCAGAGAGGGATGACCTCTTTACTCTTTATGGCTTAGGAAGGGCTATAAGAAATTTGTATTCACCAAAACCCTTAGAGCTTAAGCTTAAAAATTCTGATTATAGAATAAAAGCTGAAGGAAAATTGAGGCCTTTTGTAAAAAGCTTCATAGTAAAAAATATAGTAATAGATGAAGAAGAGCTAAAAGCATTGATGAATGACCAAGAAAATATACATAAAACAATAGGAAAGAACAGAGAAGCGGTAGCTATAGGAGTACATGACCTATCAAAAATAAATGGTAAGGAGATAGTTTATAAAGATGTAAAGGATGGAAGTTTTATTCCACTTGGTTATTCGGAGGAAATGAAGCTGAGCGAAGTATTGGAAAAAACTGAAAAAGGAAAAGAATACAAAAATTTAGTAAAAGATTTTCCAGTTTTTATCGATTCTCTAGGAATTTTTAGCTTTCCACCCATACTAAATTCTGAAAGAACAAGAGTGACAACTCAAACAAAAGAACTTTTTATAGAAATGACTGGTTGTGAAGAAAACGCAGTAAAAAGAGCTTATACGATTCTTATAGCTGATATGCTTGAAAGAAATTGTGAAGTTTTTGAAGTTAAAATAGAGAAAAATGAAAAAGAAGAAAACAAAAAGGAAAAAAACAAAAAGGAAAGAGAAGAGGGGGTACTCAAAGAGGAAAAACTTGAAATCGATAAAAAAAGAGTAAAGGAAATAAACAACCTTCTTGGTTTAAAGCTTACTCAAGATGAAATATTTTCATTGCTTTTAAGAATGGGTTATAAAAGGGAAGGAAACTCCATCATAATCCCTTTTTATAGGGGTGATATTCTCCATTTTTATGATATCATAGAAGATGTTGCAATAGCATATGGGTACAAAAACCTAAAACCTGAATTTTTAAAGCTTTCAACACTAGGAAGGTTTAATGAAATAACAATATTAGAAAATCAGCTATCTAAAATAATGGTAGGAAATGGTTTTCAGGAAGTAAAGACTCTTTCTCTTAGTAGTAAGGAAGAACAAAATCTGATAAGAAAAGAAGGTATAGTTGAGATTCAAAACCCAGTAAGTAATGAGTTAAGTTGTTATAGAATTTCTTTAATTCCAAGCCTTCTCAAGTTTTTAGCAAAAAACAAACATAGAAGATATCCCCAAAGAATATTTGAGCTTGGTTATGCGATAAAATTTGAAAATCAAAAATACTTTCCTATGAAAAATCTTTGTGCTTTAATCAGTAGAGAAGGAGCAAGCATAGAGGAAGCGATTTCTGTTTTAAGAAGTCTAGAAAATGCAATTGGAATAAAAATAAAATTAAATGAAAAAGATTTTGAGATCTTTATAAAAGGGAGGTGTGCTGCGATACTTGATGAAAAAGGAAACGAAATAGGATTCGTTGGCGAGATCTCACCAAAAGCATTAAACTTTTATGAGCTTGAGCTTCCTGTTGTTGGTTTTGAAATAACCTACAAATTCTTTGAACCAATATAATTTCAAAAACCTAGAAAATTCCAAACATTCTCTAAGAATGGGGATAATACTCTTAACCTAGAATTTTTAATGCTTATTTTTATTATTTCTATTTCTTTCTTTTTTATAAGTAACCTTAGCACAAAAACATAAACAAAAAATAAAAAGAAGAAGGCCACAAAGAATTCCAACAATCTTTTGACAAAATAACTAATAGAATATGAAAAGATGAAAAAAATAAAGGAAGCGGTTAAAATCTCAAAAAGCTCTTTTTTCCTAAGTCCAATTTTTGAACGAAGTAAAAAGAAAGTAAGAAGGTTTGTAATAAAAGAGCTAATTATCAAAGCAAAAAAGTAGCCAATTGCTTTAAAAATGGATTCAAATGGTACCAAAAGGAGCAAAGCGACACTACCAAAAACTGAAATAAAAGTATAGAGTTTTATCCTTCTTTCAGCCAAAATTAAAGAGGAAAAAAGGTACCATGGAAATGAAAAGAGTAAGTAGATTGAATAGAGCTTTAAATAAGGTATAGCTTCTCCATAATTTTTTCCAAAAAGAATGTTTATAACAAAATTTGGAAAGAGAAAAAGGATTATAATCGGAAATAGAATCAATAAGAATGTATACTTTAAGCTTATTCCAAAAACCCTTCTTTTTCTATTCTCTTCCTGTGTTGCAAATATTGGCATTGCTACGCTAGCAATGCTTCCTACTATTATATCGCTAACAACTATAAAATTTTGTACAATACCTATATTTCCTATAGTTGAGCTCTCAACAAATTTTGAAAGATAAACGATCGCAAAACGGGCTGAAAAGAAAGAAAAGATTGAGGAGATTATTAGAAATGATGAAAATGAGAAAAGTTTTTTTATTTCCTTTTTTTCTAGTATGGGTTCTATTTTAATCTTTAGCTTTTTTAAAAAGAATAAAGAAACAATTATTCCAATAGCATAACCAATTTCTAAGCCTATTAAAGGAGCATACATTCCAAAGTTAAGAAAAGAAAGGATTATAGAAGAAAAAGCTTGTGAAAAGGATTGAAATATCGTTGCTAAGCTTGAAAAGCCTGCTCTTCTTAAGCTTATAAATAGATTAACAAAATAAGCAAAAATAAGGTTAAGTAGTATTGAAAGAGAAGCAATGCTAACGAGTAAAGGAGTGTTTGAAAAGTTTGGAAGAAAAAGAAATGCAAAAACGGTTAAAAAAGATGAAATGATCGCGTTTAAATAGAATGTTGTTGAGATTACCTTCAATTTTCTTTCTTTTTTAAACCTTGGAAGATGTGCTGAGAGATAAGGACCTATACCAAAACCACCAAAAGAATTCAAAAGACCTACAAGGGAAATCGCAACAACAAAATAACCATAGTTTGAGGCTCCTATGACTCTTGCAACTATTATTATACTAAAAGCAAGCATAAGATTTGAAAGAAACTTTGCAATACTCAAGTACAAAGAGCCTTTTACTATACTTTCTTCTTCTTTCATTTAAAATTTAAAACAAAAAAGGTTTATCTTTTTTTCTAAAAAATAAAAACAAAAACAAACAAAAAAAATAAAAACTTTCTTTTAGAATAAAAAATGTGAAACTTCAATCAGCAATAGAATATTTAATGACTTATGGATGGGCTATTCTAATTATCGCCGTTGTTTTGGGAGCTCTTTACCAATATGTAATAACTCCTTCCTCCCTTGCTCCAGATTTTTGTAATTTTAAGTATGGACCAACTTGTATTGGTGTTATGCTTTTTAGTAGCAATACTGCAAGCAACATTGCAATAGTAGCGATAAATTCTCTGCCATTTCCAATAAAAAACGCTACTCTAATAGTTCAACCTGTTGGTATTACTCAGGGAAACGTATCAGCTCTTTGCTCTCCAAGTTTTATACAATCTGGAGCAACATTTTTTTGCACGATAAATATCTCTGGAGCAAAAGCAAATTTAAACTCCCTTTATTCTTTCCCAATGTGGATTAAGCTTTATGATTGTGGAACAGCTCCTGGATGGTTTTCTGCAAAAAGTTGTAGTGGTGCACTCATCGAAACCTATGTTGGTTTAATGCAAGCACATGCTAGGACAGGGGCGATTTCATCGCAAAACATTTTAATCACATTAACAGCTTCACCAACATCAGTTCCAGCAAACAATCTTAACTACTCAAAGCTTATAGCAAATGTAAAAATCTTTGGACAAAATATAAAAGGGGCTACTGTAAGCTTTACAGGAAATTCATCAACTGCAACAATATTCCCAACAACACAAATAACAGATTCAAATGGAAATGCGATTTCTTACATTAAAAGCTCAATTGCGCAAACGGTAAAAGTTCAAGCTTCTTTTGCAAATATATTAAGTAATTCCCAAACAATTACCTTTACTCCTTACACAACTACAACAACAATCCCAATTACCTTCCTTTCAACAACCTCAACATCTACATCAACATCAACTTCAACTACTTCAACCTCTACATCTACGTCAACATCTACATCTACTTCAACATCAACCTCTACTTCAACATCTACTTCAACTTCTACCTCAACAACATCTACTACTTCGATTATTTGGCTAAGTGGTTGGAGGTATAGAAGACCAATAACTATAAGCAATACTCAAAATCCAAATACTCTAAGCAATTATCAAGTTCTAGTAACTCTAGATACCGCTAGTTTAAT
>JBNAVG010000002.1:21657-32733 GCA_049700355.1 Candidatus Micrarchaeales archaeon | reverse complement strand
TATATGGAACTGCTTTATAAAAAGATAGCACCAAAAAAAGTAGATGAACTTTTGATCAGACCCGAAGAAAAACAAAAACTTGTAGCTTGGTTGAGTAAAGCACTTTATGGAAAAGCTAAACCGTTATTGATCTATGGCAAGCCGGGTACTGGAAAGACTGCAACGGCTTATGCAATTGCGAATGAATTCTCTTTAGAGCTTATAGAAATGAATGCTTCACAGGAAAGAACAAAAGAACAGATTTCAAAAATTTTAATAGCAGCTTCTTTAACTTCTTCACTTTTTAAAAAGAAAAAACTTATACTCATTGATGAAGTTGATGAAATTTTTAGAGCAGATACTGGTGCAGAAAAAGCAATTCTTACTCTAATTCAAAATTCAAACCACCCGATCATATTAACCGCAAACGATATTTGGGATGAAAAACTTAGATTCCTTAGAAATCAGGATCTAGAAAGAATAGAGTATAAAGGAGTAAGCCCTTTTGTAATGAAAGAATTTTTGATGAATGTTGCAAAAAAAGAAAAAATAGAAATCAATAAAATAAACCTAGAGTATATAGCAAATTCAGCAAAAGGAGATATAAGAGGAGCATTGAACGATTTGGAAGCTTTAAAAGAAGGAAGTATAGAGATATTAGGGGAAAGAGAAAAAGAAAGGAAAATTTTTGAGGTGCTTGACGCAATTTTTTTTGGAGAAAATGCCCTAGAGGTAATAAAACTTGCTGATGTTGATTTAGAGATGATTTTAAACTGGGTAGAGGAAAATATAATAAATGTGACGAATAAAAAAGAAAGGATAGCCGAAGCTCTTTCGGTTCTTTCAAAAATTGATATATACCAAAGAAGAATAATTAAAAGAAATTATTATGGGTACCAAAGATACATTTCAGCATTCTTAGCTTATTCTTTAAAGATAGGAGAATTTAGAAAACTTTATAGTTTTCCAGGTATAATAAAGAAACTTAATTTTACAAAAGAGAGAAGGAATAAAGAAAAAGATATCTTAAAAAAAATAGGTATCATGTGTCATACAAATGAAAGAGAAGCAAGAAGCTATATTCAATTGTTAAAAAAGATTTTTGAAAAGGAGAATGTTGAGGAAATTGCTGGAATTAAAAAAGAAGAGATCGAAGAATTATTCATCTAAACGTTTAGCTACTATTTTTGTTTTATTTTTTTAAAATAAAAATAGACTAGCGCCAAAATAATTAAAACTAAAAAGCTCTTAACAATCAACGATAAATTTTTTAATAAAGCTTCATGAATGCTTTTTACAAAATCTGATATCTCACTCATCATCCCCTGTTTTATATAAAAAATTAAAGTGAAGGAAGAAAGCGGCTCACCAGAATTCCAAACAAGGTATGTTGCTGTAAAGTTTTTATTTAATGGTATTTGGTTATCGGGTAATGGAATAACTTCTTCAACTATCGCATTCGGCGGAAGAAAAATGTTTAACGAAGTGTTATCACTTAAAACAGGTCCGCTTTTTCCGATTTCAAATTTGAAAATTTTTGGATTTACAACATATTTAAATAATCTTGGCCCAACTTGAGTAATCATTGTTGCATCATTTATAGTATAACTAATCCTTATTCTTGCGATTCCAAAATTTCCATAAGATATTAAAGCTTCAGGAAAAAAATAAAAATTGTAATAGCTTTTATCGAATACATGCGGCATAAGCAAATTACTCCCAGTTAATGCTTTCCAATCAGTTATAGTTAGGTTTAAAGCTTTTTTTGCTATATTATAATCTTTTAATGAGCTTCCATTAACAAAAAGAGTAATAACCTCAACAACGTTTGCGCTTCCATTCCTAAGAAGATAAACACTCGTGTTTAAATAAGCATCTCTAAACGAAGCATTTGTTAATAGGAAAGAATATAAAAGGAAAAAGAATAAATATTTTAGATTTGGCATAGAATTTATTCACACTTCATTATTAAATTTTTTATGTTTGGTGAAAAAATGATAACTTCTACAAGAATAACAAAGGTTGAGGCGGAGAGGAAAAGCGAAGAAGCAATAACAGGTGTAAAATTTAATATAAATATCCAAAACGTAAAAACAAGTGGTGAGGAAGTAGAAGTAGAATATGCGTTTGAAGTAACCTACCAAGGAAAAAAAGAAGAGGTTGGTTACCTTACAATAATCGGGAACCTTCATTCAAAAGAAGAGAAAAAAGTTGTTGCAAATATAGAGAAAGAATGGAAAGAAAAAAAGAGATTACCAGTAGAGTTTGCGGAAGCGGTTATAAACACCATAAACTTTGTTTGTGGTGCAAACGGAACACTAGTTTCGCTTCCGGTAGGTTTAACACCACCAATACCAATGCCGCAGGCAAAGCTTCAACCTGCTGAAGGGAGTCAAGCATCCTAAAGGATTTTTACACACGTTAAGAGAGTTTTTGGATGAAAATTTAGGAATAATAAAATTTAAACTTTTTTAAGTATTTAAGTTTAAGTTGGCATTAGTAGATAAAACAATAGGAATAAAAGGAATAAAGGTAGAATTATTCTAATGTGCTACTATGTCTACTGCATACAGGACGCATTATATAAATGAGTTGAACTTGAGTCTGAGCGGAAGCACGGTTACAGTTGCAGGATGGGTTCATGAGGTTAGGGATATAGGCAAGATTGTTTTTTTGCTACTTAGAGACAGGACAGGTATTGTACAAGTAACGGCAAAGAAAGGAGAGGCTTCAGAAAGTTTGATTAAAAAAATGAAATTACCAAAGGAGAGTGTAGTCCAAGTAAAAGGAATAATAAAAGCAAATAAGGAAGTGAAAGCGGGATTCGAGATAGAACCCAGGGAAATAATAAATCTTAATCCACTTTCAACGAAAATTCCGTTTGATGTAACTGGAAAGGTGCCGGCAAACCTTGATGTTAGGCTTAATTATAGGTATATAGACCTTAGACGCCGTGAGACACAGGCGATATTTAACATAGAATCTACGGTGCTCAACGCTTTCTCGAGCTACCTTTATAGTCAAGGATTTCAGCAAATACGTACGCCATGCATAATAGCCGAGGCAAGCGAGGGAGGTTCTGAACCCTTTCCGGTTGTGTATTTTGAAAAGGCTGCTTTCTTGGCACAGTCGCCGCAGCTATACAAGCAGATGGCAGTTATTGGAGGGATGGACAAGGTCTTCATGATAATGCCAATATTTAGGGCCGAAAAGTCTAACACAGTTTACCATTTGACCGAGTCGACACAAATGGATGTAGAGATTGGGTTTGCAAATGCCGCGGACGCTATAGAGGTGCTATGCAATACCGTGACAGCGATAATTAAAAGGGTAATAGAAAAGAATAAAACAGATCTAGAGGTACTTGGAGCAAAACTCGAAATTCCAGAAATAAAGAAAATTACTTATTTAGATGCAATCAAAAAATTGAGCGAGAGGGGCTATCCGGTGAAGTACGGTGACGATTTGACAAGAAAGCACGAAAAAGCCTTGCAAGCAATCTTCGGAGATGCAATTGTAGTAAGAGACTACCCTACAAAGCTTAGGGCTTTTTACTCAATGCCGAAAAAGGATAATCCAGAACTGTCCGAATCCTTTGATTTTATCTATAAAGGTCTTGAGATTAGCAGCGGAGCTCAGAGGATACATCAGCCAGATTTGCTTATTGAGGCACTTAAGAAGAGAGGCTTGAATCCAAATGACTTTGAATCTTATATAAATGCATTTAAGTGTGGAGCTCCTCCTCATGCAGGATGGAGCATTGGTCTTGAGAGGTTTACAATGCAGTTAACGGGTGCGAAGAACATACGCGAATGCGCCCTCTTTCCAAGAGACAGAGATAGAATTACACCATAAAAAATTTTCTAGCTAGAAATTTTTAGACCACTTTGTCGCAAAAGAACCACTAGTAGTATCGGCAAAATTATCTGGAGCTAGCTTGAAATTTTCTACATGCATAGTTAAGGGATCAAGGTTTTGAAAGTTCTTAGAAACAGTGCCGCATCTCATATATCATTTAGTTTCATAATTTTTGCAATCAGACTATCAAAGCCCATACCAAACCCACCGTGTGGTGGTGCCCCTTTCAAAAGAGAAAGGTAAAATGAGTATTGTTCAGGATTCACGTAAGATAATCTCATCCTTTTTTTATGTTGTCAACATTTATTTCCTAAAATCAATAAAAAAATTCAACACCCTAAAATTAAATAGGAATAAATTCTAAAAACATATTCTATAATATATGGAAAAAGCTCAAGAAGAAAAAGAAGCTCGAAAAATAGCTACAGAAATCGCTACGCTAATAGCTCAAGGAAAAATAAAAACGAAAGAAGAGCTAGCTATTGCGAAGCAAAAATTGGCTAAAAATAGGCTAAGTGGAGTTGTAAAGAATAGCTTAATATTTGAAGAGCTTTCGAAGATTAAAAAATTGAGTAAAAAAGAAATTGAATTGCTAAAAATAAGGAGCACTAGAAACATTTCTGGAGTTGCTGTAATAGCTATAATGCTAAAACCAGAGAACTCTTGTCCATTTAATTGTACCTATTGTCCAAGCTCAAAAAACGCTCCAAAGAGCTATACCGGCGAAGAGCCTTCTTCGCTAAGAGCAAGGCAATGTGGCTATGACCCTTATAGAATAACGAAGCTAAGGATTTGGCAATTAAAGGTTACTGGGCATAATACTCAAAAATGCGAGATTATTTTTCAGGGAGGTACTTTTAACTATAGAAGCTTTGATGAGCAAAAAGAAATTGTTAAAAGAACTCTTGATGCTTTAAACGAAGAAGAATCAAAAAGCTTAGAAGAAGCAATAAAGAAGAATGAAAAGGCTAAGAATAGAGCAATAGGAATTACTTTTGAGACTAGGCCAGATTTTTGTAAGCTTAAGGATGTTAAGAATTTTCTTTCTCTTGGAGCAACAAGGATTGAGCTTGGTGTTCAAACCTTAGATAATAGAGTTTATAAGATTACAAAAAGGGGTCATAAGGTTTTTCATGTGATAAACGCAACAAGGAATTGCAAGGATAATTATTTGAAGGTTCTTTATCAGATGATGCCCGGTCTTTATGCTGATAAGAAAAAAGATATAGCTATAGCAAAGAAGCTATTCAAAGACCAAAGGTTTAGGCCAGATATGCTTAAGCTTTATCCTTTGCTTATACTTAAGAATACTCAAATATATGAAGAATGGAAGAAAGGAAAATTGAAAGTTTATGATGATGAAGAAGCCATAGAAGTTATTTCCGAAATCTTAAAAATTGTTCCAAAGTATTGTAGGGTTATGAGGATAGATAGGGATATTCCTTCTAAGCTAATAGTTGCTGGCCCAAAGCATACAAACTTAAGACAAATAGCTGAAAAAAGGCTTAAGGAAGAAGGTTTTGAACCAAGGGAAATAAGGAGTAGGGAGGTTGGAATAAGAATAAGAGAAGGAAAAAAGGTTAATTTTGATAAGGTTGAGCTTTTGCGTTATGATTACGATTCTTCTTATGGGAAAGAAATTTTCTTGAGTTTTGAGGATATTGAGAATGATATTTTGATAGGTTTTCTAAGGCTTAGGATTCCTGGGAATAGAATAGCTTATGATTTCTTAGAAGATTCAAGCGGAGTAAGGGAGCTTCATGTTTATGGAGAAGCACTTGGAATAGGTGAAAAACCATTAAAAGAGTTTCAACATCGTGGTTTTGGAAAAAAACTATTGAAAGAAGCTGAGGAGATAACAAAAAAAGAATTTGGTCTTAAAAAGATTTTTGTCATGAGCGGGATTGGGGTTAGAGAGTATTATAGAAAGCTTGGTTATAAGCTTCTTTCTCCTTATATGTTCAAAGAATTGTAAAAACTACAAAGGAATTACTTTTTCAACATTTGCTTCCTTAGCATTTATTACTAAAACAAATGGTTTTCCATAGTAGCTGCTTGAGTTTATAGTTACAACTTTTTTATCGAGCTCAAAGAAAGGTTTTCCATTTTTTGCTTTATAGGGTTGGTGGCTTCTCACTATTAGTTTACAATCTATCGCTTTTAGCAATCTCTCAGCTTCTTCTTTACTAAAACTATAATAGCCATGGTCTTCATATTCTAAGCTAAAAGGGTCGCTCCAAATTAAATCTTTTTCATATTCTTTTTTAAACAAATCTTCTTTACTCTTTATTCTCGAGCTTATTCCACCATGAACGAACAAAACTTTTTCTACAATAAATGCTTGTTTAAGCTTTTTCAAAAAGGGCTTAAGAACATTATTCCAAAAAGATTCCCAGCCGCCTGGATATTTTTTATTAGCCTCTTCTATTAAATCACAAGGTGAAAACATTGGAATAGCTTCTTCATAATCTTCATGGTTTCCTTTTAAAGCAAAGATATCATTTCTTTTTTCTAAAATCTCATTTAGCTCGATTATTATCTCTACTCCATTTTCTCCCCTATCAGCATAATCACCGAGAAAAATTAGAATATCCTTATTCTTTTTATTTTTATCAAAAACCTCTAAAGATTTCTTAAAGCTTTTGTAATCTCCATGCAAGTCTCCAACAGCAAAAACTCTCATAATTCTTTTTAATTCGTTTAGCTAAATAATCTTAATGGAAGTTGAGGAGTTAAAAGGAAAGATCCCAAACGAGCTTTTTGAAAGCTTAGCTCAAAGGATTAAAAAGCTCACTCCACCGCAGGAAATCGCTATTAAAAAAGGGCTTCTCGATGGCAAAAACATAGTTGTTTCTTCGCCAACAGCAAGTGGAAAAACTATAATAGCTGAGATTGCATTGCTAAATTCTATACTTAGAAAAAAAGGGAAAGGGGTTTATGTTGCACCAATGCGTGCTCTCGTTCGTGAAAAGTTTGAAGAGTTTTCAAGAAACTATCCTTGGTTAAAGATTGGCATAAGCATAGGAGATTATGATAGCTTTGACCCTTATTTAAAAAACCTTGAGCTTATTTTTGTTTCAACAGAAAAATTGGATAGTTTAATAAGGCATGGTATAGATTGGGTAGATGAAATCTCAACCATAGTTTTTGATGAAATACATTTGCTAGATGATTTTGAAAGGGGAACAACATTAGAAATACTCATAACAAAACTAAGAGAAATGAACAAGAAAATGCAAATAATTGCTTTGAGTGCAACTATAGGTAATGCAAAAGATATAGCTTCTTGGCTAAATGCAGAATGTGTTGAAAGCGATTTTAGGCCAGTGAAGCTCTATAAAGGAGTTTATTACAATGGTAAAATATATTTTGAAAACTCTACTGAAAAAATTTATGCAAAAGAAAAAAGCGATGAAGAGAATATTGCAAGGTATGTTTTGAGCAAAGGAAAACAGGTTCTTTTTTTCTATTCAAGCAAGAGAAACGCTGAGTCAGCAGCTAAAAGGATAAGCGAAATAACAAAAAAATTCATAAAAGAAGAGGAAAAGGAAGAGCTAAAAGAAATAAGCTCAAGGATAAAGAATGCTTTAAGCTCACCAACGCAGCAATGCATTAGCTTAAGCGAGCTTGTTAAAAAAGGAGCGGCTTTCCACCATGCTGGTTTATTGAATCAACAAAGGAAGGAGGTAGAAGAAGGGTTTAAAAAAGGACTTATAAAAGTAATATGCTCAACTACTACACTAGGTTTTGGGGTTAACCTTCCAGCAAACACTGTTGCAATCTGCAACCTTTCTAGGTATGATGAAGGTCTTGGAGTTCAACCACTTGCTATAAATGAGGTAATACAACTTCTTGGGAGGGCAGGTAGACCAAGTTATGATACTTATGGGGTTGCCCTTCTTTTTGCTAAATCAAAATCTAGAATAGAAGAACTTAAAGAATTATTAAACTCACCACCACAACCAATTACCTCTAAGCTAGGCTATGAGCCATTGCTAAGGAGCCATGTGCTTGCTTTGATATGCTCCATGCTAAACACTCAGGAAAAAATAACAAAATTTTTTGAAAAAACTTTCTTTGGATTTCAGTATGGAAGTGCTGAAGAAATTAAGGATACAATTTCTAGCATAATTCAAAAGCTTAAAAAATGGAAGTTTGTTGAAGAAGTAAACAACCATCTTTTTCCAACGAGGGAAGGAAAAAGAGTAAACGAGCTTTATATAGACCCATTATCAGCAAGGTTGATGCTTAATTCTATAGAAAAAACAAAAGGAAGGAATTATGAGGAAATTTTGTTTGGAGCAGTAAATACTTTTGAGCTTAAACCATTTGTTAGTATAAAGGATGAGAAAAGGGCTATTGCAAAATTCTATCAATTTAAAGAGCTTTTTGATGAAGAATATGAGATAGATGACCCATTAAAAATAGTCGCAACAACGTTAATGTTTGAAGATTGGATAGATGAAGTTGAGGAAAAGAAGATAGTGGAAGAATTCTTAACAACACCAGGGGCTTTCTTCTCAAAACTTTCAAACTTGGATTGGATGCTTTATTCTTATTCGGAGCTTTTAAAGCTTAGAAGGTTAAGCACAAGAGAAGCTTTGAAGCTTAGGATAAGGGTAAACTATGGAATAAGAGAAGAGCTGATGGAACTAACTACTCTTGAAGGAATAGGAAGGGTTAGAGCGAGAAAGCTATTCAACATTGGAATAAAAACTATAAACCAATTAAAAAGAGCATTGCTACAAGCTGATGAAAGAGCAAGAATAGAAAAAGAGATAGGAAAAGAGATTACAAAAAAGGTTGAGTTACAAATTTTAAAATAAAAAGAGAAACTAATTGATGGAGGAAGAAGTAGTATTGAAAAACAATGAAGAAGGAAGGAAAGCACTCATTTCTACTTTTGAGAATTATTCAAAAAAATTTTATGAATTTGAAAAATCTTATAGAATAGAGGAACTAAAAGAAAAAGCAAGAAGAATAAGGGAGAAGAACATAAAAAATGTTTTCGAATTATTAAAAAGAGCAAAAGAAAATTTTGAAAAGAATAAGATTAATTTTTATTTTGCCAAAAATGGAGAAGAGGCGAATAGAATAATTCTAGGTTTAATAGGAGAGGAGAAAGAGGTAATTAAATCAAAATCCAATGTTGCAAATGAAATTTTTTTGAAAGAAAATCTAAGAAAGAATGGAAAGCAAGTTTTGGAAACAGACTGTGGGGATTTTTTGGTTGAGCTATGCGAAGAAGAAGCTTCACACCCAGTGCTTCCAGCCATTTCAATTCCCTTAAGTAGAATGAAAGAAAAGATTAAAGAAAAATTTGGAAAGGAGCTTAATACTCCTGAGGAAATCGCACATTTTGTTAGGGATTATTTAAAAGAAAAATCAAAAAAAGCAAAAGTTGGAATAACGGGAGCAAATTTCTTTACTGCAGAAGGTTCTATAGTAATAGTTGAAAACGAAGGCAACGTTTCTTTAAGCTCTATGCTTGAGAAGCATATAGTTATTACGAGCATGGATAAAATTTGCGAGAATCTTGAAGAAGCAATCTTTTTAGCAAAGCTTCAATCATTATTCGCAACGGGTAGTATTGCTTCTAGAATAACAATAATTTCTTCTCCTTCAAACACTGGAGATATAGAAGAGAAAAAGGTTTATGGTATGCATGCTTCAAAAGAAATACACTTTGTTGTAATAGATAATAAAAGGAGTGAGCTTCTTAAGAATGGTTTTGAGGAAGCTCTTTATTGTATAAATTGCGGTAGGTGCTTATACTATTGTCCATTGTTTAGAGAGATCTTAAAGGATTATGGCTTCGGTAGCTTTTTTGGAGGTATTGGAATAATAAAAGCGATTTTTATAGAAGGAAAAGAAGAAATATTTGAAAAGTCTTTTCTTTGTAGTACATGCAAGCATTGTGAAGAAGTTTGTCCAGTAAAAATTAATATTCCAGGGATGCTTAGAAAGATTAGAGCTTTTGCGGTTGAAAGAAGAAAAGGAACAAAAACTAATGAAGAAATGGTTGAAAGAATAAGAAAGTATGGAAATCCTTTTGGTGAGGTTGGTGAAAAAATACCAGAGAAGCTTTTCTGTTGCTAAAGCTTTTATTCTACTCTTGATTCTTCTATTCAATTTTTCTAAAGCTATCGATATTGGCTATAGCGATAAAATAATTAGTTATTTAAATACCTCAATCCAAAACAGAACAAACTCTTGTTTTTTGAACTTTTCCTCAGATGGCAAAGTTTGCATTATACTTTTTTATGGTCAGGGATGTCCACATTGCGCTCAAGAAAGAGAATTTTTGAAAACTTTGATTAATGAAGAAGCTTATAAAGATAAAATAAAAATAATAGAGCTTGAAGTATATTACAACAAAACAAATCAAGAGCTCTACCAAAAAACTGCAAGAATGCTCAACCTTTCAGAATCTGAGATGGGTGTTCCTTTAACACTCATAGGAAAAAAAGCATTCCTTGGTTTTGCGTATTCATCTACTCCTTCAACATCAACAACTTCCCCTTTACCCACAACCCACTACTTCTTTTTCCTTATTCTTTTTATTCTAATCTTTTGTATAATCTTTTATATAATCAAAAGGTGGAAGAATGCTAGATAACCCATGGGTTGCTTCTATGCTTGTTGGTTTAATGGATGGAATAGCAGACCCATGTGGAATAAGTGTTTTAATATTTTTAATCGCACAGCTTATGCTGATGAGCAGAAAAAGGATTTTAGTTGCGGGTATTCTTTATTCGCTTGCAATGTTTATCGTTTATTTTTTATTCATGTATGGTCTTATCAATATTCCCATCTCTTTTGTAAGTGGGATAAGAAGCTTCTTAATAATACTATTTTTAATCTGGGGGGCTCTCGAAATAAAGGATTTTTTCTTTTTTAAAGCATTTTTTTCATTAGAAATACCGGGTTTTATAAAGAAAAAAATAGAGCAACTCGTGGAAGAAGCAACCATACCAGCGATAATACTCGTTGGAGTCCTTGCTTCTCTTGGTGAGATTCCATGCTCCTCTGGTTTTACTATTTTCTTCACACTCGATTGTCTTCCAAAGTATGGTATAACAAAAGAGGGTTGCATACCATACCTAATAGTTTACAATTTCTTTGGTATTCTCCCCTTACTTTTAATAACATTTTTGATTTATTATGGGATAGGAAAAATAGAAAGAATACAAGAAAAACGTGAGAAAATAAGCAGAATAATCCATCTTATAGCAGGTT
>JBNAVG010000002.1:0-21557 GCA_049700355.1 Candidatus Micrarchaeales archaeon | reverse complement strand
GCATGCTTTTATACCTTTAAACAAGTTTACAAAATAGAGAATGAAAAAATAAAAATCGAGCATGCGGTTACAAAAATACTTGAAGCGATAAAAGAAAATAAAATAAAAATTAAAAAAATGCTTAATGAAGAAGTAACGTACCATGATCCTTGTTATTTAGGCAGGTATTCAAAAATTTATGAAGAGCCAAGGGAGATACTAAAGGCTATTGGTTGTGAAATTCTTGAAATGGATTTTAATAGAGAAAATTCTTATTGCTGTGGTGGTGGAGGAGGACTTCAAGCAAACTTTACAAGGATTTCATTAGAAATATCAAAAGAAAGAATAAAGCAAGCACTTAAAACAAAAGCAAATTTTTTAGTAACCGCTTGTCCACAATGCTATATCGTGTTGAAAAGAGCCTTAGAAAGTATAAACAATAAGGATTTTAAGATTTTTGAAATTTCTCAGTTAATAATAAAATCTTTATAATTTTTCGAATTTTTGAAGAATTTTCAAGGAAAAAGAAAAGGAAGTATTTTAAATTTTTTATCTCAAAAAATATTGTGAATGTATGGGTAAAATAAAGGAGATTAAGGTTAGGAAAATTTTTGATTCCCGTGGAAATATTACTTGTGAAGTAAGTGTAAAAACTGATAAGGCTTCAGCTGTTGCTTCTTCACCAAGTGGTGCTAGTATAGGCAAAAATGAAAAACCAAGCTTTCCAAAAAAAGGAATAGATTTTGCAATAAAAAATTTTGAAAAAATTAAGAAAAAGTTTATAGGTTTTGAAAGCTCTCAACAAAAAGATATAGACCTCGAATTAGAAAAACTAACGAATAATTTAGAAGACATTGGTGCCAACATAGCAAACGCTTTTTCTTTTGCTATTGCAAAAGTATCTGCAAACGAAGAAAATCTTGAGCTTTTTGAATACATTCCAAAAGCTTTTAAACTTAAGAACAAACCAAGCATTCCCAAACCATTGGGAAATATCTTTGGTGGAGGGATGCATAGCAATAATAGTACAACGATACAAGAATTTTTGGTTGCCTCAAACGCAAAAACCTTTTTTGATGCGTGCTATGAAAATATCCTTGTACATAAAGAAACAGGAAAACAACTCCAAAATATACTAAAAAACCAATCCATAGGCTTGGAGGATGAAAAAGCTTGGACAGCAGCGATAGATGATTTTGCTGCTCTTACAACTCTTAGAATAGCAAAAGAAAAGGTAGAGAAGGAAAGAAAAACAAATATTTCCCTAGGCTTAGATGTTGCGGCAACATTTTTCTTTGATGGAAAGAACTATGTTTATAGGAATAGAAGCTTGGATAGCAATATGCAAGTAGATTTCCTTGTTGCTTTGATAGAACAAAATGATATAAAAATAGTTGAAGACCCATTCCATGAGGATGACCATGAAGGCTTTAAAAAATTTACAAAAGCTGTTGGAAAAAAAGTACTGGTTGTTGGTGATGACCTTTATGCTACAAACCCAAGAAGGATAGAAAAAGGTGCAAAAGAGCATTTATCAAATGCGGTTCTAATAAAGCCAAATCAAGTTGGAAATTTAACAAGAACAGTAGAAGCATTTAAAGTTTGCCAAAAATATAAACTCCAAACAATAGTTTCACATAGAAGCGGAGAAACCACCGATAACTATATAGCCCATCTTGCAGTAGCTTTCGCTTCTTCTTATATAAAAACAGGAACTATCGGTGGCGAGAGAGTAGCAAAACTTAATGAGGTTTGTAGGATAGAAGAAATATTAAGAAAAGAACAATAAAAATCAGAGGTAGTTATAAATATTTTTTGGGTTGTACTTTTCTGAAACTTTCCACGGAATTTTTTCAATAACACACAAAGATGCAAATAGATAATTACCACTTATCTTTAATCCAAGTTTTTTTAATTCTTCTCTATTAAAGATATCCTCTTTATAGATTCCTATAAAAGGATAAGAAATCTTCCCATTTATTATTTCTCTAATTAGAAAGTTTTTTTTATTAATGAATTTTTGTAATAGCAATAATCTATTCATCATTCCTTCTTCTCCAACTATTACTATCCCTTTACCTCCATAGGAGCAAATTGAATTTTCTCCAAACTTTAAAAAACTCTTAAGACCATACAATGTATATGGGGGGTTTGTTACAAAACCTATAAAATTTTTTTCTTTTATTGTAGATTTTCTTATATCGCAATTTACAGTCGTAATGTTTTTTATCGAATAATCTTTTTTGATTTCTTCTATAACATCTAAAAGTTCTTTGTCTATATCTACAACAGTAATGTCAAATTTTGGTTCTACCAATGAAAGGAAAATCGATGAAAAATCATCATCCCCAATAAATAGAATCTTCCCTTTTATTGGAAAATTTTCAAGGATTTTCGAAATTAAAAATATAGAGGAAGAAAGTGAAATCGGAATTTGGTCATATCTCTCCTTCCATTGAAACTTTTTCTTTCCACTTAAATTTTCTACAAAGCTAAGTTTGTAGTTTAGTTTTATACCCATCTTTTCTAATTTTTTTCTAATCTCCTCTTCATTCATTTGTTTTATAAAAAAATTTGAAAAGTTTTTTTTAAAAAAGATTTTATTGTTTTTTATTTTGATTAAATCCTTTTTCAATAAGAATTTTATAATAACCTTTGAAAGCCATATATCCAAGAATGTTTTATTTGGGCTTAAAAAGTAATGCGAGTAGTAATATTCTCTTAGTACTTCTGCGAATTGGATAAATGTTAACTTTTCAGTATTCAAGATTTTTTTGAGCTTCGCTTTTTTCACTTTTTTGTTTACACCAGTCCAATTTTCACTCTCCTTAGCATAACTTTTTTCTAAGAAATTTAAAAAATTGTTATAAAGACTAAACAATTCTTTTTCCATAATCTTTTTTTCCTTCCTTTAAATAAAAAAATATCGCATAAAAGATTAAAACAAAGAAGAAAAACCAAATAAATAATAAAAACTGGAAAAAATAAAAAGATTTATGCAAAAAAATAAATATTTATTCATAGTTTTGGATGGAGCTGGAGATAGAAAATGCAAAGAGCTTGATGGAGAAACACCATTGGAAGCAGCTAAAAAAGAGAACATAGATGAGCTTTCAAAAAAATGCGAATTTGGTTTAATAAAAGTTCTTCCATATGCACCAGAAAGTGATGAAGCATTGCTTTCTCTTTTTGGTTATAAACTGCAAAAAACATACAGGGGTTCTTTTGAAGCAATTGGTCTTGGAATGGAAGTAGGAGAAAAAGACCTTTGTTTTAGAGCAAATTTTGCAACTGAAGAAAATGGAAAAATAGTAGATAGAAGGGTTGCAAGGAGCTTAACTGTAGAAGAATCTAAAGCTCTAGCTAAAGAAATAAACGAAAAAGTTAAGCTTGAGAATGCTAATTTTAAATTTAAAGCTATTGGTTATAGAGGAGCTATTGTTTTTAGCTCAAAATTTAAGCTAAGCTCAAGTTTGAGCAATACTGATGAAGCATATTCTAGGTTTAAGGGAGTATCGATAGCTAATAATAAAAAAATTAATAAAAAAACAAAAGGTATTCCAGTGGTTAATTGCAAAGCATTATCAAAATCAAAAGCAGCTATTTTTTCAGCTAATATAGTTAACTCTTTTATAGAAAAATCTAAAAATGTTTTAGAAAATTCAAAAATAAATAAAATTAGAGAAAAAGAAAAAAAGCTTAAAGCAAATATTATTTTGCTTAGAGATCCTTGTTTAGGAATACCAAAGCTTAAAAAATTAAAAGATATTTATAAAATTAAATTTTGTGCAATTGCTCAAATGCCAGTTGAGATTGGTATTTCAAAGGTTTTAGGAATGAAAATTAAAAAAATAAGCGAAAAAATAAGCTACTCTGAATTAGCAAGTATTGCAAAAGATTCTTTAAAAGAATGTGATTTTGTGTATTTGCACATTAAAGGTCCAGATGAGTTTGGGCATGATGGAAATGCAATTGGAAAAAAAGAGTGCATAGAAGCAATAGATAAAGAATTTTTCTCAAAAATTAAAAAAATAAAAGCAAAAATAGCCATTACTAGCGATCATTCAACTCCTTGCAGCTTAAGAGCACATTCCTCTGATCCAGTTCCTTTTCTAATATACCCAGGAAACAAAAAATTGAAAAATTTTTGCGAAAAAGAATGTAAAAAAGGAATAAAAATCAATGGAAATGAGTTTTTAAGGTATTTTATTTCAAAATAAAAGAAAAAGAAAACAAAAATAATTTAAGTTAAACCTATTTATTGTTGTTGAGCAGGTTGTTCTCCTTCTTCTTTCTTTTTCTTCTTTGGCATTTTTTCACCCCATTCTTTTATTTTTTTTCTTTATTTTTAAATCTTTTGTTTTTGTTTTTTCAAAAGCGAAAGTTTTTTATATAAGTTTTGCATTTTACCCCTCTTTCTTTTTTCTTTTCCTCGATTACTCAATCAACCCTTAGGTTGCATTTTACTATTCCTTTTATCTCATTACAAACTTCCTCGAAGAACTCTTTTTTATAAGGTTTAATATTTTCAAAATCTTTGTTTAGAGTATTCCTTGGCTCAAATCGTTGCAAGAAATAATTTTCTCCTTTTATGTAATTCGCTATCTCAACTACATCTTCCTTTTCAACTATGCTTGGAACTAAAGTTGTTCTAAACTCATGCTCAACCTTCGAGTTTTTTATTAATTCTATGCTTTCTAAAACATTCTTTAGTATCTCTTTCGTTGAATCTTCGCTCAAGCCTATTGCCTTAGCATATTTCTTAACATTAAGAGAAGTTTTTATATCCATAGCTATATAATCAACAAGCTTTTTTTCTATTATTTCCTTTAGTATTCTTGGGTTTGAGCCGTTTGAGTCTAGCTTTATTAAGCCATATTTTTTTAGTTTTTCCATTAGCTCTAGTAACTCATTTCCCCAAATAGTTGGCTCACCACCAGTTATTTCTACACCATCTATAAAACCCTTAGCCTCTTCTAGCTTTTCGAATATTTCTTCATAGCTATAAAGCCTTAAGCTTTTATAGTTTCTTAAAACCAAATCCTTATTCTGACAAAAAGGGCACCTAAAATTGCAACCAACAGTAAATATTATCGAAGCTATTTTTCCAGGGTAGTCTATTAAGCTTACCCTTTGAAAACCACCAATTTCAATCATAATTATACTTCAAAAACACTTTTATCAAAAACCTTCCTATCCTTAAACTCTTCTTGTTTTCCGGGGTTCCATTGTTTTACTGGTCTAAGATAACCAACTATTCTAGAATAAACTTCGCATTCTGTTTTTATTCCTTTTTGTTCACATATTGGGCAGTATTCGTGCTTTCCTTTTATATAGCCATGTATTGGACAAATGCTAAATGTTGGTGTTAGTGTAAAGTAAGGTAGCCTAAAGTTTGAGGTAACTTTTTTAACTATTCTTTTTACGCTTTCTTTTGATGGTGAGCTTTCCCCTAAGAAAATGTGTATAACTGTTCCACCAGTGTAGCGTATTTGAAGCTCATCCTGTAGCTTAAGAACTTCGAATATATCATCACTATAACCAACTGGAAGCTGAGAGGAGTTTGTGTAATAAGGTTCTGCACCTTTTCTATAAGCTTCTTCATTCGCAACTATTATATCCTTAAACTTTTCTTTATCCTTTCTAGCCAAATCGTAGCTTGTTGATTCTGCTGGTGTAGCCTCTAAGTTATATATATGCTGAGTTTCAAGCTGAAAATCTTCAAGCTTTTTTCTCATAAAATCAAGAACTTTTATCGCAAAGCTTCTTCCTTGCTCACTCGCGATGTTTTCACCAAGGAAGTTTAAGCATGCTTCATTCATTCCTATTAAACCAATGGTTGAAAAATGATTGCTCCAATAACCACCAAAAGTTTGTTTTATCATTCTAAGGTAAAACTTTGAATAAGGATAGAGCCCTTTCTCGGTAAGCCTTTCAAGAGCCTTTCTTTTTACTTCTAGACCAGTTTTTGCTATCTCCATCATTCTCTCAAGCCTTTCGAAGAAATCAGAATCATCCTTTGCTAAATAACCAATCCTAGGCATGTTTATTGTAAAAACCCCGATGCTTCCAGTCAATGGGTTTGCTCCAAATAAACCACCACCCCTTTTCTTTAATTCCCTAGTATCCAAACGAAGCCTGCAGCAATTAAAGCTTATCTGCCCTAATGAATGCACAAACAAATGATTTTTTTCTAATTCTAAATCGTAAAATTCTTTGGCCTCTTTAAATATCATCTTCTTTACATTTTTTACGCGGACTAAGTAGATACTACTCTCTTTTATTTTTAAGCTTTGTTCCGTATGGGCGTTATATTTTTCCAAAGCACCAAATCCTACCATTTTTGATTTTGTAAGGCCAGGAACCTTAAAAGTAGAAGCTGCCATCCATCCCGGAACCCTTTCGGCTATAATCGGATTATTTAACCAACCATTTGCTTTTACTTCTGACTTTGAATGTTGAAGATAAATTCTTTGACTTTTCTTGAGTAGTTTATATGTAACTGGTTGACCTATTAATGAATAAAGTAAAACCAAATCCCGAGACAACTCAAAATCATTGATATGAATTTCTTGTCTTTTTTTATAACCATCACCCCTAAAATAGAATTCTAAGAAACTTTTAATGACGCTTGGTGGTGAATTGAATAAAACCTGAGGTAACCTCCCATGTTTTTTAAATCCAGCATTATACAGTGTTTTGCTTATCTTAGTACTATAAAGATATAGATGATAAGTGTTGTAGCGTGGGTCTTGTTTTTCTTTACAATTTAACTTAAAGACTTTTTTAATTAACTCTCTTATAGTTTGCAAGTTTTCCTTATCCCCGGTTTTGAAAGTAAATTGTATACCCCTAGGCTCTCTGTAACCTTTATTTCTAAAAAGATAGTTTCCATCAGCTACAAAATATCCTAAAATCTTTGCTAAGTCTTCATCTAAGATTAAACTATCGCTTATTTTTTGGTATCTCTTAGATAAATTATCGTTCGCATTTTTAAGAGAAAGAAGATAATCTCCTTCTTTAACATCTTTTGAGAATTTCATCGTTAAACCTTTCTCAGTAAAAACTGGCACGGGATGCTTGCTCGAAAAAACAGCTTTTTTTCCATCTTCGGTTTCAATTTCTACCGCTTCATTATCTAAGACTTTTAGAAATCTTTTTACTCGTGACCACTCTGTTCGAAAAGTTTTAGGGTTCAGGGATAAAACCTCCAATTGTTTTTCTTTGTTGCATTCTGCCCACCCTTCTTTATCAAATTCGCCCAGCTTATAATTTTCAACAACTTCTTTTATCGATAACCTTTTTATTTTTTTAGAATTACGGATCAAGATTTCTTCTTTTGCATCCAAGCACATGCTCCTAACATCCTCTGGTTTCATATCGCTATTTACAAAGTTTGCAAAATAAGGAATCCCATACTTTGCAGTCATTTCCCAGATTTCATCATAATCGCTATTCTCAAAATCAAAATCTTTTGTTATGTTATAAGTTGGTATTGGGAAAGTGAAAACCCTTCCTTTTGCATCCCCTTCACTCATTACTTCAGCAAAAGCCTTATTAACCATCTTTATTTCTTCTTCAAAATCTCCATATACTTCATCGCTTAGATTTCCACCTATTATTACTTGCTCGTTTTTCATAAACTCGGGAATTTTTAAATCTAGGGTAAGGTTCGTGAAAGGAGTTTGAAAACCAACTCTTGTTGGAACGTTCATGTTAAATATAAATTCTTGCATCGCTTGCTTTACTTCTTTATAAGAAAGGTTATCATACTTTACAAAAGGAGCGATGTAAGTATCGAAGTTGGAGAATGCGATTGCACCAGCAGCTTCTCCTTGAAGGGTATACATAAAATTTACTATTTGTCCAAGCAATGCTCTAAAATGCTTTGCTGGTTTTGATTCTATTTTACCGCTAACTCCAGTAATACCACTCATTAGCAAATCTCTTAAATCCCAGCCAACACAATAAGGACCTAGGGTTCCAAGGTTGTGAACGTGCATATCTCCTTCTACATGGGCCTTCTTTACCTCTGGAGGGTATATTTTTTCAAGCCAATACCTTGAGATTATTTTTGTTGTAATGTAATTATTCAATCCTTGTAAAGAATAATTCATGTTTGCGTTTTCCTTTACAAACCAATCCCTTTGCTCTATGTAATCATCGACCGGCTCTATTCCTTCAAGGAGTGCCATAGTTTTTCTCAATTGCTCATGTTGTTTCCTATAAAGAATATAGGCTTTTGCAAGCTCAGCATAGTTGTTTTTAATAAGAATTTTTTCAACAACATCTTGAATCTCTTCAACACTCGGCAAAGTATACTTTTTTTCAAGCTCTTCTATTACCTCATCCGTCATTCTTTTTGCTTCACTTTCCATTTTTTCATAAGGGAAGTTTACAGCCTTCATTCCTTTTATTATAGCTTCTTCTATTTTTTTTCTATCAAAATCAACTATTTCTCCGCTCCTTTTCCTAACTTTCTTTATTGCCATAAATATATTTTTAAAAAGAAAAGATTTAAAAATTTCCTACGAAATCTTTTTTATGAAAAAATTTTTAAAAGCATTTATAATTATTTTTATAGTTTTTATAATAGCATTATCTTACCTATACCTTTCTCTACTTCCAGTAATAGGGGATTCTGCACTATATTCGCAAAGTATCCTTGAAATACAAAGAAGTGGAAAAGCAACTTATCTTGGTTATAAAGAAACATGGAAATCACCAATATTCTTTTATATTTATTCCTTTTTCACAAAACCCCTTTCTCTTTTTATAAAAGAGCCTTATGTTTTTTCAATTCCTTGTGTTATATTTTATTTTTTCTCAGCCTTTTTTCTTTATAAAATACTTAGAATTTTCTTTGATGAGAATTTTTCAACTATTGCTTTGTTTATTTTTTCATTGAATCCACTCTCAGCGTTAATATTCTCAACACCTTTTAACGAAGCAGAGCTTATGCCCTTTCTTTTGGGCAGCGTTTATTTTTACTTTATCTCTTATTCAAATTCAATCTTTCTTATACCAGCTTCAATTTTCCTTGCTTTTTCTTTTGGTATAAAGAGTTATGAAGCACTCATAATACCATTTCTTTCCATTTTTTATTTTATCGAGAAAAGAGCAAAAAAGAAAGATTTTATTCTACTTTCCCTTTCCTTTTCATCCATAGCTATTCCAATTTTCCTAAATGCTTTTGTTTTTAAGATTGGCGAAATGTTTATGTATGATTTAAAACATTTTTCTATAGGAATTAACAACTTAAGTTTTATAAAAGATTTTCTCATTTTTCTATTTCCATTTTCGATATTCTCATTCTTTGGCT
Organism: Candidatus Micrarchaeales archaeon; assembly: GCA_049700355.1. Taxonomy (GTDB): domain Archaea; phylum Micrarchaeota; class Micrarchaeia; order Micrarchaeales; family JBNAVG01; genus JBNAVG01. The sequence goes on along the minus strand of JBNAVG010000002.1, from coordinate 12,256 downwards.
TAAGAAAGAATAAAGAAGAGAAAGAAAAAAAGGAAAGAACAAGAATTTTTGATTTCTGGTTTTTCTTCATTATACCAGTGTTTTTCTTTGAGAGCGGTACTCCTTGGTATTATTCTCCGTTACTTCCTGCGATAGCGGTTCTTTCTACAAGCTTCTTTAGAAAGGAAAATAAGTTCGATTATTTAATCATATTCTTTATTCTATTCCTTTGCTTTTTTAGTTCGATGTTTATAATTCATGAAGTAAAAACAACACCAGATAAAATTTTTTTCTATGGGGGTTTAGAAGAAATAGAATTGGCAAAAACATTGGCAAAGAAGGATAATGTTCTACTTCTTTACTATTCACCAACCTTCGTTTTTTACTATAACTATTATTCAAATTATTCCCTAAGCGTTTATTGGTTTAGTTTTTATTACCCATCACCTTCTTCAAAAGAGCTGGAAGAGGCTCTTTCGTTTTATGGTGAAAACATAACGAGTTGGAACAAATGGTATTATAATGAAATAAAAGCTATATACGCAAACCCAAGGGAGAGAATAGATTTTATAGTTCTCAGGGATATAGACTATTCTCAGAATTCCCAATTCTTCTCACAAAATGGCTATTATCCTTATATAGTCCTTTCAAGGATTCTTGTGCTCAAAAAGTTTTGATCCAACTTCTTCTTTATTTTCTTTCCAAAAATCCTCGATACTTTCAATTTTTTCTTCAATGTTTTGTGTTTCAAACAAGCTTAGTATAGAAGAATACATTTTCCACTTATAACGCTTATCCATAAAAACTATAACTGCTTTATCCCTTTCACTCCTTATTGCTCTACCAGCAGCTTGAACCGCTCTTATTATACCAGGTATAGTGTAAGCATAATCCCTTCCCTTTAAACCAAACTTTTTCTCATAATAGTTTATTTTAGCGTTTGTTTCTAAGTCTGGTTTTTCGAGTGGAATTCCAACGACTATTATGCCCTTAAGTATGTTCTCAGGATAATCTATTCCTTCGCTTAAGCTACCACCCATTACTCCAAGCAACAAAACCTTTTTACTACTCTTAAGCTCCTCCAACATTCTTTGTATTTCTTTACTCTTCATCCCTTCCCTTTGTATTAAAGTATTGGCATTCAAATACCTAACAACATTCTTCAATACTTCATAACTAGGAAAGAAGCAAGCAACGTTACCCGGTATTTTTTCAAATATTTCTTCTATTCTTTTAGCTATTTTTTTATACTCCTCAGCGTTTCTCTCTTCGTACTTAGTAGTTGCTGAAGTATCCATTATTATTAATTTATTCTTCCTTGGAAAAGGTGAAGGATAGCTTCTTTTTATTGCTTCAACCCCAAAAAGTTCCTTGTACATTTCAATAGGCTGAAGAGTTGCACTCATAAAAACGTTTGCATATGCACTTTCAAAAATTTCTTTTATCTGCTTTGGATAAATATTCTTTATCTTTATTTTTATTTGCTTTTCTTTTTTTATCATCCTATAAATTTCTTCGCTTTCATTTTCCCAAAAATAGAAGAATTTGGATAGCTTCAGCAGAGCAACCTTCTTTGCTTCAAACTTTTGAGCATACTCTAAGCCCCTTTCCTCAAGCTCCCTACAAGCTTCTTCATTATCTATACCAAAAACGTTCTCTAAATCCTCTTTCTTTAGGAAAGCCTCTTCACAATCTTTTAACTTTTCATCCTTTAGCTTTTTTAGCATGAATTCAAAAAAATCTAAGCTTATGCTCGAGCCTATTTTCTTTAGCTCCTTTTTCGCTTGAGCTATTGTTCTTTCGCTTATTGTTGAGCTATAGTAATCTTGAGCTCTATTTATTATATTGTGAGCTTCGTCAAAAATTAGAATACTACTTTTTAAGCTTTTCTTTATTTTCTTAAGGAAAGCAAAGCTTATCGAGCTTAGAATATGAGCATAGTCGCATATTATTACCCTTGAATTCCTAGCTATAAAGGAAGCAAGCTCATATGGGCAAACGTTGTTTTTTAAAGCTATATCAAACAAAGAGATATGAGAATAATCTTTCATGTTTTTTAATATTTCAAGAAGTTCTTTTTCTTTTCTTTCAAGCAAAACATAGTTCTCATAGTACCTACACTCCCCCTTCTTTACTTTTCTTTCACAAAGGGAATAGAAAGCATCTGGGTCTTTTTCAAGGATTTCTTCATTTATACACATATTCTGCTTTCCAACAAAATCAGCAAACAAAAAATCTAGAGAGTATCTTTCCTTTATTCCTTGCAATACTTCCAAAGCTATTCTATGTTGTGATATTTTTGGTGTTATAAAGAAAACATCAAGGTTCTTTTCCAATGCAAAAGAGAGAGCAGAGCTTAATGCTGCATCTGTTTTTCCAATACCAGTTGGGGCATTTACTATTATATTTTTCTTTTCTTCCAATGCTGAATAAATGTCATTAATCATTAAATCCTGGTACTTTCTCATTTTTTTATGTCTAAAATAAATCATTCAAGAAAATTTAGCAAGTTTTTTATTTATTCTTTTTTAATTAAAGAAATGCTAAAAGCTCTTTGCTACATATGTGGTGATGTAGCTCAACATACATGTAAACTTTGTGGTAGAGCAGTTTGCGATAAGCATTTTATTCCAGAGCTTGGAGTATGTGTAAATTGTGCAAGGGGAAGAAAAATTTAACGCTGGGGGTGGGATTCGAACCCACGTAGGCCCTTTTGGGGCCAAACAGCTTAGCAGGCTGCCGCCATACCACTAGGCGACCCCAGCATGCGGTGGAAGCGGAATGTCGCAATGCAAAGCAATGTAAGTTTTCTTGCATATCGACTCAGGCCCAAATCTGTAGAGCATGGAGTAATATGCTTAGGGTTGCTCATTCCTGCCTGGCCCGGTTCACATATTACTCTCATTTCTACAGCAGGGCCTTCAAAGTTTAATGCAAGGCTTACATTGCAATGCAAGGCTTCACCCCGCATATAGCCCGCCATAAGGGGATTTGCGTTTTAGGAGACCCCTAGCCTCCCGGCATATCCACCGCAATTAATAAATGTTTTTTTAGATATAAATAAATTACTTAAAAGGTGGTTTATAGTGGAGGATGTTGATTATACAAAGCTATTGGAGGAAGCGTATACGAAGCTAGAGAAATTGCATCCAAAGGTAGAGGAGTTTATAATACCTAAGGCAGAAGTTATAATAGAAGGAAATAAAACAATAATAAAAAATATAACTCAAATAGCTGAAAAAGCTAGAAGAGAAAAACAAAGTATAGCTAGATTTCTTTCAAAGGAACTTGCTGTACCTTTTGTTTTAGAAGAAAAAAGGTTAATTCTAAATTCAAAGCTTAATGAAGAAGTTATAAACACAAAAATAAAGGAATATTTTGAAAGGTTTGTAAGATGTAGAGAATGCAAGAGCTATGATACCCATTTTGAGGATACAGGTGATAGAAAGTTTAAATTTGTTGTTTGTGAAGCATGCGGGGCTCGTTATACAGTAGCGATACCCTAAAGCATAGGTTCATTCTCGAAAATGGTGAAAAAAATGAACGAAGAAGAACAGCATGAATTGAGGTTGCCAAAGGAAAAAGAGATGCTTGGAGTAGTTGTTGCTATGCTTGGAGCTTCAATGGCTAAAATTATTTGTGAAGATGGTAAAGAAAGAAAAGGAAGAATTCCTGGGAGATTGAAAAGAAGTATGTGGATAAAGAGTGGGGATGTTGTTCTTGTTATTCCTTGGCCAGTTAGTGGTGACAAAGGGTGCGATATAGTGTATCGTTATTCAAAAGCGGATGTCGAAGCTTTAAAGGAAAAGGGTCTCTTGAAGAATTTACCACTAAGTTAAGGTAAAAAAATGGTAATGAGATGGAGCAAGAAGAAAAGACCAAAAAAGGAAGAAAAACAATTAAAGGAAAGAGAAAAAATAGATGAAAGGATATTTACAAAAGAGCTTGCGATAACTTTAAACGACTTTATGAGGAGAAAAATAATTTCTTCAATAGATTTTCCAATTTCTACTGGTAAAGAAGCAGATGTTTATAGAGCAACTTCAGGTAGCAAAGAATACGGTGATTACGTAGCATTGAAAATTTATAGGATAGAAACGACTGGTTTTATAAATATGATGGATTATATTACTGGAGACCCAAGGTTTGGTAAGATAAAACCAAGTAGAAAAGCAATAGTGTTAACTTGGGCAAGGAAGGAATTCAAAAATCTACTAATTTGTAAAGAAGCAAATGTATATGCACCAAAACCATACGCTGTAATAAAAAATGTTTTAGCTATGGAATTTATAGGTGAGGATGGTATACCGGCTTCAACGTTAAAACAAATCGGTAGCCAAAACCCTAAGGAAGAGTTTGAGGAAATTATAAATAACATTAAAAAGCTCTATGAGCATTCTCTTATTCATGCAGATTTAAGCGAGTATAACATTCTTCTTTATGAAGGAAAACCATACTTTATAGATTTTGCTCAGGCAGTAATAAAAAAACATCCAAAAGCAGAGGAGTTTTTACAAAGGGACATTTCCAATATTCTTAGGTTTTATTCAAAATATGGAATTGAAAAAAGCTTAAAAGAGGTTTTGGATTTTATAAAAAGTGGAGAAGATGAAAAGAGTTGAGGTTTTTTTAATTGTAATTACCTTGATTTATTCCATTTTTCTTTTTAGTATTTTATCCACTTTTGGAATAAACTTTTTCTTACAGCCAAAAAATAAAGAAATATATTTTTTGAATTTTAATGAAAGCAACTTTTCTATTTTTTCAAATGAATACCAATATTGTTTTATAAATAATAAAAAAGTGCTTTTGGAGTATGGAGTTAACAACTTTCCTTCTCAACAAAATGTTTTTGTAAACTGTAGCAACACAACAATTTGGTTTAACCTACAAAAGGTTAACGAAAGCAAAGTTTATCTAAAAAATTACTCTATAAATATTGTTGATTCAAAAGTAGCAGTTTCTTTAAAAGGTAATTCAGGTATTTTTGGTTTGTATAAAATTCCGATATTTTTAAACGGAAAAGAAAAAGATATTCTTCATTATTTTTATCCAGGAAATTTTTCTATCTATAAAGAGTTTCAAATAGATTCAAACAAAATAAACGTAAGCGTTGATTTTTTTGGAAATAGGATAGAGAAAAATCTTGTTTTAACCACAAGATACCCGATTGTTTTTTTGTTATGCTTTTTATTGGTTTTAGTATTTTCTTTAATTTTTTTTGAAAAAGAAGAGGCATTTGTTTTAATTACTTTTTTTACAATTTTGTACTTTCACTTTCTTTATTCGCTTCCCCAAAATTTTCAAGCTTTGCTCTTTTTAATATTACTTTTTTCAATTTGTGTTATACTTAAAAAAAGGATTATAAAAAGAAGAGAAACAAAAATAAAAGAGGCAAAAGGGAGAATAAAAAATAGATTTCAAAAAAGAGAAATCTTAATGGCTTTATTCTTTACACTTTTTATTTTTTTAATAAAAATAGCCATAGGTTATTCAAGCGTTTGGGGTTATTATTATTCAAGGATGGCAGAAGAAACTTTTCTCCACTCTACACCATTTTTCTTTGATAACCTAAGCTACCTCGGAAGAAACTTTATTTATCCTTATGGCTACTTTGATTTTTCAGCTGGAATAGCAAGACTCCTTAATATAGACTATTTGATATTGGAGCCTTTTATCCACGCATTCCTTCTTTTTCTTTTTGTTTACTCTTTGATATTACTTTTTGAAAAGATAACGAATAATTTTGTTGGAGCTTTTTTAATGCTTTCTCAAACATTTTTGTTCATTACATCGATAATCTCTCCCTTGCATGTGTTTTCTCTCCTTTTCCTTACCATTTCTATTCTCTTCTTTATCCAAAATAAAAAAGTTTTTTCGATTCTTTCCTTAAGCGTTTCATTCATTACTCATTCTTTATCCATCTTTTTCTTCCCATTCTTTTTAATACCGATATTTAAAAAAGAGAAAATAAAGGAGTACTTGGAAATAATTTTTGCTTCTTTGCTGATCGCTTTTCCATTCTATATAAACTTTCTAAAATTAAATTTAACCGTTTCAGCACCATTTTCTTTAGGTTTACTTCAACCAACCCCAGGAATTTTTACCGAAAATTTGTTTTTGATCGTTTTACTTTTCTTCTCTCTTTTAGTTTCCTTTTTAACAAATTCTTTCAAAAAAGAAAATACATTAGCCCTTTCAATATTTTTACTCAATATCCTTCTTTATAGAATAAACATCGCGAGCGTTTTTATCATTTGTTACGTTTCCTATATAACTCTTTCAAGGTTTATTTCAAAAAAAATCTTTTTGCTTTTTATATTCCTAAATTTATTCTTTGCTTCTTTGATCTATTCTGGAATAAGAACACCATGCGCTTGGGGCGTTGCATCAAAAGTTTGTATAGCACCCATGCTTTATATTAATAATTTTTCTTATTCAAACATCTCTACCCCAGGTTTTTTTGGTCATTTAGAAACCTTCTTTGGAAAACAACCAGTATTGAGTGATTATTATGTTGAATATTCAAAACCACAAAACTTCTATGCACAAGAAGAGTTTTGTAAAACTGGAAACTTTAGCTACATTAAAAATTTTAAAATTAAAATTATAGTTAATTCAAATTACTTTTGTTCAAGCTTATCGAATTCTTCAACATTCCAAAAAGTTTATTCAAACGGTTACTTTGATGTTTTTTTAGCAAAAATTAATAGAGAAAATGAATAGGAGAGAAAAATATAAAAAATCTTTTTTAAAAAGATAAAAATGGACGAAAAGTATATTCGTATTGCTGGAAGTTTGATTGCTTTAATATTTTTAATTTTTGGAGTTTTATTTGCTTATTTTCTTTTTAAGGTTTCCACAACTTTTTATTCTAAGCTCGTTTCAACGTTTTTATTTCTTCTCTCTTTAGTTACTCTCTTTTTTTCAGGAATAGGTGCGCTCTACTTTTCACTTTCTTATTTTTATGAAAAAGGGTTTAAGAAAGCTGGGAATGTAGATAAAGATTTCTTACCAAACGTTGCTGTAGTTATCCCTTCTTTTAATGAGGACCCTAAGATGGTAGAAAAAAATCTTCTAAAATTAAAAGAAATGGATTATCCAAATTTTAAAATCTATTTAGTTGATGATTCAAACAAAAATGAAATCGTAAAAGAGCTTAAAGAATTTTGTAGGCGTGAAGGAATAGTGTTTATAAGGAGAAAGGATAGAAAAGGCTTTAAGGCTGGTGCTTTAAACAACGCTCTTAAATACATAAAGGAAGATTTCATTGCTTTGTTTGATGCTGATGAAGAATTAATAAATAAAAAATTTCTAAAAGAAACTATAGGTTATTTTAAAGATAAGAACATAGCGTATGTCCAAACTCAAAAAAGATACAAGAAAAGAAACCTTTTTGAAGCAAGCGTCGATTCTTCTCATGGTTTCTTCTCACTTTTTGTACAACCAAGCTATGCAATAAAAGGAAACCCAATATTTGCCGGTTCTTGTGGGGTAGTAAGAAAAAAAGTTGTTGAGGAAGTTGGCGGATTTCCTGAAATAGTGGTTGAGGATGCTGGTTTTTCTCTAAAGGCGGAGCTAAAGGGTTATAAAGGAGTATACATTCCTAAGCTTTATGCTATCGGAGAGCCGCTTGAGAATTTCTCAACTTTTGCAAAGCAGCAATGGAGATACAGCTATGGCAATCATCAACTTCTTTCAGATTATCTAAAAAACTTTTTTAAGTTTGACCTTAAAAGGCATATCGATTATATTTCTTTAATCTTTGGTCTTGATTTCTTATCCCTAGGAGTAGTTTCCTTTGCTTTTGTTTCTTTGTTTATTGCTTTTCTTATTTATCCAAAACCAACTTTTGATATTTCAGCATTGCCAGAATTTATAAGGAAGTTTGTTGAGAATTTTTCTATTTCACAGCAATTGATAATGTTCAACATTCTTTCTATTTTGCTTACTCTCCTTGCTAGCATCATCCTTTCAAAAATTTATTTTAATTCTGTAAAGCTTGGGTTTATGAATTATTTTGTAAACTATGCATTAGTTTTTACAAGGGTAAAAGGAGGAATTTCTTCTTTACTTAAAATTAACCCAGCTTTAAAATGGAATAAAGAAGCTTTAAAAAGCTCCGCTCTAGAAAAAATAAAATTTTGCTGGGTTGAGCTTTTAATAGCCTTTCTTTTCTTTTTTGTAGCTTACATTTTGATAAACTCAGGAAATATAGCTGGTAGTATCTGGATAATATGGTACGGAATTCTTTTTGCTTCACCACTTTATTTTGTTTGGCGATATAATTGATATTCATAAAAGTGCATTTAACACCTTCTGGAAGGATTTTAGCTATCTGTGATGAGGAACTTATTGGGAAAGTGCTTAAAGATAAAGATAAGGGCATAGTTATAGATTTAGAAAAATATAAAAACTTTTATTTTGGAGAAAAAAGAAACGAGGAAGAAGTTGAAAAAATTCTAAATGGAGATTTTATTTGTATCAATGCTATAGGAGAAAAATCTATAAAAGTTTTAATAAATAACGGCCTTTGCAATGAAAAAGATATAAAAAGAGTAGAAGGAGTGCCAATGCTTCAAATTTTTCTTTTAAAATAATATAAAGATAAAAATAAAAAATAAATAAAAAATAAAAAAGGAAAAATAAAAGAAATAAGGATAAGAATAAAAAGATTAAAAACCTAAATTTAAAAATAAAGAGTGAGAAAATGTATCCTTCTGTGCAGGCATATGATAGAGGAATTACAATCTTTAGTCCAGATGGAAGATTATTTCAAGTAGAATATGCAAAAGAAGCAGTTAAGCTTGGTGCTCTTGCTTTAGGAATCGTCTTTAAGGATGGAGTAACTCTTATAGCTATAAAAAGCGTTGGTTCAAAGCTTATAGATGCAGATTCTGTTACAAAAATATTTAAAATAGACTCCCATATTGGTTCAACATCTGCAGGACTTGTTGCAGACGCAAGAAGGATCATAGATTATTTAAGAGAAGAAGCCCAAACACATAAATTGATCTATGATGAAGCACCAACAGTTGATTATATTGCTAGAGAAGCTGCTGATGTAATGCAATACTTTACTCAATATGGTGGTCTTAGACCATTTGGGGTTTCTTTGCTTATTGCTGGTTGTGATGAGAAACCAAAGCTTTTTGAAATAGACCCAAGCGGAGCATTAACTGGTTATTTTGCAGATGCAATAGGTGCTAATTCAAAACAGGCATTAGAATTGTTGGAAAAGGAATATGAGCAAAAAATAAATGAAGAGGAAGCGATTCTCCTTGGTTTAAGAGTAATAAAGAAAGTTACAAATCAAAAACTTTCACCTGCAAATATCGATATTGGTTTAATAAAAATGAAAAATAGACTATTTTCAATAGTTGGTGATAAAGAAACTCAAAAATTAATAGATAAGGTTTAATCGTTTGATTTATATGGCAACTGTTGTTGCTAAGTATTCTCAGGGCGGAGAAAATTTTGAAATCTTAGTTAATTCTGAACTTGCGTATGATTTTTTACAAAACAAGAAAAAAGACTTAATCAATGTTTTAGTTGTTGAGGAAGTATACAAAAATGCAAAAACTGGGGAAAGACAGAGTGAAGAAAAGATAAGAAAGATTTTTGGAACAACGGATATTTATAAAGTTGCTGAAATTATTTTAAGAAAAGGAGAAGTTCCTATAACAACAGAGCAAAGAAAGAAAATGATTGAGGAGAAAAAGAAGAGGATAATAGAAATAATCTCAAGAAATTCCATAGACCCAAGGACGAATGCTCCTCATCCACCACAAAGAGTTGAAAGAGCTTTAGAAGAAGCAAGAGTAAACATAGACCCGTTTAAGGCGCCAGAAGAGCAGGTTGAAGAGATTACAAAAAAGCTTTCAGAAGTATTACCTTTGAAGTTTGCAAAATCAAAAATTGAGGTTCTTATACCAGCTACTTATGCTCCAAAGTGCTTTGGGTTTTTAAAAAATTTTGGTATCGTTAAAGAAGAATACTTAAGCGATGGAAGCTTAAAAGCAGTTGTTGAATTTCCAGCTGGAATGAAAGGAGAATTTTTTGAAAAATTGAATAAGCTAACAAAAGGAGAAGCAGTTGTTAAGGAAATTTAATGTTGTTTTTTGTAAAACAGGCAAATGGAAAAGGGAGAATAAAAGAGAAACCAGAAGATTTTTTAGTTGAAGAAATAACAAAAGAGGGAGAAGTTTTAGAAGTAGATAAAAAAATTGAAAAAAAAGATGAAGAAGGAGATTTTATAGTTTTTGTTCTTCAAAAAAAGCTATGGAATACATACCAAGCATTACTTAAAATTTCAAAAGTTCTTGGAAGGGGAAAAAAAGCATTCGGGTTTGCTGGAACAAAAGATAGGAAAGCGATTACTACACAACTTGCTAGCTTTTATAAAGTTGAAAAAGAAAGATTGCTTTCAATAAAAATTAAAGATATTAAAATAAACGGAGCATGGAGAAGCAAAAATTGCATAAGGCTTGGGGATTTGCTAGGTAATAGGTTTGAGATTTTTGTAAAAACAAATGATATTAGCGATGTGCTTTCTACTCTTAATGAATTCAAAAACCTTCAAAAGTTCCCAAACTATTTTGGACCACAAAGGTTTGGAAGTAGGGGAAACAATTTTGAAATAGGTTTAAAATTATTGAATAGAGAATTTGAACCCGCAGCTATCGAATTTCTTTGCTCAATAAAAAATGAAACAAATGCCCAAGCAATAGAAGCAAGAAAAAAACTTAGCGAAGAAATGGATTTCAAAAAAGCCCTTGGATACTTCCCAATGTTTTTAAAGTATGAAAGAAAAATGCTTAATTTTCTTTCAAGACAACCAAGGAATTTTATAGGAGCTTTTAGGACCCTCCCAAGAAACATTAACCTAATGTTTATACACTCCGTTCAAGCAGAATTGTTTAATGAAGTTCTTGAAAAAAAAGTAAAAGAAGGAAGCTTAGAAAAAGAAAAAATAAGATGTGAAGCAAACTTCTATGGTTTTCCAGATACAAACAAGATAAGTGAAAAAGGAATTTTTCCTTTAGGAAATTTGATAGGTTATAAAAGCATGCTTGATTCTTATGAAGAAGAAGCTTTAAAGAAGTATTCTATATCAAAGGAGGATTTTCTCTTTAAAGAATTTCCTGAGATTTCACAAAAAGGAAAGCTTAGAGCATTGGTAGCTCCAGTAAAAGAATTGGAGATAAAAGAAAAAGAAAACGGAATAAGTTTTTGCTTTTCTCTTCCAAACGGTTCTTATGCAACAGTTTTCCTTTCTCAATTCTTTAAAGAATTAGTTGCATAAAATATCAAAAAATATTAAAATCATAGATTTGAAAAAAACTCATGGAAGAAATTTTACTTGCAAAGACTATTATAGCTCTAATTGGTGGAGTGATATTTGCTCTTTACGATGTATTCAACAAAAGAACGATACCAGATAAGGTTGCTTATTCTTTTTTTGCAATCTCATTAATTCTTACGTTTTTTAATGAACTTCAAACTATAGAAATCTCTTTATTGGTAGCTTCTTTAATTCTAGCTTTTGGATACCTACTTTATAAACAAGCCCTTCTTGGATTGGGTGATGTTCTTGAGCTTGCTTCCATTTCATTAATCCTTCCAATTTTTCAACCACTTATTCCTTCAAATTTTGAAAGGTTTGTAAAGCTTCCCTTTTTCGTTACATTGTTTTTAAATTCCGGAATTTTTGCAGTTGTTCTCGTTGCTCTTTGGATTCCTTTTAAGATAAAGAAAAAGGAAAAGAAAACAGTAAGAGTTAAGATTCTTTCAATCCTTATCTTTTTCCTTTACTTTCTTGTAGCTTTTCTTTTAAAAAACTTACTTAGCGAATTTGGTATATTTTTGATAAACCTTTTGGGTATCTCAGCGTCTATACTAATCTTCTATAAAGAAGACTTTAAGGAAAATTGTTTAAGAATCGTAAGCATAAAAGAGCTTGGAATAGGTGATATAATACAACCAATCCCAGAGCTTGGAAATGAAAGACTTGTAACAAAAGAGTTAATAGAAAAATTGAAGAAAAAAAGAATAAAAAAAGTTAAAGTTTATTACAACCTTCCACCTTTCTCCCTTTTTATACTCCTTGGTTTAATCTCTGGCATAGTTTTTGGTAATATTTTATTTTGGATTGTTAAGTTTTGAAGAAAAAGATAAAAAGAAAAAAGAAAGAAAAAAGAAAGAAATAAAAAAAGTTTTTTTAAAATAAAAATATGCTTTGGTTTTTAATTTTATTTTTAACTTTCCTTCTTGGTTT
>JBNAVG010000001.1:41090-60770 GCA_049700355.1 Candidatus Micrarchaeales archaeon | reverse complement strand
TCTAAAAATAAATTCTCCATTCCAAGGAACTCTGCAGCAGTATAAACTTTTTTACCGTTTTCTTCACAAAACCTAAAGAATTCTTCCATTCTTTTTTTGTAATCTTTTTCTCTAACAATATGGTGATCAAGGATTATAGTTTTTGTTTGGGTGGATTCTACAGCTTTTTTAAGGTTTTGTAAAGCCTTTTCAAAACTTTTATTGCTTAGCCTCCAACCAAGAAAGATTGTTGGATAACCATCCAATATTGCTATTTTTGGGTTTTTTTCTATAAACCAACTTAACGCTAAAGGGTCTGCTAGACTTTGGGCATCGCTTCCAAAAACAAAAGAATCCTTGTTATGCTCTATATAAACCATTATTACCTTTCCAACTTTGCTATTTACTTCTCCATGCCAAACAGCTCTTGAAAATTCGATATAAACATCCTCTACATTAAAATTTTTTCCATCGCAAAATATCAATTCCCCTCTTCTTTTGACTTCTTCTTCAAAGATTTTTCCTCTTTTTATTCCTGAAGGGTGTATGTCTTTGTTAACATCTTTAGCGAAAACTATTTTCTTATTAAAACATTCATAAAGAAAAGAATCCCCTGGAAAAGGATGGTGGTCATAATGGTAATGAGTTACGATTAAAACATTTGAACTTTGAGCTTCTTCTTTTATCCTTTTTTTGTTTATTTCAAGCGCAAGTATTTCTTCGGGCGTAGGAGGTAAACCGTACCTTATTGGGCCAAGAGCAACTCCCGGGTCTATAAATATTTTTACTTTTTCTGTTTTTACAAAAGTTGCCATGCTTCTAACTCCAAAAGAATCAAAGGAGATGGGTATTACTTTCACAATGTTTTTTATTTTTTACTTTTTTAATCTTTAATTCTTTAACTTATCAATCCTTCAGCAAGTTCTAAGATTTTCTGATAAGGTTGTGTGGATTTCATTACAATACTTGAAAGGAGCACTCCATCGGCTCCAAGTTCTATAGACCTTTTGCAATCATCTTTGTTGCTTATTCCCGCACCTACAAGTATTTTAGTTTTAAGCCCTAAACCTTTTATCTTTTTTATTGTTTCTGTTATAAGTTCAGGTTTGGCATTTGATACGCTTATTCCAGAGCCTATTAACTCTGGCGGTTCCATTGCAACAATATCTGCACCTAACAAAGCACAGCAAGCAGTTGCATTTGGAGTGTTTCCACAAACTAAGCTTTTTAATCCATTTTCCTTTAATCTTTTGATTGTTTCCTCTATCTCATCGATCCTCAACCTATGCTCACTATGGTTAAGAATGGATCCTTTTGCCCCGGCTTCTTTTAGCATTTCAACGGTTACATAACCAGTACCAGCTCCTGGTAATAAAGAGTCTACATGTTGGGCAAAAATTTCTACATTTGTTTTACTTGAAATTCTAGAAATCTCAGTAGATGGTACGCATAGAATTATTTTTACTCCAGTTTCTCTTTCTACTTTTTCTGCTGCTTTTGCTATTGTAATACCTTTATCCCCAAAGCTTGTCGGATAAACTTTAAAGTTTATTGCAAGTATCGGTTGCATTTTAAATTTTTTATTTTTAAATTTATTAATTTTGCGATTTATTCAAAGTACAAATAAAATTATAATTTATAGAGGAAAGAAACTCTTTTTAAATTCGATAACTACTTTATCCGCTTTCCTGGTTCTCAACAGAGTTCTTTTTATCTTAAAGCTTTTTCTATAAGCTTTTTTTAAAGCTCCGATTAAGAAATTCTCAATGAGAAATGCTTCATTTGCTAAGCCAATATCTAATTTTGGAGTTATTTTTGCAATGAAATTATTTTCTTTTTCTTCCAAAGAAACTTTAAACCCCATAAGTTTTAACTCAGCTTCGAGTAGTTTTATATCTCTTGAATTGTTTTCACTTCCCAATCTTTGCATGATTTTTGCTACAGATTTTCTTTTTTGTTTAAGGAAGGGAAGGATTTGAAGTACAAATACTTTTTCTTTTATGAAGTTACCGTGAATATACTCTTTTCTCAATATTTCAAAAAAATTTTTAAAAATTTCATTTTCATTTATAGAATAATCAAACCCAGAATCGGAAGAAAATTTGATTACACCGTTTCCGATTTTTTTAAACCCTATCGGTTTTGAAAAAAAGCTTGAAAAATAACCAGAAAGTAAGCTTGCAAGAAATGGATTTTCTTCTTCGCTAAAAACAATTGCTTCTTCGTTCCCAATGGCTGATATTTTTATTCTTCCAATGAATGCTTTTTCTGCAAAATTTTCAAGTTTAGAATTATCACCATTTACTATCGAAAAGATTTCCTTTCCGAGAATTCTCGCGTTTGAGATTGCGAATATTTTATTTTCCTTTGAAGAATTTGCTATAAGCAATGGAAGAAGGAGCATACCTTTGTTTATTATTTTTTCATCATTGGTTAAAGAATTTAAAACAACTTCTTCATAATCTCTGGTCGCCATGCTTTTATTTAGAATAAAACATTAAAATATTTTACTTTTTAAGAAAATTTTTATTCTTTGAACACTAAATAAAAAAGTGGTCGAATGATTGTTAATTTTGTCACTGGGAATAAAAATAAATTTGAAGAAGCTAAAAGAATACTTTCACAGTTTGGAATAGGAGTAAAACAAATTTCAATAAAAATCATAGAACCAAAGGACAATGATATAAAAGAAGTTTCAAGGATTAAAGCCACCCAGGCTTTTGAAAAGCTCAATACAACTCTTTTTGTAGAAGATGCAGGTCTTTTTATCGAAGCCCTTAATGGTTTCCCAGGTGCTTATTCAGCCTTTGTTTATAGGACTATAGGTTGTGAAGGCATATTAAAGCTTATGGAAAAAGAAGAAGCTAGAGATGCGTATTTTGCTTCAAGTATCGCTTTTATAAGCCATTCCCTTAAAGAACCTTTAATCTTTTATGAAGAGGTTACAGGTAAAATCGCAAAGGAAAAAAGAGGGGTATCTGGTTTTGGCTTCGACCCAATATTTATACCAAATGGTTATTCAAAAACTTTTGCGGAGCTTGGAGAAGAAAAAGATAAAGTTTCACATAGAAGCAAGGCATTGTTTAAGTTTGCACAATTTTTACTTGGTATAAGTAAAAATTAAATACATATTTTGAGAAAAAAATGCATGGATTTTCATCATCCTTTGAAAAAGAAAGAAAAAGAGTGTTTAATATGCTTAATTTTCTCAATTCTTTTGATTTCGTTGTCGTAGAGGGGAAAAAAGATAAAATAGCCTTGGAGAGTTTAGGAATAAAAAAAGTTAAAACTAGCTATGAGTATTTTAATTCAAAACAAAGTTTTAAGAAAATTGCAATAATCTTTGACCTTGATAAAGGTGGTGAAAAACTTAAAGAAAAAACTTTTTCATTTTCTTATGAAAAAAACAATTCAGTTTGTGATGTTTCATTCCATTTTTTAAGTATCTTTGGATGTAAAAAAGTTGAAGAAAGTTATAAAAGGTTTTTAAAGATGGTGGTTGAATGGGAAAAACATATCTAGAGATTGTAAAATATGTAATCTACGCTAATGTTGAAGTAGATGGCCTAGTTGAAAAAAGCGATGTAGTTGGTGCAATTTTTGGACAAACCGAAGGATTGCTTGGTGAAGAGCTTGATATTCGTGAATTACAGAGAAGCGGTAAAGTTGGAAGGATAGAGATTAATCTAACAACAAGGGGCAACAAAACTTTTGGTAAAATAATAATACCTTCTTCATTAGATATGGTTGAAACGAGCATTCTTGGTGCTGCCATAGAAATTGTTGATAGAGTTGGTCCATTCGAGGCTAGAATAATAACAGAAAGAATAGAGGATACAAGAAACGAAAAAAGAAGGAAGATCTTACAACGTTCAAAAGAGCTTCTAAAAGAACTTGTTTCTACCCAAATACCGGATACAAAAGAATTAACTGAAAAAATAAAAGAAGAAGTAAAAATAAGCGAAGTTGTTGAGTATGGCGAAGAGAAGCTTCCCGCAGGCCCAGATATAGACAAAGAAAACGAGATAATAATAGTTGAAGGGAGGGCTGATGTAATAAACCTTCTAAGGAATGGAATAACAAACTGCATAGCGATGGGGGGAGCAACAGTACCAAAAACAATAATAGAGCTTTGCAGAAAGAAAGAAGCTACACTTTTCGTTGACGGAGATAGGGGAGGAGAAATGATAATAAAAGAGCTTACAAGGGTTGCAGAAGTAGATTTTATAGCAAGGGCGCCGGCAGGTAAAGAAGTTGAAGAGCTAACAAAGAAAGAAATAATAAAAGCGCTAAGGAACAAAGTACCCGTTATAGAGAATAAAGCTTTAGAAAAAGAAGAGGAAGAAAAGGAAGAAGAGGGATATGAAAAGGATTTGAGCGAAGAAGAAATTAAACCTATACAAGAATTTACAACAGAAGAAATCGAAGAAGAGGGTAAGAAGGAGGAAGAAAATGAAGAAAAACCAGTTTTATATGGTATGGCAACCCAAAACTTAATGAATGCATTGGATGAGCTTAGAAACACATTAAGGGCAAGGTTTTATGATGCAAACGGCAACTTATTGAAAGAAATGCCAATCAGAGAGCTCTTATCAGCAATTTATGAAACTCAAAAATCTCCTTATGCTATAGTGCTCGATGGAGTAGTAACTCAAAGGCTTGTAGAAGAAGCTTCAAAAAGAGGGGTTAAAGAGATCTATGCTCAAAGAATTGGAAACGTTTTTAGGCTGCCCCCAAATATAAAAATATATACGAAACAGGAAAAAACTTAATCTTTTTTCTTTATTGTTACTATATCTTCTACTCTAAACTCTTTATTGTTGTTCTTTTCTTTTGGTTTTGAGATTTTCTTTTTAAGCTCTTTTATCTTTGCTAAAGTCTCTTCTATATCCTTTCCTATTAGCATTATCTTTCTTTCTATTCTTTTTATTTCCCTTGCTTTCTTGATCTCTTCTTCAATCTTTGCAATTTCATTTATTAAACGTTTTTCTTCTTCTTTTGTCCTTGCTTCTACGGAAATCCTAAACTCTAGATTTTTTTTCATTCTAATTAATTTCCTTAAAGGCCTTATGTTCTCTTCTTTTTTCTTCTTCTCAAGTAAGTTTGTATAAAGTTTTACCTCTACCCTTTTTGAATTGAGGAAATTTTTTAATTTTGTCATTTCTTGCACGATTTTTTCTTTTTCATCACTCGTACCCTCGTTCAAGGCTTCACCCTTTCATAAACTTTTAAAAGTTTTTTTGTAGTATTCTCTATCGAGTATTCACAGGCTGTTTTTAAAGCCCCTTCTCTATACTCTTCTTTTTTCTCCAATGCTATTAAAATCTTTTCGCTTAGTTCTTTATAATCCTTATTAAATAGAATACCATTCTTTTTATTTATTACTTCTCTTAAAGCCATGGAGTTTAAAGCTAAAACACCTTTGCCGCTTGCCATCGCTTCTATAGCAACTAGACCCTGTGTTTCAAAAGATGAAGGAATACAAAATACATCGCAGGAGGAGTAGAAATCCGCTATTTCCTCTTCTTTTACAAAACCTGTAAAGATTGCATTTACGTTTAACTTTCTTGCAAGCTTTCTTAGTTTTTTTTCTTCGGGACCGGTACCACTAATCATTAGTTTTATATTTTTTTCATTTTTCAACAATGAAAAAGCCTTTAGGAGCAAATCTATATTTTTTTCTTTTGCAAGCCTTCCAAGGTATAATACCACTTCTTCGTTTTCTTTTATCCCATACCTTTTCCTTATTTTTTTCCCGTTTCCTTTTGAAAACTTTTTTATATCAACACCATTTGGAACTACAGCGATTCTTCTTACTCCAATACTTTTTAATTTTTCCTTTATAAAATTGCTTGGTGCGATCGCTATATCAGAGGAGTTTAAAAAAAACCTCGTATAAGCCCAAATGCTTTTTAATGTTTGTTTCCTCAGTTTACTCGAAAAAGGGATATAATGTAAAGCTTTTGGAAAATAAGTATGAAAGGTAGAAACGCAAGGAGTATTAAAAATCTTGCTTGCTTGCAAACCGCAAAAGCTTAAAAGAGCGATACCATGGCAGTGTATTATCTCTGGTTTTATTTTCTTTATTTTAAGAATTGGCGGTAAAGGAAGAATTGGAATGGTATAGTTTGGATAAGGTTTAAAAGGAATACCAGGATAATAAAAAACCCTTTTTTCCCTTTTTACCTTTTTCCCAATTTGTTTTGGCGCGAAAACATAAACTTCGTTTCCAAGCTCCTCTAAACCCTTCCTAAAATTTATTACTGCTCTAGTGACTCCATCAAAAGTTGGTAAGTAAGAGTCTGTGAAGAATGCAATTCTCATAATATTCTTTACTCTTCTGTTTTTATAACTGCTTTTCCTCCAGCCTTTTCTATTTTTTCCAAAGCTCCTTTTGAAAAGGCTGAAGCATAAATAGTAATTGGCTTTTTCAAAACCCCTTCACCAAGGACTTTATAACCTCTCAAAAACAATTCATTTTTGTTTGTTTTGTTTACAATCTTCTCAATTTCAAAAAGGTTTATCTCTTTCAATTTTTCCTTTTTTGAAACAAAACCCTTCTTCAATTTTTTTATTTTTTCTTTGCCTATAGCTGTTATTAAAGTATAACGATGCTTAAAGGAGCCAGCCATTCCTTTACCTCCTCTACAACCTTTCCCTCTTCTATTCTTCGTATTCCCGGCTCCCCAAGTCCTTGAACCAAGGTATTTTCTACTCCTTTTTTCCTTCCTTTTCATGCTTTCACGTTTAGCAAGAATCTTTCAATCAAATAATTTATTTCTTTTCCATGATAACCAGCTTCTCCCTTTGGGAAAAGATGCTTTATTTTTCTCTTTAGCCCAAACTTAGGTGGTGGAAGCCTTAGAAAAATTTTATTGTTTTTTTCTTTTTTAAGTGAAGAAGGGAGCAAAAGAATCTTTGAATAGTTCTCTTCGCTTATTTCACCATAAGCAATATAGTTTTGAGCTTTTTTAAGCATACCAAAAATGTTTGGTGTTGGATCAACAACTATAGCATTGAACCTTCTTTTAAGCCCAAGAGCATCAAGAGTAGCGTTAATCTCCTTCCTTACTCCTATTCTCCCTTTAAGCCTAACAGCGAATATTTTCAAGATACCACAACAGATTTTTTCTTAGAGCTTATCTCTTTCAAAGCAAGGTAAGTAGCAATGGCAGAGTTCATTCTATTCCCTCTTTTTCCTCTGCTAAAACTCCAAACATCTTTAACTCCAGCAAGCTTCAAAACCTTTGCAACAGTTTCACCAGCAGAAATACCAACTCCTCTTGGTGCTGGTTTAAGTATAAGCTCAAAAGATTTTAGATTCTTTTTTATTGCTATTGGTATGGAATGCTTCTCATTACAATTGCAACCCCATGCACCACACCCTAAGGGAACTTTTATTAAATTTAGTTTAGCATTTCTAATTGCTGCTTCAATAGCAGGTCTTTTTTCTTCATTTTTTCCTATTCCTACGCCAACATGACCATTCTCATCGCCAACAGCAACAACAACTCTCCATTTCCTTTTTCTTCCATTATCACTCATCCTTTGTACGCTCCTAGTTTCAATTATTTCATTTTTTAAATTTGGTAAAAGAAAATCAACGATCTCAACTTCTTTTATCCTCTTTCCACTATCCAAAATCTCATCGATGCTTTTTATTTCACCATTCTTTACTTTTCTTCCTATTTCTGTTTTTGGCTGCCATTCCATTCTAACACCTTCTTCCTCGCTTCCTCAAAAACTTTGTCTATTTCTTCTGGCAAAAAGTTTTGTTTTAAATATTCTGAAAACTGTCTTTTATACTTTTCTGGGTCCTGCTTCTTCAAAAGTAAAGCATAGTTTTTTATGTGCTCCCCCTTTATCCTTTTTTCATCAACTTCGCTACCAAAATTTGAGCTCAACCCAGCATCAAGAGCTGCTTTTGCAGCAACAAAACAAAAATTGTTTTTTGAAGGCCTTGTTAAACCAATATCTAGAACAAATTCCTTCACTCCTTTTTTCAAAGCCCTTTTTGAAGCAAGTAAAGAAGTTAAATATGCTGTTGGGATGTTTGCTCTTTCTGGAAATACATGGCTAAGCTCTTTTGAGTTTGCTTCACAGATTACTCTATCACCTTTTGGGTTATATTCAATAAATTGAACCTTTATATGCTTATTACTCTTTCTAACAACAAGCCTGGGTTTATTACTCTTTAACAATGCAAGCCTTTTTCTATAATTTGTTACCCCGATTCTTCTTCTTTTAAACATTCTTTTCACCCTTCTCCTTTTCTTTGCCCTTTTCCTCCTTTTCAATTAAAAGCTTTTGGTCTTTAAGAAAAGTTAGTAAGCTAGCCCTTGAAGAAAAGCTCCCACTTTTTATTAACTTATAAACTTTTTTAAATGTTTCATTTGTTATTTCCCCTTTTGCTTTTAGCATTTTTATAAGCCTTCTCTGAGCCCTTACTCTATCCTCCCATCTTACGCTTTCCCTAGCCTTTCTACTTCCTTTTTTTAGCCCTTTCTTTTTTCTTTCCTTTTTCATTTTTTTCTTTTCTTCTATCGCAAAAACCTTTTTTTCTTCTATCAATTTTTTAACATCATTTCTAGTCAATGCTTTTTTTACATCCTCAATTGCAGTAGGCAAAATCCTTACTCTACTTACACCAACCTTCAAAATTTTTGAAGCGATTTCTTTTAATTTTATCTCTTTCATTTTCTTACCCATTTGCAACTTCTATACCAAGCTTTTTAGCAAGCTCTACGATTTCAACCCTTTTTTTCTTTCCAACATTATGAGCTATTACAGCTATATACTCTTCTTTTGAAGGTATCTTTTGTAATTCTTGAGTATTATGCACTAAAAATTCTAGCTTTCCACTCCTCCTTCTAAACCTAATCTCCTCAGGATTTTTATAACCAATCTTTGGCCTTTTTCCAGCATACTTCTTCCCTATTCTTTTTTTATTGTCTATTCCCCTTGGTTTTCTCCAGTTTTCTTTTACTCTTTTTCTTTTACTCCTTCCATAATTACTTCTAACAAACTTCGGTTTCTTCTTTTTCATTTTTTTTATTTTTTCTTTTACTTCTTTTGCTTTCATTTTTCCACCGGATAGATTCCATCCTGGAATACTCTTGGATCAAACTTATTCTGTTTGCATGCTTGCATTATGTTTGCTACTGTTTGAAACACTTCATATTTATCTATACCATAAACTCTTAAATTTTTTCCTTTTATTTCTATTTTTGTTTTTCCTACTATTTTTGCTTCTCTTGGGATCCTTTCACCATATAAGTTTTTTATTATAAGCTTGTCTCCTTTTACTTCCAAACTTATTGGAAAATGAGAAAAAACAACTTCCATAATTTGCTCATAACCTTTTGTTACCCCTTCCTCCATTTGTTTTATTAAACTTAGGTAAGTATTTTTTATCATCTTTGCTTTCTTTTTATTCTTTACCAATGGTATTACCTCTACTTTACCATCTTTTACTTCTATCCTTACTATTCTTGGGTCAAACTCCTTTTCTACACTACCTAAATTACCATTTACTATTATTTTGTTACCATCAACTTTTACTTCCATGCTATCAGTAAACATATGCAATTAAAACCCCGCCAGTTTTTAGTTCTCTTGCTTGTTTATTTGTAACTAATCCTTTTGGGGTTGATATTATTAGTAAACCAACATCCCTACTTGGTATATACCTTTCTTCATATTTTTGAAGCTCTTTGTAAGTAATACTGGCCCTTGGTTTTATTGCTTTGCATTCATTTATTTTTCCACAAAGTTTTACTTTTATCTCTTTTAAATTAGCTATTTCGGTTTGAACTTCAATAAAATCTTCAATATAACCATTCTCCTTTAAAACCTTAAGTACATTCTTTATTATTTTTGTAGAAGGCCTTATTACACATTCTGCATTTCCTTTGATTTCATTATTTTTTATTGTGTTTAGAGCGTTTGCAAGATGGTCAACCATGTTACCTACCCATTTCCATATTTTTTAAACCCAAGGTCTTCTGCCATTTTTCTGAAACATCTTCTGCATATATATAAATTATAAGCTCTTATAAGCCCTCTACTACTTCCACAAATCTGGCATTTTCTTTTTCCCTTTCCTTTTAACCTTTCTTCAGGTGATATTTTTACCATATCACTCACTTATTATATTTACTCCTTTTTCCTTTAAGAACTCTATTATTTCTTGTTTTGTAACAAAATTCTTCTTTCCTATTTTACTCCTTTTCCTTTTTCTTTTACCAACTCTAGCTCCTTTTTTAGCAAATGTTACACAAACATCCATACCAAGCATCCCTATCTTTGGGTCATACTTCAAGCCAAGGTCTATATATTCTTTTATACCAAAGGTAAATGTGTTTGTTGTTATACTCCTCTCTTTTATTTTTCTTCCAACTGCTTCCAATGCTTTTTGTAAGAAAGACTCAGCCTCTTTTCCACGTAGAGTAACATAAGCCCCGATTATACTTCCTTTTCTTATACCAAAGCTTGGTATTCTTTTTCTTGCACGAGCTAAAACTACCTTTCTTTTTGTAAGCCTCTCTAAAATTGTTGATGCATGCTGCGCTTTCTCTTCACTTGCTCCAGTTCCGATGTTTATTACAACTTTTTCAATGTAAATCATTTTTTCACTCTACTCGATAACGCATAAACTTTTTGTTGGTATAACCCTTTCCTCATTTTCAATCTCGACTAAAGCATTTTTTTGTGTTGTTGCACTCCCACTTATTATTTTTTTAACTTTTACTACCCTTCCAGTTAATTTTCCACTGAGTACCAAACATTTGCTGTTTTCTTTTAATGGAAGATGTTTTTCTATTTTTTTACTTTTTACATTAAATATTACAGAATCACCTACGTGAAAAGAATTATCGGCTTCAACGTTCCTTCCATCATGAAGGGTTATCATTATTTTTCCTTTATTATAATACTTATTTTTTATCATGCATAGTTTTTTTGTTACCTCTTCTTCGCTTATATCACTAAGTTCTAAAACTCCTTTATTTCCAAGTACTACTCTTTTTTTTATTTTTAGTTTTGGTATTTCAATTATATCAAAAAGCCCAACACCAAACTTTTCTTCTTTTATTGGTTCCCCATCTACAAAAACTTCACCATTTTTAATAATCTTCTTTGCTTCTTTTGCAGTTGTTGCAAGTTTTAAATAATCTCTTATGACTACGAGTAAAGGAATGCTTTCCACAAGCTTATGCCTACCTGGCAACGGTTTTACTATATACTTAAACCCTTTCCTTGGAACTTTTAACTTTTTTGATACAGCAATTCTTTTTAAATGTCTTTTTCCCCCTTTTCTTGCCATGCTTTCACCTATTTAAAATTTCACCCCTTCTTTTATCGCTTAGGTCTAAGGAGATTATTTCAAGGTTTGCTGGTCTGAAAGGAATCGGTTTTTCAGCTTTCTCCTTTCTTGATGGTTTTCTGCTTATACCTTCAATATAAACAAACATTCTTGAAAGGTCTACACCAAGCACTTTTCCAGTTTTTCCTTTAAATTTCCCTCTAATAACCTTTACAATATCCCCTTTTCTTACTCTAATACTTCTCTTTTTATACTTCTCCCTAAGCTCTTTGCTTAAGTGAACGTGTAAAAATTTTTGTCTTAAATGTAAAGAAGCATTAAAAAGAAATTTTCTTTGTTTCCTTGGTTTTCCACTTTTAGGTTTTTTCATTATACCACCTTTGTTGCAATCGCAGCAACCTTTGGATAGAGTTCAGCGATCTCTCTCGGAATAACCCCCTTTATTTCAGTCCCAACTGGTAGGATGTTTCCACCAGCAACAGGAGCCTTTGCATGAATTTGTGTCACATCAACGATTACTGCTGCATTATCATCAAATTTTATCCTTATACCATTAGCTCTTCTTATCTCCTTTTTCTGTCTTACTATTATTGCTTTTACTATTTTTTTAACCATCTTTTCATTACCCTTTTTTACAGAAGCTATTACGATGTTTCCTATTCCAGCAGAAGCCATTCTATTGTGTTTTCCTTTCCAACCCAAAACACCTATAATATAAAGTACTTTAGCCCCACTATTATCTATACATTTTACATAAGCTCCTATAGGAAGTGATTTTGGTATTTTTGTTGCTATTCCTTTCATGCTTCTTCACCTTTTTTAATTATTTCAACAATTACCCAAGATTTTGTTTTACTTATTCTTCTTGTTTCACCTATTTTTACTATATCACCAACCTTAGCATTTATACATTCTGGGTTATGACAATGTATTCTTGATTTTGCTTTTATATACCTTTCATACTTTGGAATATACCTAACAAATTCTCTTTCTACAACAGCAGTTTTAGGTGTTTTTGTACTTACAACTTTTGCTATTATATACCTCCCCCTAACTTTAATCTCCCCATGGATTGGGCAGTTTTTATCCTTACATTCTACCATTTTTTCACTTTTCTTATATTTTTCTCAGTCCTCTTTACAGGGTCATAAGCTAGGTCTTCACCTTTAACTATTGCCTCTCCATCAGGCAAATAAAATTTAAATACACAATTTTTCTTTATTAACTTTATTATTTTTTCTTTTTTCTTTATTATTATTAAGTTTTTTGTTTCATAAATAATTTTCCCTTTATTACCAATTTGATAAGGGTCACTACAATTTACAACTTCGACATTTAAACCAATAAGCTCATGTGCAATAATGTTGTTTTTGTTTCTCACATTTCTTTTTCTTTTTTGTTTTTTAAGAAATTATTGGTTAAAATAGCAAAGAATAGTATAAGTATAAAATAAGCATAAGCACTAAAAATAAAAGATTTTTAAGAGTTTTAGAGAAATAATAAAATGCAGAGTTGTAGGATACCTGAAGAAAGACTTTCAAAATTTAGAGAAAGTTTAAAAAATGTTGAAAAAATCTTAAAATGTAGAATATACATAAAAGAGGGAGAAATTTTTATAAACTCTGAGAATAGTTTTAATGAATACATAGCAAAAAATGTTGTAGTAGCTTTTGGAAGAGGCTTTTCGATTAAAGATGCGCTTGAACTTTGCAATGAAAACAAATATTTTAAGGTTATAGAGCTTAAGGATTACGTTAACAATAAGAACCAAATTAGAAGGGTAAAAAGCAGAGTGATAGGAAGGAAAGGAAAGGTGAAGAAGGAAATAGAAAGGATTACTGGGGCAAAAATTGCCATATATGGAAAAACGATTGCTTTAATAGGTAGCGAAGAAGAGATAAGAAGGGCTGAAATTGCATTGGTTAAGATAATAGTTGGTAGTAAGCAATCGAAAATCCTCAGAGCCCTTGAGGTTGGAAGGCTGTAGAAGTTAGTTTTGTTAAGTCTATTCCATAAACCTTTGACCCTTCGTTTGTTTTTGTAACACCAACTAGAGTATCCATGTACTTTACTGAAAGGTCATTATGAGTAACGATTATAAATTGAGTATTTGTTTCTTTTGAAATTTTTTTAATCAATTCAAAAACTTTTTTTATGTTTTCTTTATCCAAAGGAGCATCTACTTCATCCAAAAGATAGAATGGAAGGTTTTTTACAAAATGTATGGAGAAAAGAAGGATAAGAAAAAGAATCGTTTTTTCACCACCAGAAAAGCTTTCTTCATCCCTTTTTACTTTCTTAACTTTTATATAAAGTCCTGATGAGAATGGTTCTCTAGGTTTATCAAGATAAAGTTCTGCTGTATCATTGAAAATATAAGAATAAAGTTTTTTAAAGTTCTCATTTACTTTTTCAAAATTTTCTCTAAAGATTCTATTCTTTTTTTCTTCTATCTCCTTTATCATCTTTATTATTGCTTCTTTTTCTTCTTTTATTCTTTCGACTTTTTCCTCAACTTCTTTTACTTCCTTGCTTTTTTCTTCGTAAGCTTGTATTGCAAGAAAATTTACATTTTTTAATTCTTGGATTTTTCTCCTAGTGTTTTCCAATTCTTCTTCAACTTTTTTTCTTTCTTCTTCACTTTTTATGAATGCATCAAACTTTTCTTTAAAACCTTCAATTTCAGAGAGGAGGTCTTTTGTTCTCATCTCTATTTCAGCTTTTTTTATCCTTATCCTATTTACCTCTTCATTCAAATAGTCCAATTCTTTTTGAATCGAACCAATTTCGTTCGCAAAAACATTTTCTTTTTCTTGGAGTTGTTGATACTCTTTGTACAATGGCTCTATTTCCTCAGGTGCCTTAAGTTGCTTTAACTCATTTTCAAGGTTTATCAATTCTTCTTCTACTTTCTCTTTTTCAACTTTTATCTTTTCCAATTCTCCTTCAATCTCTTGAATTCTTCTTTTTTCCTCTTCCCCCCTCTCTTTAATGTTTTTCAATTCTAATTCAAGCTTTGAAAAAGCAACTCTCTTTTCAATTTCTTCTCTCCCTACTGGTTTTTTCTTCTTTAATTCTTCCTCTTCTTTTTCTATTTCGCTTATTCTTTTTTTAGCTTCCTCCTTTTTCTTTCTCAAAGCTTCATTCTTTTCTTTTATACTTTTAATCCTATTGCTTTCGTATTCAAGAAGAGTTTTAAGCTCCATTCTTTTGAGCTCAAGAGTTGATACTTCCTTTCTTCTTTCTTCGATTTCCTTATTTTTTTCTTCTATAGCCTCTTGGAGCTCTTTTTGTTTTCTTTTTAATTCACCAAAATTTATGGTTTCTATGTAGCCGCCAGTAATTATGCATGAGCTTTCAACAAGTGTTCCATCAATCGTTACATACCTTTTTCCAGGGCTATTTTTGATTTTTTCAAAGTCTTCAAGGAAAGTTGAACCAAACAAAAAGTTTATAACTTTCTCAAATTTTTTATCATAATCTATAAATTCAGCTAAGCTCCCATTTTCTCTTTTAGTTGTAACCAATTCTTTTAAAGGAATGAAGCTTGCCCTTCCTATCCTCTTCTCGTTTAAGCTTTTAATTATCCTGTTTGCAACATCCATGGATTCAACAACAAAATAGTTCATCCTTGAAGATGCACAAGCATTTATTGCTTTTTCATATTTTTTATCAAAATTTATTAATTCACCAACACTTCCATAAACTCCATCTTGTTTAGAAACAAAATCATAAACCTTTCCTTTTCCTTTTATCTCTTCTTCGAATATTTTTTTATCAACTTCCTCCTTTTCTTTTATTTTTTCTTCAACCTCTTTTTCAATTTTATAGATTTCCTTTCTTTTTTCATCGATGCTACTCTCTAAACCTTTTATTTTTTCCTCGATTTCATCGATTTTACTTTCTTCTTTCTCTTCTTTTTCCTCAAGAATCAAAAGAAGTTTTGCCTTTTCCGAAGATAGTTTGTTTCTTTTTTCCTCGATTTCTCTCTCATCAACAATTTCCTCATCACTGAGCTTTATTTCTTCCTTAATTTTTTCTATTTCTTTTGAAATTTCTATTTCATTTTCTATTTCCTTTCTAAGTTTTTCCTCGATTTCCTTCTTTTGTAATTCAAGTTTTTTAATCTCCTCTTCAAGCTTTGATTTCTTATATTTTTTAACCTCTATTTCCTTTTCTATTTCTTGTTTCTTCTCAAAAAAGTTTTGTTTTTCTAAGCTCAATACATTTATTTGTTTTAATTTTTCATCTACGAGCGATTTTATTTTTTCTATTTCTTCTTTTTTCCTTAATATTTCTTTTTCAAGCTTTTCTTTTTTTAAATTTTTTTCAGCTTCTTGTTTTATTAGTGATTCTAAGTTTCTTTTGTTTTCTTCAAGGTCAAAGCTTATTAAAGCAAAACTTAGTCTTTTTATTTTTTCTTCTAACTCCTTATATAGTAAAGCCTGCTCTCTTTCTTTTTCTAGCTCTTTTAAATAACCCAATCTTTCGTTTAGCAAAATATTAGCTTCGCTTAGCCTTTGTTCAACTTTTTCTAGCTCCTTTTGAGCTTCCTCTTTTTTAGCGTTAAATTCTTCTATACCAGAAATTTCATCTATCAACATTCTTCTTTCTTTTGGATTCATGTTTATTACTTTTATAATCTCCTCCTGTGTTATACTATTCATCGGACCAGTTGATACTCCAAGAGAAAACAAGAAATCTAAAAGTGCTTTTCTTGTTACTCTTTTTCCATCCATGTAAATTTTTGTTTTACCATCAAATCTAATTATTCTTTTAATTTCAGTTTTTCTTTCTCCATCAAACTCAAGCTTTACACTTGCTATTGGTTGGGTAGCTTTTGCTGAATCGTTTATTAGTTTGTTTACTTTATTTACTCTTAACCTTGAAAGAGAGTTTTCCCCAAGAACAAAGAGTATAGCATCGCATATAGTACTTTTTCCACTCCCATTTGGTCCTATTATACCATTTAACCCTTTTGTAAACTCAATATTTCCTTTTTTAAAAGATTTAAAGTTATGCAGCATCAGTCGCCTTATGTAGAGCATAAAATCATTATTTTATTTTCATTTATTATTCTTAATTTTTAATCTTAAAAGTTTTACTGAAAGGGGAGTAACCAAACCTATGACTCTTCTTTTATCCAACACTACTAAAACACCAAAATCCTTTAACGCTTGGATAGCATTAAACAGCTTACTGTTTTTTGTTATCGTAGGTACTTCCTTTGCAACTTCTTTTACTTTTTGTTCTTTATCCTTTATAAGAAAAGGGTCTACAACATAAAAAGAATTTTTAATTTTTAAAAGTATATAATAATGCTTTTTGAGCAACCCTAATATATTATTTACTTTTTCGTTTTCATCCACAAAAACAAACCTTTTTTCTAAAGCATCTTTTGCATTAACCCCTACAAGCTCCATTCTTAAACTAGCGATTTCTACTTCGTAATTACCAGCTTCATAAACCATTAAGATTATAAGCAAGTTCCAGATTAAAAAGGAGAAATCGTTTGCAAAAAAACTCCAAAGTACAGAAATAAAGAATATCATTATTATTATAAAATCCCCCAATTTTTTTACTAAATTTGTTGCTTCAAAAAAGTTTAGTTTTTTTGAGAGTACTCCTCTAAATACCTTTCCACCATCAAAAGGAAAAGCTGGGATTAAATTTGAAACTCCAAGCAAAAGGTTTATCATGAATAGATACTGAAATAATGTAGCAAATGGAGGTATCGAAATTGAAGCAAATGCCGCTGAAAGAAAGCTAAGAAATAAATTAAAAACTGGTCCCACTAAAGCTACTTTTATCTCTATATCGCTAGGAATTTCGTTTTCCTTGATTTCAGAAAGACCACCTAGGGGGAGAAGCAATATTTTTTTAACATGCAATCCGTTATTTTTTGCAGATATTGAATGTGAAAGTTCATGAAGAAAAACGGAACCAAACAATAAAAATAAAAAAAGTAAAGCAGTTAACCCAAAAATCGCAGAAATTGCAATAAGAAAAATAAATGTTATATGAAGGTTGATTTTAATACCAAATATTTCTCCTATCTGTAGCTCATCCATTTTTTTCTTTCTTTTTTTAAAAATAAAATAATTAAGAAAAGTTAAATATTTTTAATACAAATTTGAAAAGAAAACATGCGAGGAAGGGAAAGACTTGTAGTATGCGATGCATGTGGAAGAAGAATTCCATTAAATAAAGCAGTAGAATTCTATAAACCAGTTTTCTTCTCTACGGACTTGAAAACAAAAGATGATAAAAAGTATTTTGAAAAAAGGAAAGTATACTATTGTATAAGTTGTGCAAAAACTCTTGGTATATTCCAAAAGAAAAAAGAACTTGCAAAGAAGGGTAAGAGATGGTAGAGCTTAAAATATTAGAGGGTTACAAAAAAGAGAAGAAAGAGGTAGAGTATTGTGTAAACCATCCATGGAGAAAAGCTTTTGCACATTGTGCAGAATGTGGAAGACCATTTTGCTATGCATGCTTAATAGAGTATAAAGGAAAGTATTATTGCGAAGAATGCTTTGTAAAACTTTTTGGTGAAGAAGTTCAAAGAAAAAAACAAAAAGAACAAGTTTTTTATTCGACACTCTCAGCTTTTCTCCTTTTGTTTTCGTTTCTTTTCTATGTTTACATTGAAAGAAGTATAATATCGAATATTATCTTAAGATTGTTGGAGCATGATACTACATTGTTCTCTGATTTAATACAAAACTATGTTTATTCTGTTACAATACTCGAAACGTTATTTTTTCCTTTTCTTGCAATAGCAATTTTGATGCAGGCAAAATGGAGTTTTAAATTTGGAAGCATTATACTATTAATTTCATTCATTACTTTCGCATATTTTGGTTTTACTGCTCAACCATTCTTCATACCTTTAAGTTTATTTTTATTCTTTTCAGTAGTTGGTTTAGCCATGAGTAAAGAGTTGTATACCCCTATATACTATAAAAAAGAAAGCTTTGCTATAAGCTGAATTTCCTTTGTATAACTTTTTTTATCTTTTCTGCTGGATAAAGGAGAGTAATCAATTTTGTATGGCCTCTTATACCCTTTCCAGATTCTTGAGTTTTGATTATTCCAAGGGATTCAAGGTCGTTTATGTACTCTCTACACCATCTTGAACTTTTTGGCTCTTTCTTTAATCCTTTTGCTATTGAGTAATACCTTGAATACGCTTCGCCACTTAGTACAATTTTTTCTTTTCCATCGTTCAACTTTTGATAACTTTTTTCACTCGAACAAGCAATCGCATAAAGAAGAAGTTGTTGATGTTCTGGAAGTGTTGCTATTGCTTCATCTACAATTTCTTCTTCAACGCTTTTTCTAGCTTCTTCTATCTCTTTTTTTGTAATCTTATTCAATTTTTTTTGTTCTGCAATTTCAGTAGCTTTTGCTAATAACTTTAAAGCATACCTAGCATCACCATTTTCCTTTGCACCAATAGCTGCAGCATAAGCAAGTGCTTCTTCGTCAACAGTATCCTTATTAAAACCTTCTTCAACTCTTTGCTTTAATATACCAAAAAGTTGGGTAGATGTATATGGGGTAAAAATGAGCTCATCTTCATACAAAGTACTCCTAGTTCTTGGGTCGAGTCTTTCCTTAAAAGAAACCTTGTTTGAAATTCCAATCATAGAGACTCCACCATTTTTTATATCATCGTTTGCTCTTGAAAGAGTATAAACAAGTTCATCTAGGTCCTTTACCATGTCTACTTCATCCAGTATAACTATGAAAGTTTTTCCATCTTCTTCGATCCAATCTATAAACCTTTCATATAAAAAAGGTAACCCATATCCACTCTTTGCATAAGTTGGTAAATGCTCTGAAATTATTTTTGTAAAAACTCTATAACGAGAGCTATAAACTCTACAATTTACATAACTTACTTTTGTTTTTATTTCTGGCAGTTGTTTAATCTCTTCAATAACCTTTCTAGTGCAACAAGTTTTTCCAGTTCCAGTTTTTCCATATATAAAAAGGTTTTTTCCCCTTTCACCTTTTAAAGCAGGGGCTATAGCAAACCTTATTTTATTTATTTCTTCATCCCTATAAAGAAGAGTATTTGGTAAATAATGGGGAGAAAGAACATTCCTATTCTTTAGAAATATTCCTTCACTTGCAACAATATCCTTTAGCTCCATACTCCCCCACTTAATCTTTATTTTATT
The DNA here is from genome assembly GCA_049700355.1 of Candidatus Micrarchaeales archaeon. GTDB lineage: Archaea > Micrarchaeota > Micrarchaeia > Micrarchaeales > JBNAVG01 > JBNAVG01. The sequence continues at coordinate 41,279 of JBNAVG010000001.1, read as the reverse complement.
TTTATAATTTAATTATTTCTTTTCCTTCTTCCACTCTTTTCTTGGCAAGGGCGGGATTTGAACCCGCGACATCCAGATATCATCGCTTAGCTCATCACTCATAAGCTAGGCTTATGAGTCTGGCGCTCTTCCAGGCTGAGCTACCTTGCCATATATTTATTTTTTAATTTATTCTTAAAATATTTTTAA
>JBNAVG010000001.1:14989-40990 GCA_049700355.1 Candidatus Micrarchaeales archaeon | reverse complement strand
ATACCAATGCTCTTTAAAGCTTTATAAGGGTCTTCATAATACTCTTTTACAAACTTTGAGATCTCTTCTATTTTATGGATGCCATTTTTGTTTAAAACTTTTAGTATTTCTTCCCTTCTTTCAAGCTCTTTTGTGATCTCATAAGTGCTTATTCCAGTTATCTTTGCAAGAGTATCTCTATATGTTACGCTAGGACTTGTTTCTATTGCTTTCATCTGCTTAAAATCATACTTATAAAGTGGGTTTAAGAGTACTTCTGTTTCTATTCCACTTACTTCAGCTATCTCTATTATCTTCCTTTTTGTTATTCCTTTTTCAAAAATTTTTGAAATTATTATAATAGAATCTATAAGAGGTATTATTTGTTTTGGTACATTCATAGGGGCGTTTTGAAGCCTTACAACAATATCCCTTGCTGTGCTTCCATGGATGGTACCCATACCAATTTTTCCTATGTTCATAGCAGTCATCATATCTATAGCTTCCCTCCCCCTAACTTCACCTATTATTATTCTATCTGGTCTCATCCTTAGAACGTTCTTAACTAAATCTTCAAGAGTTAATTCTTTCGTTGTTTCTAGCCTAACACAATTCTCAAGCATAGAGGTGTTAAGTTCAAGAGTATCCTCTATTACAATTACTCTTTCCTCAGGCTTAAAAAAGCTAAACATTGAGTTTAGCAATGTTGTTTTTCCACTTCCAGGCATTCCACCTATTAAAATGTTTGCAGGTCTTATACCAAAACCATCAGCATAAAGCCAAAGTTTTGCAGCTATCGAATAATCCAAGGTCCCTAGGTTTATTAGATCTATTATGCTTGGAGTAATCTTTCTAAAGTTTCTTATAGCGATTTCATAACCCCTTGGAGACTCGGTTATATTTGCTCTTGAACCATTTGGTAAATGAATATCATAGATTCCACGCTTTATCTCCGAAATAGAGTACATCATCATCTTTTTTGCAGTAAGCTCAAGCTCTTCTTGAGAAAGAGCTTCAAATTTTTGAACCTTTCCTTTTTTATAAACAAAAATGTTATCAGTTGCGTTTATTACTATATCTTCAGCTTCAGCGTCATCGATAAGGCCTTGAATTTTTCCAAAAGAAGCAATCTCCTTTGCCATTTTTTCTGCTTCTTCATCGCTTGTTTCTATAAACATAATCTTTATAGCTTTTTTTATCTCCTCAAATATTTCTTCTTGCGAAGTAAAATGAGCAAGCTTTCCTTTAAGGGCTTCAACAACCTTTTTTATTTTTTCGCTTTGCTCCAATTAACCACAAAATTATTTATAAAAACACTTTTAAATTTCTTTTGTGAAAAAAATAAAGGGCCGGTAGCTCAGCCTGGTTAGAGCGCTTGTCTGATAAGCAAGAGGTCGAGAGTTCAAATCTCTCCCGGCCCATTTGGGTTTTCAAGCTTAATCTTAGCTATATATCCAAAGTTACATAAACCTCAAATTTTTTATTTTTTTTAATTTGTAGTTGATTCTTCGAAACTCCTTTTACATCCCTTTTTCCTAGCTCTATTTTCGCTTGTGAGCCATATGCTTTAGCCTTTAGCTTATATCTTTCGTTTTTTTGTAGCTTTTCTATTTTTAGCTCTTTTAAAAAAACATTTTTAGCATCTATAATCCAAAGCAATTCGCTAAGTAAGCTCCATATTAAATCTTCCAATGTTTCTTCTTCAAGGTCTATGCTAAAAACTTTTTCATTTTCAATTTTTTTTGTGTTTGCTATAATATCAAAAAATGCAAAAGCAGTATTCTCAATCACCTCCTCCAAGCTTTCTCCATAGGCAACAAACCTAATTTCATCATGTGGAAGAAGCTTATAACGCATATTCTTTTTTAGAAAAGAAAATATTTATAAACTACGAAATAAAATTGCGATGAAGAGATGAACAACCGCTGATTGATGAAGATACCAACAACGGCTGAGCAATAAATTTATTTTTATTATTGTAAAATTTTTTATGGAAAAATTAAAGTTTCTTATATTGTTTATCCCATTTTTCTTCTTTATTGCCTTTTTAAAGAATATTCTAATCTCTGGTTTTGATATAAAGGATAATGTTTTTACTTCCTACATTATTGCACCATTGCTTTCGTTACCATTTTTCATTATGTTCTCTTTTAAAGAAACGAAAGAAAATAAAAAAATTAGTTTTAGCTCGATACTTGCATTGAGTTCCTTTTTGATGTTATTGAACTTAATTTTACAAATTTACCTTCAAATTAAATTTTCTTACTTGTATTATACTTTTAGGCTTGACCTTTTAAGCATTGTCTTCTTTGTGATGATATTTTATTTTCTAATATTTGGAAATGTAAACCTAAAGGTAGTATTTTTTTCTTTGCTTTCTGTTCCTTTATTTTTTCTTCTATTCTTTTTCTTGGGCGATTATTTTAATAAATTAAACCTCCTTTTTCTTTATCCAGTTATCAAAATATTAAATCTAAAAGAAGAAGGAATAGTTGTTAGTAATGGTAGTATTAATATTGCCATAAAAGAGGAGTGTACTTCCCCCTCTGTTTTTTTGGCTTTTTTAATTTACATAATTTTAGTTTCTTATTTTTTTGATGGGAAGAAAAAGGATAAATTGTTTTTCATTATTTTTTCTTTCCTTGTTTTATTTTTCTTCAATCTTCTAAGAATTTCTATAATTCTTTTCTTTCTTTCAAAAGGAATTATACAACATATCGGTGGTGTACCTTTTTTCTATCTTGGAATAGCGGTTGCAATATTTTCTTTTAAAAAATTTAAACTGACACAGCCAAATTTTGAAATAAAAGGAGTAAGAAGGGAAAGAATTATTTTGCTTCTTTTCTTTTCTTTACTTTTTTTCTTTTCTCAAAATCCCAAACGAGGCTTAACCTTTGAAGAATTGAATTCTATAAATAAAGAGATAAACTATACGCGACCATTTTTAAACTATACTGGTTTTTCTACAGAAAGAGGTTTTCAATTTTATTTTTTAAATCAAAGCTATATACTCATTGCACCACATAGAATGTTTGAGAGTAGCATTGAATTGCTAAAACACCAATTTTTTAACATAACAAACTCTTCATCGATTCTTTTTTCAACTTATCTAATTTTTGAAAATTATTCAGCTGAAATTTATGATATAAGAATAGCGAACAATACCTTCTGTGCGATTTTTGGCGAGAGCTATTCAAAAAAAGGTTTCTTTAGTATAGGGATCCTCAGTGGACAAGAAACAAACTCAACAATAAAAATAAAAGCTATTTCTTCCTATCCAGAAGAATATAAAAAAATAAATAATAATTGTGTAATCCTTTTTGAAGAAATTCTACAAAAAAGAGTGGTAAATTGAAATTTGAATTTTCAGCTGGTTTTATTGTTGTAAATTCAAAACAATTTCTCCTTTTGAAAAACCCAAAAGGCTGGTTGGATTTACCTAAAGGAATAATCGAAAAGAATGAGGATGCGAAAGAAGCAGCTATAAGAGAGCTAGAGGAAGAGACAGGCTTAAAAAGAGAGGAGATTAAAATAGATGATTTTTTTGAATATTCGCTAAAATACTTTTTTTACACCCCAGAAAAAGAAATAGTCACAAAAATTGTGAAGCTTTTTTTATGTGAAACGGAAAAAAATGAAATAAACATTAGTACGGAACACATCGGCTACGTTTGGCTTGGCTTCGATGAAGTTTTAAAGAAAGTTTCATTCTCTACTACAAAAAAAGCTTTAAAAGAAGCTATTAACTACTTGAATAAGAAAGAAAAAATGAAAGAATTGAACGAAAAATATGAGAATGAAATAAGAAAAAAGATAAAAGAAGAAAAACTTCAACTTAGTGAAAACTTCGTTCCGGGTGAAGGCAACCTAAACGCTAAAATTTTTATAGTTGGTCAAGCACCAGGTAGAGAAGAAGATGAGCAAAGAAGACCTTTTGTTGGAAAAGCAGGAAAATTGCTCGATGAAATTCTTAAAAAGAATAGAATAAAAAGAAGAGAGTGTTATATTACCAGCGTAGTTCAATTCTTCCCATTTAACAATAGAGAACCAACAAAGGAAGAGGTTGAGATGTGTTTACCATATTTAAAAAAACAAATAAGTATAGTTGAACCAAAAATAATAGTTTTGCTTGGTAACGTTGCAGCAAATGCATTTGGCTTTTCATTAAAAGAAAGGGGTTATCATAAATCTCTAAACTATAATTTTTTTGTAACATTCCATCCGGCAGCAGCATTAAGGGGAAACGTTGAAGCAAAAAAAGCATTAATAGAAGATTTCAAAAAAATAAAAGAGCTTTTGGGCCCGTAGCTCAGCTTGGATAGAGCGGCAGCCTCCTAAGCTGAAGGTCGTGGGTTCAAATCCCACCGGGCCCGAATAAAAGAAAGTTTTAAAAATAGTAATTACAAAAACATGATGTGTGGGTGTGATGTCCTTCCAAACAACTTAACCTTTTTTGTTTCTGCTTTTTCTCTAGTCTTATGTTTACTCTGGTGGGAGAATGGATAGAATAAAAGTAATTATAAACGAAAAGGAGTATAGCTTTGAAAAAGGAGTAACGATAAAACAAATTTTTGAAAATCTAGGAATAGAAGCGATAGCTGCAAAGTTAAACGACGAAGCCGTTGACCTTTCAACAAAAGTTAATAAAGATTCAAAAATAGAACCAATAACATTTGATTCTGAGCTTGGAAGGAGTATTTTTTTCCATAGCTCAGCTCATCTATTAGCTTATGCTACTAAAAGGCTATTTAATGTAAAGCTCGGAATAGGTCCAGCAATAGCCGAAGGCTTCTTCTATGATTTTCTTTCTGAAAAAAGCTTTTCTCAAGAAGATTTAGAAAGAATAGAAAAAGAGATGAAAAGCTTAGCCTCGAAAGACCTAAAATTTGAAAGAATAGAAGTAAGCTATGAAGAAGCTAAAAAAATACTTTCAAATGAGCCTTTTAAGCTAGAATTGCTTGAGGAGCATAAGAATGAAAAGATAAGCTTCTATAAGCTCGGTGATTTTATAGACCTTTGCAAAGGACCACATATTTATAGCACCTCTTTAATAAAAGAAATAAAGCTACTTTCTACATCAACAGCCTACTGGAAGGGTAATGAAAAAAACCCAATGCTTCAAAGAATATATGGTATATCTTTTCCAAAAGAAGGAATGCTTGAAAAATACCTTAAGCAAGAAGAAGAAAAGAAGGAAAGAGACCATAGGATAATCGGTAAAGAGCTCGGTCTTTTTTATATAAACGAATTGGTAGGGAGTGGTTTAATAATGTACCCAGAGGAGGGAGCTATGCTCCTTCAAATACTTAAAGACTTTGAATTAAAGGAACACCTAAAAAGAGGGTATAAGCTTGTTTCAACACCGCATATTGCAAGAGCAGAGCTTTGGAAGGTCTCTGGGCATTATGATTACTATAAAGAGCATATGTTCCTGTTTAAAATTGAAGATGAAGAATATGGAATAAAAGCTATGAATTGCCCATTCCATATACTAATCTTTAAAAGAAAGACAAGAAGTTACAAAGAACTTCCAATAAGGTATTTTGAGTTTGGAAGCGTTTATAGGAATGAGCTCTCAGGCACTTTAACTGGTTTGTTTAGAGTTAGGGGATTTACTCAGGATGATGCCCATATATTTTGCACACAAGAACAAGTAAAGGATGAAATAAAAAACCTTTTGGATTTCCTAGATTTTTTGATGAAAAAATTTGACCTAAACTATTCTATAAAAATAAGCACAATGCCAGAAAAAGCGCTTGGTACAAAGGAGCAATGGGAAAAGGCAACACAAGCACTTATAGAAGCTGTAAAAGAAAAAGGAAAAAGTTTTGAGATTAGAGCTAAAGAAGGAGCATTCTACGGGCCAAAAATAGATGTTCTTATAAACGATGTTTATGGGAATGAATGGCAAGGACCAACGATACAATTTGATTTTAACCTACCAGAAAGGTTTGATGTTTCTTACATAGATAAAGATGGAAGAAAGAAAAGAGTAGTAATGATTCATAGAGCGCTCTTTGGGAGCTTAGAAAGAATGCTTGGTATTTTAATAGAGCACTATAAAGGTGATTTTCCATTGTGGCTTTCACCAATTCAGCTACAGCTTATTCCAATTTCAAAAGAATATGAACCCTTTGCTTTTGAATTAGAAAGAAATTTAAAAGAAAAAAATGTAAGAGTAGAGGTTGACATTGGAGAAGAAACTATCAACAAAAAGATTTTAGAAGCTTCAAAAAGAAAGATTCCTTATGTAATGCTACTTGGGAAAAAAGAAAAAGAAGAAAAAGTATTCACTCTTCGAAGAAAGGATGGAAAATTTATAAAAGGAAGTTTTGAAGAAATATTAAAAGTATTCGAAGCATAAGTATTATATTTGTCTGAATAAGTAATATAGACAGTGGTATTGTGAAAATCTCAGAGCTTAAAGCTGGAGCTTCTGATGTAGAGATAGTTGCTAAGGTAAAAGAAAAAGAGGAAGCTAGAGAAGTTATTACAAAATATGGAAAAAGGATTAGGGTAGCTAACGCAACAATATCCGATGATTCTGGAGAAATAACCTTAACCCTTTGGGGAGCTTATGCTGATGAGATAGAAGTCGGGGATACTATAAAAATAGAAAATGGTTTTGTGACAGAGTTTAAAGGTTCACCACAACTTTCAACTGGAAGGAATGGAAAAATAACAGTAATAAGTAAAAGTTCAGAATAGTAATTTATTCCTTTCTTCTCTTTTCTATTTTGTATACCTCAAATTTTTGTACTGGTGCAATTTTACTTGCGTTTTCTATTATTGGTTTGTATACCTCTTTTTTTATTACTCCTTCTACAATTTCCTCAAAATTTTTATCTTTTGTAAAATCTTCTAGTATTTTTTCTGTATTTTTTCTTATAGTTTTTTCTTGAGCTTTAGAAATTTTTGGAGTTATCACTATTGCCTTTATTCTCACTTTTGTATCTTTTGCTAAGCAATCCTTTACAATCTTTATAACTTCCCTTCTCTTCCTAGCAAGAGATTTAACAAATGGTTGGGGTATAAAAAAAGAATCTATGCATGTATATGCTTTATTTCCATCAACTTTATTTATCCTAAAGACTACAAAAGAGTAGATTTCTGAAGGATTGTTTGTTATATCGCTTAATGGAACTTCAACTTTTCTATTTATTAAATCCTTTTCATCTTTTGCTAAGGTTTCTCCAACCTCAACACTATTGAAAAGTTGGGGAGCAATAATAGAATACCAAACTTTCTTTTCTTTTACCATAGCTACACCTTACTTTACAATCAAAGCAACCTTGCTTGGTTCGTATTTCCAATCTTTTGGAAGTATTTCTTTTTTCTTATAATACTTTACAAGCCTATGAATTTTTGATTCAACTCTTTGAAGTGCAAGCTTGTTATGCTTATCTCCCTTATGCACTTCTAAATGTTTTCTAAGCCTAATCGCTTTTTTCATAAGAGAAAATAGGTCTTCTGGATAAGTAAGAAGGTTGTTTTCTCTTAATATCTTTGCTACTCCTTTCCCAAAGATCCTTTTCACATGTGCTTTATACCTTTTCTTGACCATTCTTCCGATTTCACTTTCACTCATTCCAAGCTTTGCATATTCTAGAATTGTTTTTAAAACTTTTGTCTTATCAACACTAGGTTTTTCTTTAACAGCAGGAATCTTTGGTCCTGAGGTTCCATGCTTCCTTGTATGCATTCTAGCCATTCTTACACTCTTTTATTTTCCATTTTTATATTTTTAATTTTATTTTTCTTTTTCTTCCTTTGCTTTTATATGGTGCATTAAAATTAAATCTTTTTCAAAAGGTTTAAGCTCTTTTGGTATCTCTTTTTGTATTTCATCCTTTAAGGATTTTCCAGCTTTCTTTTTTTCTTTCCAAACTTCTTCATTAAAAGAAATAAGCTTTTGTTTAAGCTCTAGAAATTCCTTTGTTTCCTTTAGCTTTTTAAACTTTTGTAGATGTATACTTTTTTTGCTATAAACGTTTTGCCAAACATAATCTGAAAGGAAAGGAATTATTGGAGCCAGTAAAACTAAAAGATTTTTTGCTATATAATGCAAGGTATAATGTGCTGAACTTGCATTTTCTTTTCCGTATGCTCTTGGTTTTAACATTTCTAAATAGTGGGGAGCAAGTGTGTTTAAGATATAACCGATTATTAAATTCATTGCTTTGAAAAAGTTAAACTCCTTATAAGCTTCAACTACTTCATTATAAAATTTTGAAAAGTCTTCTATAATTAGTTTATCAGTAGGTGTTAACACTACTTTTTTTGGTTTTGGGAATTGCGATATAAACTTAAAAACATTCCAAATTTTTATTATTACTCTGGATTTTTCATCAATCAACCTTTCTGAACAAAGATAATCGTATCCATGTTGTGCGATTATTGCAGAGAATATTCTGAACCTATCGGCACCATACTTTTGTATTATTGGTAACGGATCTATTACATTACCAAGGCTTTTACTCATCTTTTGACCTTTTTCATCAAGCCCCCAACCACCAATCCACGCAGTTTTAAATGGGAGCTTATCTGTTAATTGATAACCTCTAAGTAAGGAGTAAAATAGCCATGTTCTAACTATCTCTTTTCCTTGTGGCCTAACAGCAACCGGATAAAAATCTTTAAAGAACTCCTTATCCTTATAAAACTTTGTTATATAAAGACAACTAACACTACTCGCAAACCACGTATCAAAAGTTCTTTCATCACCTATAAAATCTTTGCTTCCGCATTCACATTTTGCTCCTTCTGGTGGTTTCTCTTTCCAAGGTTTTACATAATGCTCAAGGTTTTCAGGTACATAAGGCTTTCCACATTTTTTACAGTACCAAACAGGTAACTCTATAGATTTAAACCTTCTTCTTGAAATCGGCCAATCCCTGTTTATCGAAGTAATCCAATCTTCAAGGATTTGACGATGCATCTCTGGTAAGAATTTCATTTTTCTTGATTCTTCTCTTATTTTTTCCTTAAACTCCATTTGCTTTATATAATACTCCTCTATTGGTATAATCTCTATTGGTGTTGAGCATCTATCATGCACTGGTATTGTGTGTACTATTTCTTCCTCTTTAGTTACAAGACCTTTTTCTTTAAGTTCTTTTAAAACCGCCTCCCTTGCTTCTTCTACCTTCATTCCAGAAAACTTAGAATTTATAAGCTTACCATCAGTTGATATAATGTTTCTTTCTTCTTTTATACCAAGTTCATTGATTATCATTAAGTCTCTTGAATCACCATAAGTGCAAACCATTTCTATACCAGTTCCAAAGGTTTCAGAAACACTTGGATGCTCGTATACCTTTACTTTATGCTTTGAAATCGGTACTTCTACCTCTTTTCCATAAAGATGTTTATACCTTTGGTCATTAGGGTTGTAAACTAAAGCAACACAAGCCTCTATAAGCTCTGGCCTTGTTGTTGCAACCTCAACATTACCAAATTTTATATAATAGAGTTTTGTTTGTTTTTCTGTATATACTATATCTGCATCAGCAAGTACTGTTTGACAGTGAATGCAATAATTGCTAGGCCTTTTTGCTTTGTATACCAAACCTTTTTTCCAAGAATCTATAAAAGTTTTTTGAACAAAAAGAGCATAATCTTCGCTATCGGTTCTATAAAGGTTTTTAAAATCTGCACTAAAACCAAGAAGCTTTAAAATTTGAATCATGTATTCTTCTAAAGAATCCAATTCTTTGTTACAGATATCTATAAATTCTTCTCTATCAAATTCATTCATTAATTTATTGTATGTTTTTTCGACAAACCTCTCAACTGGTATACCATTTCTATCCATACCTATAGGAAACAGTACTTCGTAACCGAGCATCCTTGCTGTTCTTGCAATCATATCTATTTGTGCATAATGAGAAACAGCAGCAATGTGCCATGGCTTTCCACTAGGATATGGGGGTGGGGTATCTATTGCAAATTTTTTCTTTCTTTTTGGAAATTCAAAATTCCACGTCAATGCTATCTTTTTTTCGATTGTTGGGGAGTAATTTTCATCCATCATTTTCTTTCACTTTTTATATTTAAAAATTTATTTCGCTATATATTTTCTAATCTAATTTCTAATTACACTTCCATTGTGTTTTTTACCTTCTATAGCTAGTTGTAAATCTTTTAAGTTTGAGACAAAATGAATTTCTATACCAGCTCTTTTTGCAAGCTTGCAAGCAAGTAAATCAAATATAAAATTTTCTCTGGCCCCTCTTTTATCACTTTCCATAGCAAGTTGTATTAAGAAATCGTGGTTTGCTTCTTTTATTGGTTTCGCATCTCTAAATTTTTTCGGATCTTTATCATAAAGAATTGTATCACTAAAATTTATCAATCTTTTTACACCAAGTGCTTCACAAGCAAGTACAGTATCTGTATCTGTCGTTATCCCTGGTATCGTTCCATGCACTATTATTACTTTTTCATAGGGTTTTTTCTTTAAAATCTCCTCAAAAGAATACACTACCCCATTTAAACAACTTTTTAAAATCAACGAATTTGCTATGGTTGCCGTTATACCAACATAATCCTGCAAAAAGGAATTTGCACCAAGTTGTTTTGCTCCTTCAACCAATACTTTTGCAAATTCGCCACCACCAACTCCTATTAAAAATTTGTGCTTACTCTTCTTTATTATTGAAGAAAAAGAGGAAATAAGCTTAGTATTTATTTTTCCATTTGAAAAAAGCATTCTTCCTCCAAAAGAGATCCCTATCCTCATATTTTTACCTATAACTTTTATAATCTGGGATATCAAAATTTACTATACTCATAGGATACACTATACAATTTCTTCCAATTCTCTTTCCAGGCATTATTTTTGAGCCTATACCTATTTGTGAGTTTGCACCAATAACACACCCAAACTTTTTTCCTATTGGAAATTCTTTTTCACCAACCCTAATCTTTATTTCTTTTTCATTAAACTTTTTATCAGAGATGGTTGTTGAACTTCCTATTATAACGTTTTCACAGATTACACTACTTGGGATATAACAAAATGGTTGAATTTCTGTATTTTCCATTATAACACTATCCTTTATGTAACTTCCAAAAATTTTTACGTTTTGCGAAATATAACTTCCATCTATTACAGAATCTTCTATTATTGTATTTTTTCCAATAAAAGAATTTTTTATTCTTGAATTGTTTATTTTTACATTCTCTTCTACTATCACTTTCCCTTCACTTTTTCCACCAACTCTTCTTCCACTTTTTGCTTTTGCAAAGGCAATCTTATTTGCTTCCAGAAGCTCATGCGGAAAACCTACATCTATCCAATCTTCTATTTCAATAAAAGTATACTCTCCGCCTTCAAAAATATGTTTTGTTATACTTGTTGTTAATTCATACTCGTTTCTTACACTTCTTTCTGTTTTCTCGATGAACTTAAAGATTTCCTTAGAAAACTTATAGATACCTGCGTTTACAAACGCCGGAGGTTTTATCGATTCCTCTTTTTCAAGTATTCCAACAACTTTTCCTTCCTTTATCACCAATGTTCCATACTTCCATGGCTCATCGCTTTTTTTCGCAACTATTACATTACCTTCTTCTTTTACTATCTTCTCTATAACTGAAGTATCGAAGAATATATCTCCGTTGATCACTAAAAATTCCTTTCCCTCAATCTTGTTTTTTGCTGCTTCTACAGCGTTAGCAGTACCAAGCGGGTGTGCCTGGATTACATATTCTGCATTTGGAAAGTAATGTTTTATTGTTCCAACCCAATTTTGACTAGTTACTATTATCATCTTTATATTATTCTTGTACAATGCTTTTGCGATATAATGTAAAAGAGGCTTACCCAAAATTGGAAATAAACATTTTGGTTTTCCCGAGCTTATAGGTTCGGCTCTTCTTCCAGTACCAGCTGCTAAAATTACAGCTTCCATATCCTCACAATTTTTTCTCTATACTCTTTTTTATTTTTTTCCATTTTCCTTTTCTTTCTTCTTTCCTCTTTTTTATTCCAACTAATATTTTTTATTTTTTAATTCTCTTAATACTTCAAATAGATCCTCACTTTCTACCCTCAATCTGTACTTACTCATTATCGAATTTATTATTTCTTTCTCCCCAAGGCCTTTTTCCAAAAGCTCCCTTACTTTTTCTTTTATTTCTTCCTTATTCATCCTTCTTATTTTTTCATCGATTTCTATTTTTTTCTTTTCAAGTAAAAATTCTATTGCTTGTTTACAAATACTTCCCTTTGAATAAAGTTCCAATACTTTTTCAACGTTTGATTCCTCCACTTCTATCCCTTTTCTTCTTAAAGATTTTATTTTTTGAACAGTTGAAAAAGCAATCTTTGGTGAGGAAATCTTTTTTAATTTTTCATAAAGGAAGAAATCTTTTGAATAAAGGATTTCTTTTACTTTTTCTTTATCACCAAGTTCATTAAAAAGTTGATTTTCTATTTCTTCTATTTTTTTGATATCTCTTAAATTTATTTTGTTGAGTATTTCACTTGTTGGAATTGGAAGCAAATCCGTTTCAGGATACATCCTTGCTTTACCGGGCAAAGGCCTTAAGAAAAATGTAGTTAAATCCTTGCTAACCCCTCTTGTTTCTCCAGGAATGTACTTAAAAGCTATTTCCAATCTTTCTTTTATTTTTTGAATTGCTTTTTCAACTTTATTTTTATCACCAAAAACAAAAAGAAAAGAATCATTTTCGTTTATTTTTAATCTTTTTTTAATCTCTTCTATTCTTTCTTTTTCGAGCCCATATTTTTCTAAGTTTTCATCACTATGCATTATTCCAACTCCACAATATTCACTTATCTCCTTTCCAAAAGTTTTTTCCTTTACTATTTTCTTTCCAAGTATCCCCTTAAAATTTTCAAGCTTAAGAGCAATCGCAATTCCTAAGTTTTTTTGAATTATCTTTGAGGAGGTTCCATTTAAAATATCCTCTATCCTTTTTTCTTCACCTATTTTACACTTTTTTTCGTTTAGTTCCTTCTTGATTTGTATTAAAGAAAGTTGTCTAGTTATTTCATTTTCTATCACCTCTTCAACATCCTCTATCTCCTGTAATCCTTTTATTTCAACTCTTGCTCCTTCAGAAATAGAAACATTTACATCTTGTCTTATAGTTCCAATCCCTCTTTGTACAAGCCCTGTAACTCTTAAAGCATAGCCTATTCTTTTTGCAACTTCCTTAGCTTCTTTTGGAGAAGTTATAACTGGTGAAGTGTCTATTTCGATCAATGGAATTCCAAGTCTATCAAGTCTAAAAACCTTTTTCCTTGAATCTTGTGCTACTATCCCAGCAGATTCTTCCTCTAAGAAAAAAGTTTCTAATGGGATCTTTTTATTCCCTACTTCTACACTTCCATTATAAGCTATAAGCGCTGTCCTTTGAAAACCAGAAGTATTACTCCCATCTATAACCTCTTTCCTCATTATATGCACTTCATCAACAATCTTTGCGTTAAAAAGAAGAGCAAGCTTTATCGCAATTTCTAAAGCTTCTCTATTCATTTCATGTGGTGGCTCTTCATCAAGCTCAACCAAACAGGTTGATTTATCGTATATCTCGTAGATATACTCCAAATCCTTCTCTTGCTCCTCAAGTGCTGCTTTATCCATTTCTCCAAGTTCGCTTGAGACTGCCCTCTGTTTTCTTAAGATCTCACCAATTTTCTTTCCAGATTCGATAGCAGAGCATGAGCAAAAAAGTTTTTCTTTTGTTAGAAGCCTTTGATGAATCTCTAGACCGCACTTAAAACCAATTTTTGAATAATCCATAGTTTAATTTCAAAAATTAAGATTAAATTTTTATTTTTTTCCCCTTCCGAGTCTTTCATGGGCACTCGCAAGTTCGTTTTTAGCTAAAGCAGCTATTAGGTTTATTTCTCCAGCTAAGCAAGCAGCAGCAATAATCTCAGCTAGCTTATCAGCATTTCCCGAGCCTTTGCAGCTTAAGAGTGAAAGAAGCTCAGATTGAGCAGGAAGGTTTGTTCCACCACCAACACTTCCAACTTCCAAGCTTGGTAAATAAATACTTGCATACAAGTTTCCGTTGTAATCTTCTATGCTTGTTATAGCCATCGAGCTTTCAACTACTTGTGCAACATCTTGTCCAAGTGCTATAAACATAGCAGCTATTACATTTGCAACATGGGCATTAAAACCACCTATGGTTGAAGCAATCGCTGAGCCAATATAAAGCTTTGAATACGCAGTTTCCGCGATTTCTTTACTACTTATTTTAAATACTTCTTCAACAACTTCTTTTTTTATAAGCGCTTCTGCGGTTACGCTTCTCCCTCTTCCATGAAGAAAATTTATTGCCGAGTTTTTCTTATCAACACAAAGGTTTGCAGATAGCGAAAGGAGTTTAGCATCAAAATTTTTTTGAATAAAATCAGCGATTTTTGAGCAAGCGATCGTTAGCATATTCATTCCCATAGCATCCCCAGTATCACCAACAAACCTAAGATAAGCCTTATTCCCAATTGCAAATTTTTCGATTTTAAGCAATTTTAAATGTTTACTTTCTTCAGAAGCGATTTCTTTTATCTTTTCGAAATTTTTATCGATAAAAGCAAAGAAATTTTCTAGTTCTTCTAAAGATTTAAGCTTAAACACCAAAGACCTACTCATTCCTTTACGCAATATTCTTACCGTTACTCCATTACTTTTTGTTATTGCTTTTGCCCCACGATTTATACTTGCTACCAGAGCTCCTTCTGTAGTGGCTAATGGGATATAAAATTTGCCATTTGCAAAATTTCCATGAATCAATAATGGTCCAGCAATTCCTACAGGAACTTGTACAACGCCAATTGGGTTTTCTATGTTTTTTCCAACAAGTTCATGCAAGGGAAAAGAAAATCTTGAAACATTTTCTAATTTTATACCAAGTTTTTCTTCAAGATACTTTCTTCTATTTTTTATTTTTTCATTTTCATCTTTTCCTTCAATTTTTAAAAGGTCTATAAAATCCATTTTTTCACATTTTTTATTCTTTTCTATAAAATAAAAAATTTTTTTAGAATTAGACAATCACGATTTATTTTTTATTTTTTCATTTTCATTTTTTTCATTTCTTTTTTCCCTTATTTTAAAATCTTGATTTTTAAATTCCTCAAGTAAATTAATAATAGAACGCATTTCAACTTTTCTATCAAATGACTTAACTTCCCCATGTTCTTCGATTGCTTTTTTAATACCGTTCTTTATGCATTCTATATCATTTACTGGTTTATTGTTTATACAATGTTTTATAGTAACACAAGGTGGTAGCAGATATGTATAAAGAAGTTTCTTTTCTTCCTTAGACCATCCAAGCTCATTTAACCCCCAGTCTAGTTGATAAAGCATTTGAATTGCAACTTCTCTTATTTCTGGTTGAGCCATCGCACAAAGTCTTTGTCTAAGAAAATTCCCCAAGCTTCTAAGATTAAATTTTATTATAATATAGGTTTGTATCGATTCGGGGAGGACTCTTCTTGCTTCTTCAAGAGGAGTATTCGATTCTTTAAGTTTTTGATAAGCATCTACTGCGGTTCTTATGGTATTTTCTATGATTTCTCTCTTTTCTTTATTTTTTAATATAGAATTTGGGTAAATAAAAGTAAGAGAATCTTCGTCACCAACTTGTGAATAATCTCCAAACCTTCCACTGTGTTGAATAAAGCTAGTGCCAATTCTATGTCTAACTATTTGGTGAGAACAAACTCTACTACATTTTACAGTATACTCTACATCTATAAATTCTAACGGTCCTGTAAAACCTAGTTGTAACCATGCTTTAGGGGAGCCACCGTGCGTTTTTTCTTTCATTAATTCTTTTAAATCTTCTAAATTTCCCTCTATTTTTACTAATTCTACTTCAGGATGGGATTTTAATAAAAACTTTTTTTCATTTTTTTCATTTTCCATATAAAAAAATAAAAAAGAAAATTTAAAAACCTTTTATTTTTTTAAAAACAGACAAAAATATTAAAAAAAGAGAAGCCAGCGCTTCCCCTGACGCTGGCAAGGCGACCAGATGCAGCAGTGAGATTTCACTGCTATTTTTATATAATCATCAAAATTTATAAATCTTACTATACCACCCTTCCACTATTCTTATTCAATAACTACTAACTAAATATATTTATTATAATATTCAGAAAAATATACTAGAAACCCATTTGTTGAAAATTAATATGGTGAAAAGGATGGATGAAGCAGAAAAGATAAAAAAAGAAACCTTAGAAAAAGGAGGAGTATTAGCGAAATTTTATTTTGATGTTCATAGCAATCAAAAAGAAATTCTAAAAAATCTTATGCTTGACCTTATAAGTAACAATATTTTAAAAGAAGAAGGAGTTGTATATGCTTATGGAACTATAGAAGAACCAATTGAAAATAATGGACTATTTTCTACGAGTGCAGAAGTTACAATACTCGCAAAAGGGTTTTTACCTTTACTTAACTTAGCAATAAAATATTCACCTTTTGCAGTAGAAGTGCTTGAACCATATCAAAAAAATTTTGGTGCACAAGAGCTTCAAGAGATTCTCTTAAGGGTAAGCGAAATCTCATCACAGTTTGCAGAATTTGTTTTACAAAAGGTTTTGTCACAGGAAGAAAAAAATGAACTAAATAAAAAAATTTTAAATAGGGCAGAATTGATTAAAAAATTTTTTCAAGAGAAAAAACGCTGAGATAAAATATAAATAAATATTCTTATCCCCCTTTTTATCGCTAATGAAGGGAAAGAAGGATAAATAGCTGGTATAGGAATTTCATAATAATCTAAGTCTCTAGTTTTTATTATAAACTCGCTTATAAATTCATATCCATCCTGTTGAAAATTGATCTTTTTTATAGCATCTAAGAGAAATGCCCTCATTCCACATTGGGTATCTTTAAATTTTTTAAAGAATAAAAGATTTAACTCAAGGTTTAATATCATATCCCCAATTTCTCTTATTATTCCTCTATTTAAACCAAACTTTCTATAACCCAAAACAATCTTATGCTTTTCTAATGCTTTAAAAAAATCAGGAATAGATTCTGGTGGATGTTGTAAGTCAGCATCTATAGTTAAAACCTTTTTTGCTTTTATTTTTTGAGCAATCTTTATTCCAACCCTTGTGGCATAACCAACTCCTCTATTTTTTTCCAGTTTAACCGCTAAGAAATTTTTATCCTTAAACTTTTTTAATGTTGAAAAAGTAGAATCCACGCTTCCATCGTCAACTGCTATTATAAAAGCATTTGTTACTTTTCTTATCCTCTTTAAAAGGGGTAGAATAGTTTTTGAAGAATTGTAACAGGGGATTATAATCGCTTCTTCCATAGGATCTTTTCAAATTTTATATTAATATTTTTATCAATTTTTGCAGCAAATAAAAGAAAGTTTTATAAATTTTGTTTATTAAAATATATATTAAGATACTTTATTGAAAATTAAAATTTTGTAACATAAATAAAACAGTAAAAATAAAAATGTGTGATTTGAAATTTTCTAGCAAAGTGGGATTATGAAATATGTATATGATTTTGAAGAAGGAAATGCGTCGATGGTAGACCTACTTGGTGGAAAAGGGGCAGGTTTGGCAGAAATGAGTAGAATAGGATTAAACGTTCCACCAGGTTTTACGATAACTACAGAAGCATGTAGATTATTTTTTAAAAAAGGAATAACAAAAGAATTGAAAGAAGAAATACTTCAACATCTTGAGAGTTTGGAAAAAAAGACAAATAAAAAGTTCGGTGGAACTTCAAACCTATTGCTTGTTTCAGTTCGTTCTGGAGCACCAGTTTCGATGCCTGGCATGATGGAAACAATTCTTAACCTAGGACTTAATGACAAAAATGTTGAAACTCTTGCTTCTGAAACAAAAAATCCTAGGTTTGCTTACGATGCTTATAGAAGGCTTATACAAGGATTTGGAAGTGTAGTTTTTGAAATTCCAAAAAAAGAATTCGAAGAAATCATAGAAAAGAAAAAAAGAGAAAGTGGTAAAAAATTTGATTACGAATTAGAAGTCGAAGAATTAAAACAAATAATAGAAGAATTCAAAGAAGTATATAAAAGACATTCAAAAGAATTTCCACAGGACCCATATAAACAACTCTTTTTGGCTATAGAAGCTGTCTTTAATTCTTGGAACTCAAAAAAAGCAAAAGTTTATAGAGAAATGGCAAAACTACCAGAAAGTATGGGAACAGCATGCAACATACAGACTATGGTTTTTGGAAATTTTGGTATGGATTCTGGAACTGGTGTTATGTTTACACGTAATCCGGCAACCGGAGAAAAAGAGATTTTTGGTGAAGTTTTGTTTAACGCTCAAGGAGAGGATGTAGTTGCAGGGATAAGAACACCGATAGAAATAAAAAAGCTAAAAACTTCTATGCCAAGGATTTATAGGCAAATAGAAGAAACTGCTGAAAAACTTGAGAAGCATTATAAAGATATGCAAGATGTTGAATTTACAATTGAAAAAGGAAAACTTTATATTTTACAAACAAGAGCCGGTAAAAGAACAGCAATTGCAGCAGTAAAGATTGCATGTGATATGGTTAAAGAAGGATTAATAAGTGAGGAAGAAGCAATTCTTAGAGTTCAACCTTCCCAACTTGAAATTATGCTCCACAAACAAGTTGACCCAAACGCTAAAAAGGAGGTTATTGCAAAAGGAATAGGAGCTTCACCCGGAGCTGCTGTTGGGATAGTTATTTTTGATACTGATGAAGCAGAGAAGTTAGGAAGAGAAGGTACTGATGTGATTCTTGTTAGACCAGAAACTTCACCAGAGGATATAAATGGTGTGATATGGTCGAGAGGAATACTTACTTCAAGAGGGGGAATGACAAGCCACGCAGCAGTGGTTGCAAGAGGAATAGGAAAACCAGCAGTTGTTGGTTGTGAGAGTATAACGATAAAAGGTGAAAGTTTTGAGGTTAATGGAAAGGTTGTTAAAAAAGGAGAAAAGATAACGATAGATGGACAAACCGGAGAAGTAATATTAGGAGAAGCAAAACTTATAGAACCAAAACTTACTGGTGACCTTTCTACTTTCCTTAAAATGGCTGATAAAATAAGAAAAATAAAGGTTTATGCAAACGCTAATAGCGAAGAAGATGCAAAAAAGGCTTTTGAAAATGGGGCGGAAGGAATCGGTTTAGCTAGAACAGAAAGAATGTTCCTTGGAAAAGAGAGAGTAGAATTAGTAAGAAAATTGGTGCTTGCAAAGAACGAAAAAGAAAGAAGGAAAGCTCTCGATAAGCTTCTTCCACTTCAAGTAAATGATTTTAAAAAACTTTTTGAAGTTGCAAATGGAAAGCCGATTATCGTAAGACTTCTTGACCCACCACTTCATGAATTTTTACCAAACCCATTACAGCTTCTTGAAGAAATACATAAACTTGAGCAACTTGGAGAGCAAGAAAAAGCAAGAAAAAAGAGAGAGTTATATGAAAAAGTTAAAAGAATGCAAGAAGCAAACCCAATGATAGGTTTTAGGATGTGTAGAATTGGTATAGTTTTTCCAGAAATTTATGAAACACAAACAAAAGCAATAGTAAAAGCAAAAGAAGAAGTAGAAAAGAAAGGAATAAAGGTTAATGTAAAAATAATGATCCCAGGTGTTATCGAGAAAAACGAGCTTAAATTGCTTAGGGAAAGGATAACAGATGAAGTTGGTGGAAGTAAAATAGAAATAGGAACAATGATAGAAACACCAAGGTCCGCGCTTACCGCTGATGAAATTGCAGAAGTTGCTGACTTCTTTAGCTTTGGTACAAACGACCTTACACAAACTACAATGGCTATGAGTAGGGACGACGCACAAAGTTTTCTTTTAGTTTACTTAGATAAAAAAATTCTTCCAGAAGACCCGTTTAAGGTTCTCGATAAAGAAGGAGTAGGAAAACTCATAAAAATCGGAATTGAACTGGGAAGGAAAAAGAAACCAAATATAGAGATTGGAGTATGTGGTGAGCATGGTGGGGACCCAGAATCTATAATCTTCTTTAACGAAGTTGGTGTTGATTATGTTAGTTGTTCTCCATTTAGAGTTCCAATAGCTAGACTTTCTGCTGCACAAGCGGAAATTAAAAGAAGAAAAAAGAGCTAAACTAAAAAATCCATAGCTGTTTTACCCTTAGGAAACGCGATTCCATTTTTTGCTTTAATCGGTAAACCAACTTCATCTGCAATCCTACACAACTCATTTAGTTCTATAAATTTATCCAAGAAGAGTATTGGGTATTTTTTATCCAAGAGTTTTTCATACTTGACTTCAAAAACTTCTCTTTTCAATTGTCCAAATCTTTTAACTTGGACCTCTATTTTACCATTTTTTAATATTTCTTCTTTATTCATGTTCATAAACAATTATTCACTTAACCTTTGGGCTATTCTTTTTGCAACTTCAGAAACGAAAGCTGCTTTTGTTGCAGTTATTAGATTTGCACTTTCTACAAAAGCTTGTGATGTTGGAATTCCTTTATACTTTTCAACCATTTCTCTTAATGATTCTGATTGGATAGCTACCCTTTTTTCCTTAACGATGTTCGCTTTTAATATAACCGATACTCCTTCAGAAAAAGCAGCGATAAGCTTTTTTTCTTCTTCAAATTGTTTTAATAAGTTGAGCAATGGAAGAAAAGAGTCCATCCTCAACTCCTCTACCCCTTCCCCACCAATGATTATTATTCCATCAAATTCCTTTGGGTTTATTTCTTCTGCTTTTATTTCCGGTCTTAAAACTGCACCATGTTCCCCATAGCATTCTTTATTTGTAAAACTCGTAACTTTAGTTTCTACACCATTTTTCTGAAGAATAGTCCTTACATAATTTAATTCTTCATCCCTAAAATCTTTCGGTGCTATTACAATAAGAGCTTTGCTCATAGAGATTTTTTGTAATTGGTTTTTATATTTTTATTTATCATTTGCTAAATAAGATTATGAAGGAGAAAGGAATTTTAATAGATGTAGACTATGAAACAAGGAAAAATGAAATTGATATAGCAATCCCAAAAATTTTCTTTAAGACTAAGAAAGGAGTATTGGAGCTTTATGATAGGAATTTTTTCTATTACTTTTATGTGGAAGCTGAAAAGTCTCAATTAGAAAGCCTTAATAAAAATTTTATAAAAATTGAAGAAGTTGAAAAATTTTTTCTTGGGGAGAAAAAAAGAGTGTGTAAAGTTTTTGTTTTACACCCACGTTATGCTAGGGAAGAGATTCCGTTCACTACTTATGAAACCGATATTCCATTTAATCGTCGTTATTTAATGGAAAGAAATCTTCTTCCACTTAGGGCTTATGAAATTGAATTTGATGAAAAAACAAAAGAAATAAATTCATTTAGGTTATTGGATGGAGAAGAAGAAAAAGAAGTTCAAGAAAAGATTCCATTAAAAATTTTCTGTTATGATATAGAGGTTAGAAACCCAAAAAGAGAGCCAGACCCAAAAAAGGATGAAATAATAATGATAAGCTATTTTACCGAAGAGGGAGGAAAAGTTTTAACAACAAAAGAGCCAAAAAATAAGCTTGATTTTGTTGAAATCGTTAAAGATGAAAAAGAGCTTATAAAAAGGTTTTGTGAAGAAGCTAGAAAATATGATATTTTGGTTGGTTACAACTCTTTTTTATTTGACCTTCCATATTTAAAGCAGAGGGCACAGAAGCTTGGAGTAAAACTTCAACTTGGAAGC
Source organism: Candidatus Micrarchaeales archaeon (assembly GCA_049700355.1). Taxonomy (GTDB): domain Archaea; phylum Micrarchaeota; class Micrarchaeia; order Micrarchaeales; family JBNAVG01; genus JBNAVG01. Next base: position 19,313 of record JBNAVG010000001.1, on the reverse strand, counting down.
GAGCCAAGCTTTAAGATTGAAAAACGTGGCTTAGTAAAAGCAGTAAACATCGCTGGAAAGCAAAGTTTAGATTTTTATTATGTAATAAAATTCCTTTCAACCGTTGGAGCACAAGTGCATTTACTTAAGCTTCCATCATTTACTCTTGAAAGAGTATATGAGGAGCTTACAGGAAAAAAGAAAGTAACTATTGAAAAAAGTGAAATTTACAAACTTTGGGATTCAAACAAAATTGAAGAACTTTGCTATTATTCTTTCGATGATTCTAAATCCTTAATGGAAATCGTTAAAGAATTTTTACCGATAGAAATGGAGCTTACTAAAATAATAGGTTTTTCACTTTTTGAAATTGCCCCATCAACACCAGGGCAATTAGTTGAATTATTTTTAATAAGAAAAAGTTTTGAAAACAATGAATTGATCCCAAATAGGCCAGATAAAGAAGAGATCGAAAAGAGGATGCAAGAACAAGTTAAGGGAGCATTTGTAAAAACTCCAGAACCAGGGATATACGATAACATAGTAGTTTTCGATTTTAGGAGCATGTACCCTTCAATAATCGTTTCCCATAACATTAGCCCAAGTTCGTTGATAAAAAACAAAAAAGAAAAAGAAGAGAATGTTTTTGTTTCACCAACAGGAGCAAGGTTTTTAAAAGAACCAATGGCCACAATTCCAAAAGCTTTAAAATTACTTTTGGATGAAAGAGCAAATGTAAAAAAACAACTTAAACAGAATCCAAATGATACTTTACTACTTTCTAGGTCCCAAGCATTGAAAATTGTAGCTAATGCATTTTATGGCTATCTCGGTTATGCTAGGAGCAGGTTTTACTCAAAAGAATGTGCAGAGAGCATAACTGCTTATGGTAGGTATTATATTGGTTTAATAATAAAAAAAGCCGAAGAGGAAGGATTTAAGGTATTATATGGAGATACCGATTCTATATTTATTCAATTAGGAAGTAAAACAAAAGAGGAAGCTTACGAATTTGCAAAAAAAGTAAATAGCATTCTACCAAAAAATATGGAATTAGAATTAGAAGGCTTTTATCCAAGGGGTGTGTTTGTAACAAAAAAAGCGAAAGAGGAGATTGGGGCAAAAAAGAAGTATGCTTTAATCTCAGAAGAAGGGAACATAAAGATCAGGGGTTTTGAATTCGTAAGAAGAGACTGGTCTAGAATAGCAAAAATAACACAACAAAAACTACTTGAAGCAATTCTTAAAAAAGGCGAAAAGGAGGAAGCAATAAAAGTCGTAAAAGAAGTTGTAAAAAACCTAAAAGAAGGGAGAGTAAACTTAAAAGACTTAGTTATATATACAAGGATAAGAAAAGACTTAAGAAGTTATGATGTAACTTCACCAGAAGTCTCCGCTGCTTTAAAAGCAATAAAAGAAGGTAAAAAAAGAAGAGAGGACATAGAAGGAAATGTTATAGGTTATATAATAACAAAACAAGGCTCAACGATTTCTGAAAAAGCAACTCTAGAAGAATTTGCCAAGGATTATGATGCAAATTATTATATAAACCATCAAGTGCTTCCAGCTGCTTTAAAAATTTTAAAAGAGCTTGGAATAAAAGAAGAGGAATTAACAAAATTTAAACAGAAAACCCTTTTTTAAATCTAAAATATATTTAAATAAAAAAATGTGAGGGGAATAAGGGAATAAGAAAACAACAATTTAAATCCCATTTCTGAAAATTTATCTATGAGTTTTGAAAAAGTTGTAGAAATAGCTAAAAAAAGAGGATTTTTTTATCCAAGCTCAGAAATACATGGAGCAATTGCTGGTTTTTGGAATTATGGAGTAGTTGGTACGCTTTTAAAAAAGAAAATAGAAAACGAATGGAGAAACTTTTTTATAAAAAAAGAAGGATTCTACGAAATTGAAGGTACAAACATAATGCCAGAAAAAGTTTTTATTGCTTCAGGGCATTTGAAAAGTTTTTCTGATCCAATAGTTCAATGTAAGAAATGTAAAAGCTTATATAGAGCGGATAAGTTAATAGAGGAAAAAACTGGAATTTTTGTTCCTGAGAGGGCTTCGATTGAAGAATTTAACAAAATAATTAAGGAAAAGAATATTAAATGCCCAAAATGCAACGGAGAACTTAGCGAGGTTAAGTTTTTTAATATGATGATAAAAGTAAATATAGGTCCAACAGAAGAAAGCGATATCGCTTATTTAAGGCCAGAAACTTGCCAAGCAATATTCGTTGATTTTTTAAATGTTTACAGAAGTGCAAGAGCAAAATTACCTTTTGGAATTGCACAAATAGGAAGATCTTTTAGGAATGAAATTTCCCCAAGGCAAACACTCATGAGACAAAGGGAATTTACACAAGCAGAAGTTGAAATATTCTTTAATCCAAAGAATGAAAATTTCCCTGATGAGAAGTTTAATAAAATAAAGGACTACAAAGTAAACGTTTTGAGTAATGAAAAATTAAGCAAATTGAGTGGTGAAGAAATTTTTAAGATTACAAAAAGTAAGCTTATAGCTTATTATTTAGTAAGGTTGTTTCAATTTATAAACACCCTTGGAATACCCGTTGAGAATATAAGGCTAAGGGAGCAAACACAGGATGAGAGACCATTCTATGCTAAGTATGCTTATGACTGTGAAGTAAAAACACAGATCGGTTGGATTGAGATAGTTGCAAACCATTACAGAAGTGATTATGACCTAAGCTCGCATATGAAAATAAGCAAAAAGGATTTAAGCATCGTAGAAAACAAAGAAAAGCTTATTCCACATGTTTGGGAGATCTCACAAGGAATAGATAGAACTCTTCTTTGTGTTATGCTTTTACATTATCATGATGCTTCGCAAAGGGGATGGGAATGGTTCAGCTTCCCTCCAAGAATAGCACCATATACTGCTGGTGTTTTTCCACTTGTATCAAAAGACAACCTTCCACAAAAAGCAAAAGAAGTTTTTGAAATCCTTAAGGATCATTTTGATGCATTCTACGACGAATCTGGCTCTATCGGAAGAAGGTATGCAAGAGCGGATGAAATAGGAACACCATTTGGAATAACGATAGATTACCAAACTTTAGAAGATAATACAGTAACTTTAAGAAATAGAGATACAACAAAACAAGTTAGAATAAAGATAGAAAAGCTCCCCGAAGTGATAAAAAAACTTCTTAATGAAGAGATAAAATTTGAAGACTTATGAAAAAAATAAAAGTTTTTTTTAGAACTTTTGGGTGTACATTAAATCAAGCCGATACTCTTTTAATGAAAAAATTTTTGAGCAGAGAATTTGAAGCAATAGACCTCAACTCAAATAAAATTGGTGATGAACTTAAAAAAGGGATTGTTGTAGTTAATACTTGTGCAGTAAAATTACCAACAGAACAAAAGATTTTGAATTACATTTCAAATTTACAAAAGAATGGAATAAGAATGGTAATTGCTGGTTGTTTGGCCCAGGCTTATCCTAGCCTAATTAGAAAATACACAAGCTCTCCCTTGCTTGGAGTAGATGCTCTTAGTAGAATAAACGATGCAATAAAGGATTCTCTACAAGGAAGGGTAACAAGCTACCTTGAAAGGGAAAGGATTGAAAGATTGGAAGCAAAACAAAGTGGATGGATAGCAAAGCTTCCAATACAAACTGGTTGTGTTTCAAATTGCTCTTTTTGTGCAACAAAACTCGCTAGGAGTGTTCTTTGGAGCGCTGAAGAAGAAAAAATAATTAAAAAAATAAAAGAAGCCGCAGCTAAAGGAGTAAGAGAAATCTGCTTAACTGGCCAAGACCTCGGAGCTTATGGGATAGAAAGAAAAAAGAATATTGCTCAACTTATGAAAAAAATCGGAGAAGAATGCAAAGAATATGAAGATAAAATAAGGATTAGGATTGGAATGATGAACCCGGAGCATGTTAAAAATTTTATAAACGAACTTTTAGAAGCTTATGAATATAAAATTTTCTATAAGTTTGCCCATATACCATTACAAAGCGGAAGCGATAGGATCCTTGAATTGATGAGAAGAAATTATAAAAAAGAAGAATTTTTACAAATTGCTAAAGCGCTTAAGGAAAAAGGGATAGGTATAGCTACCGATATAATAGTTGGATTTCCAACAGAAAAAGAAGAGGAATTCGAAGAAACCTTAGAGGTTTTAAAAGAAATAAAACCAATTGTAACCAATGTCTCAAAGTTTTCATTAAGGAAAGGTACTTTAGCGAGCAAAATGGAGCAACTTCCAAATAAAACAATAAAGGAAAGGAGCGTTGAAGCAAGTTTGTTTGTAAGAAAACTACAATTTCAAAATAATCAAGAACAAATCGGAAAAGTTTTTGATGTTTT
>JBNAVG010000001.1:0-14889 GCA_049700355.1 Candidatus Micrarchaeales archaeon | reverse complement strand
GTATAGTTTAAGGCTATTTGAAAACTTGAAAGTGAAGAATAAGTTTTTGGAAAAGGTATTTTACAAATTGCATAGGAAGAAGGATAGAGAATGCTTGGATAACATTTTCCACTAAACTTTTGTGAAGGATAAGTAGAAGTAATGTTTAAAAAAACGTTGGTAACGTTTATTTTTTGCCCAACTTTATTTTGAATAACAAAATACAAAATCGCACTTGTCGAATTTAAAGAAACTAGAGCATCTGTACAAGGAAACTGGGGAGCGATAAAACATGAAAATTTTGCTACTGGTTTTGGAAGTACAAAAAATATAGCTACTAATAAGCTTATAACTACAGCAACTATTACTATTGCCCAGCTATAAGTTACTAAAAACTCCATAGCACTTTGGTACTTTAAACCCATGTTTAATAATTAGGAAAAAAATATTAAATTCTTTTCCTAAATTTATTTATGGAGATAATTTCATTGCTTTTTACGATTCTATTCTTTTTGATAATAGTAGCTTTTGTATTTCTGTTAACGAAATCAATTTTAAAGATATTTTTTGTTTTATTTGCAAATACTATAGCTGGTTTGGTTGCTGTTTTTATACTTGATTTCTTTGGTATAAAAATAGCTCTTAATCTAGCAACCTTAATCGCGATAGCTCTTTTTGGATTACCAGCTGTTGGAACATTGCTTTTATTAAAAATTATTCCTTAGATAAATTTTTAAAAGTAAAAACCCAAATAAAATTGTGGAAAAGAAAAGGCCCATGAAAAAAGGGGAAATAAGGAAAAAAGTAAAGAAAAAAGAAGGGGAGGAAGTCGAGGAGATAAAGAGAATTGGTAGAAAAAGGACAAATATTTTTGTTATTTCAACAAAAAAAAGAAAAATTTTACTTACTGGAGCTTCTGGGCATATTGGTCAAGCAATGTTACAAAAATTGATCGAAAAAAATGAAAAGGTTTTGGCTTGGACAAAAAGGAGTATAGAAGCGCATAATGATAATGTAGAAAAAATTTATGGTGACATAAAAGACCCAGAGTTTTGTATGAATGTAACAAAAAACATCGATGTTATCCTTCATTTTGCTGCTTTAGTAGGGAATTCTTATAGTAGTAGCGAACTTATGAAGGTAAATGCCCTTGGAACAAAGTATCTTGTTGAAGGAGCTCTTAAAAATGGTGTAGAACATTTTATATTTTGTAGTAGTATTGCAGTTTATGCAAAAAAAGTAAAGGGTATTATAGATGAAAATACTTTAACGTTGGCTCAAGACCCTTATGGAAGGTCTAAGGTTATAGCTGAATATTTTGTGAGGAATGCTCAAAAAGAAGGGCTTAATACAACGATAATAAGGCCTGTGAATGCTTATGGAAAGACTTTTACCACTCCTTATTTTAAGGTTTTTAGGATGGTTGAAGAAGGAAAAGCGAGGATAATAGGCAATGGAAAAAACATAATACCCTTCATAAGCATAGATGATGTAACAGAAGCATTCTACAGGGCTATAAAAAATCCAATAACTTACGATAAGGTCTATTTGCTTAGTGATAGGATACAGCTTTCACAAAAAGAAATTTTAGATTATACTGCTCAACTTCTAAACGCTCCAAAACCAAAACACATTAGTATTACTTTAGCAAAGCTTGCTTTTAAGCTTAAATTGATAAACTTAACAAAGGATGAATTCGAATTGTTTTTAAGTGATAGAAAAGTTGATACTTCAAAAATTTATAATGAATTAAACTTTGAACCAAAAATAAACATATGGGAAGGAATTAGAATGATGGTTGAGCTCTATAAAAAACAATTTTTACAAGTTATCTAAAATTATCTAACCTCTTCATATTTTGTTTTTGGTTTTTTAAATAGTATATAACGAATGATATTACCCACGTGGAAGATTACAAACCTTAGTACACCCCATTTCTTAACCCTTCTTTCACTAGAATAAACAAAAGCTTCTTTACTGAATAAAATTTTTCCATGTTTTCTTAGCCTTAATGCAAGGTCCCAATCCTCAAAAGTTACGAATTTTTCATTAAATCCTTTTTCTTTTTCAAATACTTTTTTTCTTACTGCAAAATTCATACCCATTATTATGTTTTTTTTGAAAAGAAAACAAACTCTAACAAAAAAGTCTGATACAAACCAATAACCGATTTTATAAAATGTGCTATTTGAAATTGGTTTTACAGGACCGGTTGCAGCAACAACTTTTTTATCCTCAAAAATTTTTGAATATACTTTTAAAAGGTTTTTTGAGGGAATAGTATCTGCATCCAAAAAAAGTAATATCTCACCCTTTGCAAGCTTTGCCCCTTTGTTCCTTGCTATCGCTACCCCCTTTCTTTTTTCAAACACTACCTTTGCATATTTTTCTGCAATCTTTGGAGTTTCATCATCACTACTATCAACTACAATAACTTCAAAATCCTTAAAGCTTTGATCCTTTAATGCTTTAAGCGTTTTTTCTATGTACTTAGCTTCATTTCTTGAAGGGATTATTACGCTTATTTTCATTCTATTTTTTCGTAAGCGATTTTTAAATAGGTATTCAATTCAATACAAAATCAAACACAAAACAAATACAAAAATCGTTAAAATTTTATATTCTATTTTTTAAAAAATTGTATGCTCTGCGAGAGATGTGGTAAGCAAATATATACTTTTGTTGAGTGTCATTATTGTAAAAGAAAGCTTTGTTACTCATGCATAAAAAGTCAAAAGAAGATAAACAGGACTGAAAAAATTTATATATGCAAAGATTGCTGGAGTGATTTATCAAAGAGAAAGGACTTTAAAAGCCTAGCTTAGGAACCTTTATTTACTCTTAAATAAAAAAAATAATGTGATGAAAAAAGGTGATCGCAGAGCTATGCAATGAAGAAAGATAGGCGGGCTGATGTTACCACTTGAAAAGTTTAAGAAAAGAAGTATAAGTGTAAGCGATATTGCTTCCCAGTTTTGGTGCGAGAAAAAGCTTGAGCTTACTTATCTTTTTGGAAAAAAGATTTCGGAAGAACAAAAGAAGGGAAAAGAGTTTCATCAAGAGTTAGAAAGAGAAGTAGAGAGAGTAGTTGATATAGAACCGATAAACTATGCAGATTATCTTTTTATAAAATTTTTTAATCTTTCAAAAACTCTCGAGCATCTTGAAAAAGAAGGAATCGCAAGAGAAATTCCAATTTTTGGCTCCATAGAAGGTTTTTTTATCACTGGGCAAATAGATGAAATCCAAAGAAAAGAAGGAAAGAACTTTATAATAGAAACAAAAACCAGAACAACTTCCCTTCCAGCAGGAGACTTTTTAAAAAAAGTTATAAAGGTCCAACTTTTCCTATATAAAAAACTTCTTGAAGACTCCTCGTTTGGAAACTTTTCTTTAAAAAACGTAAACAACTTCTTTGGCTTAAACAAGCTAAAGCTAAGCGAAGAGTTTATTAGACAGCTAAAAGCTAATGGGATAGAAGAAAAAGAGCTAATAGAAGTTGCTAGAGAAGCTTACGAAAAAATATTGCACATTGGCGAAATATCAAAAAAGCTCGAAGTAATATACGTAGACCAGTACACTGGAAAAAATCTAAAAAAGGAAACTTTTGTTTTTGATGAAGAAGAATTTAAAGAAATGATGAAATTTGCTTTTGCTTACTGGAAAGGAAAAAGAGAAGCTTTACCAGTTCCGAAAGAAGAAGTTCAAAAATGTTTAAGTTGTAGGTTTTTTGGAAAAGAATGTAAGGTTTGGTACCTAAAAATTTAATTTTTTGCTATTACTTTAAAGCTTCATAGATATCGCTCGCACCCCTTATCAAAGAAAAAGCAACAACTATAGCCAATAAAGCATAACCAAAGATTAAAGGAAGTCTAAAAAAGAGTAGAGAGGAAAAATAAAAAAACATAAGCATTTTAAGAAAACCATAAAGAGCTCTTGAAAAACGAGAAGAAGAAAAAATTCTTGCGATTTTTGTTTTTGCTGTTGAAAAATTCTTTTTTGGAGTGTAGAAAAAAGAATCAACGAGAGAATTCCTAATAATTATTATTGGAAGAATGAAAATTGGTATTAAATTTTTAATAGAAAGGAAGAAATAGTAAAGGTATTCTGTTATCCTATCCCCAGCAACATCTAGCCTTTTTCCATATTCTTTTTCTTCTTCACTCTTAGCAAAAAAACCATCCAAAAAATCAAGGAAGAAGACAAAAGGAATTAGTATTAAACCAATAAAATTATAATAAAAAAGGAGCATTACTGAAAAGATTACTAAGAATATTCTAAGAATCGTTATAAAATCGCACTTACGCATAAACTTCTATTTCAAATTCCTCTTTTAGTATTTTAATCCTTTTTGTAATCCTTGGGTTTTGTTTTTTCTCCTTTACCAATTTTATAAAAGTTTCTTTTTCCAAGCTTTTTTCATTAAAAGCAATTGGTTTTATGTAAGCTTCTACTACCTCACCCTTCTTTAAACCAAGCTCTTTCCTTATAACTTGAATTGCTCTTGTAAGCTCTCTTTGTATTATATCTTTTTCAAGGTTTTTTATATCTCCAGCTTCTATTTCTATGCTTCCATACTTAAAGCTTCCTTCTTTCTCAACTTCTTTTACCATATCCCTTTCTAGCTTAAACTTTTCATTATCTATAGTTATAACAAAATTTTCTTTTTCGAGCTCTTCCATGCTTAGCTCTTTTATTCTTTGAGCAATTTTGTTTGCTTTTTCTTTGAACACTGGTCCTAGCTTTTCAAAAACTGGCTTAAGCTTTTTCTTTTCTTCTTTCTTGAACTCAACCTCTTTTGCATTAGCCAAGAGCTTTATTATCTCCTTGTATTTTTCTATGTTCTTTGAGGTATAAACCTTTACTTTTTGTATAGGCCATCTTAGCTTTATTCCAAGCTTTTGTTTTTGTGAATATATCGCGCTTATAGTTTGCATCAATACCTCAAAGTCTTCTTCAACATTTTTGTTTATTCTTTTTTTATTTTCTTTTGGGAAGTTTAGGAGGAATATGCTTTCCTTTTTATCCTCTTCTTTCCATAATTCTTGGTAAGCATACTCGCTTATCATCGGTGCAATAGGAGAAAGAAGCAGGAATGCATTCTTAAGTGCATACATAAAAGAAGAAGTATTTGGTTTTTTATCCTTTTTTATTCTACTCTTTAAGATTTTTACGTAAAACCTACTTACCTCTTCTATAAGAAATTCTCTAAGGTTTTTTGCTACCAAATACACATCATAGTTTTCATAATCATGCGTGCATTCTTCTATCAATGAGTTTGTTCTAGAAACAAGCCATTCATCCTCTTCATGCTTTTTTACCAATTTGTTTGTTGAATAAACTTTTAATTCTTTTGCAAGCTTTATTAAATTGAGCAACGTTAGCATGAAATTGTTTGAATCTTCTATTTCCTTCCATTTAAAGAGGAGGTCATCTTCAAAAGGATGCTCTAAAAGCCAAAACCTAAAAGCATCCCTTGAAGAATGCTTTAGTATTTCATCAAGAGGTATAAAGTTTCCTAAGCTTTTGTGCATTTCCCTTCCTTGCTCATCAAGCAGAAACCCATGCCTCATTACCATTTTATAAGGGACTTTTCCAAATACGATTTCACCGCAAACTAGTAAAGAATAGAACCAACCCCTTATTTGGTCTTTTCCTTCAACTATAAAATCAGCAGGATATAGCTCTTCTCCATCTTTTAGGCTTGCCCACGTTGCATTTCCAGAATCAACCCAAACATCTAGGACATCTTTTACTCTTTTCATCTCTCCTCCACAAGAGCACTTAAAGGTTACTTCATCTATATAAGGCTTATGGAGTTCTTTTATCTCCTTTCCATACCTTTTTTCTATTTCTTCCTTACTCCCAAAGACCTCAACCTTTCCACATTTTTCACATTTCCAAATTGGTAATGGAATTCCCCAGTATCTTTGCCTAGAAATCGTCCAATCTTCTGCAGAGTTTAAAGAGTTTAAAAAGGCAACTTTCAAAGAATCTGGCTTCCACTTAACTTTTTCAACTTCTTTTAAAAGCTTCTTTTTAAGCTTCGTTACCTTTATAAACCATTGTGGCAATGAAATAAAGATTAAAGGAGTATCGCACCTCCAACAATGTGGATAGCTATGTGTTATCTCTTGAAGCTTTAGTATTTTTCCTTCTTCTTCTAAATCTTTTACTATTTCCTTACTCGCTTCCAAAACATTCTTTCCAAAATACTTCCCAGCTTCTTTTGTAAACTTTCCTTCTTCATCTACTGGACTTATTATTCTTAATTTTTCTTTCTTTCCAAGCGCATAGTCTTCTGGACCATGCCCTGGTGCTATATGCACTATTCCACTTCCCTCTTCCATAGATACAAGCTCAGCACTTTTAACTACTCTATGCTCAAAATCTTGTAAAGGAATATTAAATAATGGTTCATAGGTTGCTTCTATTTCGCTACCTTTAATTTCTTTTATTACCTTTAATTCCTTTCCAATGATTTGCTCAATGTAAGGAAGCCTTTTAGTAGCTACGATAAGCTTTTGGTTTTCATTTTCTACTAAAGAATAGTTTTCATCTGGGTTTATAGCTAAAGCGACATTAGCCAATAATGTCCATGGTGTTGTTGTCCAAGCAACAAAATAAGAATCCTTAAAATCTTTAATGTTTGAGGTTTTAACCTTAAACTTCACAAAAATAGAAACATCCTTTATTTCTTTATAAACAAGCTCAGCGTTTGCGAGTGCAGTTTGGCATCTAAAACAATAAGCAACTGGCTTTAAACCTTCTTCAAGCAATCCTTTTTCGTTTGCTTTTTTTATCGTTAGCAATGTTTTTGAAATATAGTTATCGGAATAAGTAATATAAGGGTCATCCCAATCTAGCCAAATTCCAAAATTTTTGTAATCTTTTTCCATTTTGGCTTTGTACTCGTTAACAAACTTCTTGCATTCCTCTATAAAATTTTCAACTCCTATTTTTTCTTCTATCTCTTTTTTTTCTTTTAGCCCGAGCTTTTTCTCAACTTTTGTTTCTATCGGAAGCCCATGGGTATCGTAGCCTGGTCTATCATGAACATACATAAAGAATCTTTTATACCTAAGAATAGCATCCTTAAGGCTTTTTACCCATATCTGCCCAGGGTGAAGGTCTCCACTTACATAGGGTGGTCCATCAAGAAAGTAGAAAATTTCTTTCCTTTTTTCTGGTTTATACCTCTCCTTTACTTTTTTATAAATCCCTTCATTTTCCCAAAATTTTAGTATATCCTCTTCGATTTTATTAAGCTCCATACAAAACTTTTTTCATTTTTAATTTTAAATTTTTCCTCTATTTTTGTTCTTGAAAAATAAATTACTCCTCTTCTCTTTCTTTTATTGTGAAATACCCAAAAACTAGGAAAGAAACTACTGCTAAGAGTGAAAGAAGAAAGAAAGTGAAAGATGGGCTAAAAGTTATAATATAGTAGATTATCGCTGTAAGCGAAAATACACTTGTTGCTATCGAAGCAATAAAGCTTTTTGAAACTTTTTCAACTTTTTTATATTTCTTCAATTTCAACACCCCTTTCTTTTTCTTCCAATTTTCCAACAAAGGAGCCACCAGTTACTCCAACGAATATAGCTACTGCTTCTACTTTCCCTTCATAAGCTGGGTCAAGCCTTGCTCCCCATGCAACATAAGCATTCGAAGGAACCATTTCAGTCAAAAGCTCACCAATCCTATTTGCTTCACCAAGAGTAAGGTCGCTTCCACCAGTTAAGTGTATTAAAACACCAGTTGCTGTAGAATAGTCAACATCAAGAAGTTTGTTTTTTATAGTATTATCAACAACCTCCTTTACTCTATCAACTCCTTTTCCCTCTCCTACTCCGATCATCGCAAGCCCTCCATTCTTCATTATAGTTCTTACATCAGCAAAATCTAGGTTTATTAGACTTGGTTGGGTTATAGTTTCTGTAATCCCTCTTATCGCTTTTGCAGTTATCTCATCTGCCATTTGAAAAGCATTTTCTATTTGAAGGTTTGGGAAAAGCTTTACCAATCTATTGTTATCTATGACTATCAAAGTATCTACTTTTCTCCTAAGCTCATCTATTCCCTTTTGTGCTACGTTTATCCTTACCCTTTCGATCTCAAAAGGATACGTTACAACTCCTATTACTATTGCTCCTTGCTCCTTCGCTACTTCTGCAACAACCGGAGCAGCACCGGTTCCAGTTCCTCCTCCCATTCCTGCAGTTAAGAAAACAAGATGTGCACCTTCTAGTGCCTTTTGTATTTCATCTTTACTCGTTTCAGCAGCTTTTAAACCAACTTCCGGAAAGCCACCAGCACCAAGCCCACGTGTTATACTTTTGCCAATAAGAAGCCTTCTAACTCCACTTGGCATAAGTTGAAGATGTTTAGCATCAGTGTTTATGGCAACAAGTTCAGCACCCTTTATTCCATACCTATAGATTCTACTTACACTATTACAACCAGCTCCCCCAACACCAACAGCCATTATCCTCGGAATGAATTCTTCCATTTACCCACAATATAATATCAAACATAGCATTTAAAATTTTATCTTTTTTATTGTTTTGCTTTGCTTTTTGCTTTTAGTTTTTCCGTTTGTAAAAAATTAAATAAGCACATACGAAAAATAAAATAATGAAAATTCAAAGTGCTGTTGAATTTTTAATGACATATGGCTTTTCATTATTAATAATAGCAACAGCTATTGCTGCTTTTTATGCATATTTTTTGCTAAAAAATCCTATTTCTTACGTGCAATCTACTTGTTCTCTTTCAAGCCTTTATTGTGGAAGTAGTATACTTATAAAAGGAAACTCAACGATACCAAGCTATATTGTAATCTATGTAACAAACTCATTTAGCAAACCGATAAGCTTTCCACAAAATTCTTTTAAAGTAACCTACCAAACCCTTTCTTTCAACGGAACATGTTCACCAGGTACTCTTTTTCCTGGTGCAACGAGCATTTGCATAGCAAACCTAGGAATTCCTTTAAACATTGGTAGTACTTTAAGGTTTAACCTTCAAATTCCTTTTATTTATGCAAATCAAAAATTCAATGCGAGTGGTATTACTGATGTTACAGTTTCTCCAACAATCTCTCAATCTTCATTCACTTCTTCATCTTTATCGGTTTCAGCAAATTCCTATAATGGTTATTGGCCAGGAGATGGAGTAACTCCAGTAAAAATTTTAGCAACTTTAAAAATAAACAATTTTCCAATTAGAGGAATGCAAGTAAATTTTTCTACTAACGATTCAAGAGTTGTAATACTTCCAAATGTTTCAATAACAAACGCTTCTGGTGTTGCAGTTGCATATGCGAAAACAACTTTTCCAATTTCCCAACCAATAAGAGTTTTGATTACCGCAAGATCTTTTTCAAGTACTTCAACGATTACGATAAACTTTATGAAAAAATTTGAAGATTTTGAAAGTGGTATGAATGGTTGGGCTTTGGATTGTGGTGGTTGGCCGGTTTCTAGGTTTGTAAGTGGTTATGCAAGCTTCTCTGCTTTAATGATAAATTCAACTGGTGGTGATGGACTTGCATGTGCTTATAAAGGAGTAAATGTTGTAGCCAATGAAGTGGTTTCTTATGTATGCAGGGGTTATGGTTGTAGGCTTTGTGTTTGGAATGGCTCAACATGCATAAACTCTCCAGACCTTCCATATTTGCCATTTAATGGAACTTGGAGAATGCGTTTTACTACAATAACAAGAACGCAGAATGGAGTAAATTTTGTTGTTTACAATGGTCCAGGGATAGCAACTTGGGCTGTTTATGATAATTTTTATACAAGTGTTTAGTTTGGTGTTAAAATGGCTAAGCTACAAGTTGGTAAAAAAGTAAAAATAAAAGGATGGGTTTATAGAAAAAGGAGTAGCGGAGGCTTAATTTTTGTTATCGTTAGGAATAGCGAAGGAATAATACAAAGTGTAATAGCAAAAGATAAGGTAGATGAAAAATCATGGAAAGAAGCAAACGCTACCGATATAGAGTCTAGTGTTGAAGTAGAAGGGGTTCTGCAAAAAGAAGAAAGAGCACCAACAGGCTATGAAATAAAAGTTGAAAAATTTAGGAATATAGCAATCGCTCAGCCATTTCCAATAACAGAGTACCAAAGCGAGGATTTTTTACTCGATAATCGTCATCTTTGGCTCAGAAGCCTAAAAATGCAAAACATAATGAAAATAAGAGCTCTTGTTTTTAAATATTTTAGAGAGTTTTTTGAAAAGCAAAAGTTTTATGAAGTTTCCCCACCGATAATAACAAAGGCAGGATGTGAAGGTGGTTCAACACTCTTTCCGATAAAATATTTTGATGATAAAGCATACTTAACGCAATCCTCTCAACTTTATCTTGAAGTATTGATTACCTCTCTTGAAAAGGTTTATTGTATCGCTCCTTCCTTTAGGGCTGAGAAATCAAGAACAGTTAAGCACTTAGCAGAATACTGGCATCTTGAAGCTGAGATGGCATACTTCAACAATGAGCAAAACATGAAACTCCAAGAAAAAATGATAAGTTATGTTTGCCAAAAAATTGCAAAGCATGAGGAATTGCTAAATTTCTTTAAAGTCGAAGCAAGCTATTTAAAAAGCATAAAACCTCCATTCAAAAGAATAACTTATGAAGAAGCATTGGATTTCTTAAACTCGCATGGTATGAAAAAGAAATGGCTCGATGATATCGGTGCTGAGGATGAAAAAATTCTTACAAAGGATGAGGATAAACCAGTTTTTATATACGCTTGGCCTTATAAGATGAAAGCTTTTTACATGGCAAGAGACCCAAAGAATCCTGAGCTTGCTCTTTGTGCTGACCTTCAAGCACCACATGGCCATGGAGAAATAATAGGTGGAAGTGAAAGGATATGGAAGCTTGAGGAATTGCTAAATAGCTTAAAAGAATTTAAGCTAAATGAAAAGGATTATTATTGGTATATAGATTTAAGAAAGTATGGCTCCGTTCCACATAGTGGCTTTGGTCTTGGTATAGAAAGGTTTATAAAATGGATCCTTAACCTTAACCATATAAGAGATGCTATACCTTTCCCAAGGGTAATAAACAGAGTTGAGCCGTAGCTAAAGGGATTTTTTAATTTGTTCAACAAAAAACTCCTCAGGAAGGGCCCCTTCAAAAGATATAGAATCGTTTATTACTATTTTTGGTACAGCCATAACGCCATACTTATCAGCAAGCTCTGGAAATTCCATGGCTTCTATCATGCTTGCGTTTATTCTTATATTCTCCATGGCAAACTGATGCGCTATTCTAACTGCTCTTGGGCAATATGGGCAAGTTGGTGTTACAAAAACCTTTATATCAATATTCTTTTGAATGCTTTTTATGAATTCTTTTGTTTTAATTTTAAGCCTCGTTTCCCTTCTACTTGCATCTATTATATCATCGATTAAAGCACTGAATTCATAGCCTAGTGGCGCACCAAGGAATTTTGCATTGAATATTTTTTCACCACCTATTATAGTTGCTGGAGTAAGCTCAGCCTTCAAAAACTTTGCTTCTTTTGAATCTTTTTGGTATATAACTAAGTTTATTCTTTCATCCAAGAGTATTAAATCTTCATAAAGTTCTTTTATTTCTTTTGTTGTTTCCCCCTCTCCTTCTATAAAAATTATGTTTACTTTTTCTTTTAGGCTTTGAGAGAAAAGTTGCTTAAGATAAGCTTTATCCTCTTCGTTTATCTTCATCTTACCACAAAAAAATATTTAAGTTTAAAGATATATAATAATTTTGTGGTGGTGGGTGGGTAGCTTACCCGAAAGGGAGGAAGCTCTGCCCATTCGAGCATTATGGCTTAAGGCCTATAGGCTGGAGCAGAAACGATACCCAAGCTGGGTAGATGAGGATGATTCGCTGAGATCCCAGCAAGGGTTGAAACGGCCAGCCGAAATGCAATGAGAATGCAAGGTTAATCCGCTTAGTCGAATGCTACCTAAAACAAAAGGCAGGCTATGGCCCACCACTACATTTTTATTTTTTTCTTTTGAAAGAAAATTATGAAAATAATAATAGATTCAAAGAAATGCATAGGTTGTGGCACTTGTGTTGCAGTTTGTCCAAACCAAGTTTTTGAAATGAAAAACGGAAAGAGTGTAGCAGTACATAGCGAAAAATGCGTTCTTTGTCAGGCATGTATAATGAACTGTCCAGTTGGAGCGATAAAAATAATAGATGAAAAAGGAAACGAGTACAAAAAATAAAAGATAAAAAAGATAAAATAAAAACAAAAAACAAAAACAAAAATCAAACCTTAAAATCTTCACCAATCTTTGGAACGTAAACTTCTATTTCTTTCTCATTCTCTTCAAAATATTTTGCTATTTGTAATGCTTTATTTTCTTCACCATGAACAAAGAATACTCTTTTTGGTTTAACCTTTTTTATAAACTCTATTATTTGTCTACGGTCGGCATGAGAAGAAAGATGGTGCTCCTCAACCTTCATTTTTATCTCTATTTCTTCATTCCTTTTTTTATCAAAGATTTTATTTTTTCCTTCTATTAAATTCCTTCCATTAGTTCCTTGTGCTTGGTATCCAACTATCAAAATTTTGCTACTCTCATCTTTTGAAAGTAATCTTATATAATCTATTATGGGCCCTCCAGTAAGCATACCGCTAGTGCTAACAACTATACAAGCCTCTTCCAAAGCTTTTTTCCTTTCTTTCTTTTTTATTCTTTTAAAGTACTTACTCTTAAATGGGTCGTCTTCACTCATCAATATTCTTTTTTGAATTTCTTCTTTGCAATATATTACATTATGTCTAAATATTCTATTTGCCTTTGCTATCATACCTTCTATGTATATTGGTACTTCCTTCAAAACTCCAGAGCGCATATAGCTTTCAAGTATAAACAAAATTTCTTGACTCCTTCCAACACCAAAAGTTGGTATTAATACTTTTCCATTCTCTTTTAAAGTTGAGTTTATGCTTTTTATAAAATTGCTTACTATCTCTTTTTGACTTGGAAAGTTCTGATCAGCATAGGTTGTTTCTATTATTAAATTCTCAGCCTTTATGTTTGTATAAGCGCCATCTATTAACCTAGACGACCTAAGGTTAAAATCACCAGTATAAAGAGTATTATCTATTTTTATCATACTACTTCCAAGTATATGACCTGCTCTAAAAAAACCAACATCCATTCCAAGAATTTTATAATTTTTAAACTCAACATTCTTAAAGTTTAGGATAAAATCATTAAGGCTTTTTGAAGAAATCGAATCCCCTTCTTTATTTTCTTTTCTTAGTTTTATAAAATCGCTTATAAGGATTTGAGAGAGCTCACTGGTTGGTTTTAGCCCATAAATCTTTGGTTTTGTTTTTGATTCTTGAAGGAGGAAAGGAATGTAACCACTATGGTCTAAATGAGCATGTGTTAAGAATATTGCCTTTATACTATTTGCATTCTCCACCAATGGCTTTTCATCGCTTCCAAGCTTTATACCACAGTCAAGGAGTATAGAGCCATTTACCATTATGCAACTCCTACCAACTTCTCTCGCTCCTCCTAGAAAAGAGATTTCCATCTTTTAATTTATCTTTTTGGATAAATAAAGATTTTATAAATCTTTCTTTATAAATAAAAATAGCATTATATGGAGAAAAAGAGCTTTTTGTTGAATAGAGTTTATGCAAAGATTATTGAAAGATATAAAAAGCAAATAGAAGAGATGGAAGTGAAATCAATAGCTGATTTACCATTGCTCATTACTCCAAAAGATGAAAAAGTTGAAGAATTAAAAAGAGAAATAATAAAAAAAGTTGAAGAAAGGAGTGGAGAAGTTTATAGCTTCAATCTCCATTTCCTAGAAGCAGCAAAAGAAGCAATAAAAATAATAAATTCTTTTGAAACTGTTTCACTTCCATTAGAGTTTTGGTTCCTTCCAAAAGAGGTTATAGAGTTAGGAGCTGGTGATTTAGTAGATAAAGCAATATTGCTTTGCTCGCTTTTAATATCACTTGGAAATGAAGGTGCAAAAGTTTTAATGAAAATAGAACCACAAAAAGAAAAGAGAGAAGCTTATGTAACATTTGATTTCAATGGAGAAAGCTATGTCTTTGATATTTCAAAAAAAGCATTAAGAAAAACAAAAAAAGAAAAAATCTGCAAAGGAGCTGTAGTTTATGAGTTTAACGATAAAGGTTATTCTGAGCTTGAGCTTTAGCTTTTACTTTTTTCTTCTAGCTCTTTTAACCTTTTTTCGATTTCTTTAATCCTTTCTTCCAGGTAGCTTTTCTCAGCTTCTAAGCTTTCTTTTTCGGTTACTGATGTTGTTGAAAGGTTGTTTCTCCAATAATTTAAACACCACCCTCTTCCATAGACCCAACCAGGTCTTTCCCAAGGTGGTAAATCACTAAATGGTCCATTTCCAGGCCATCTCCAATTTCTCCAACCCCAAACCATTCTATCACCTTTTTGTGTAATTTCACATAATATATTGTGCATTTTCACATATTTAATACTTTCGTTTTGATGGTTTAAGTTTAATATTTCAATCTCAATCTCGATAAAAAAAATTTAAATTTTTTACCGTTGAAATATGACTAAGTAATTTTTATGAAAAAGAAAAATCTACGTAAACCAAATATGGTTGGTGCTTGAAGATGAGTGGTGTTTATTTAATAGGTAAGACAAAAGAACAAACAGAGGATAAGTTAGGTGGAAAGGGAGCTTCTGTTGAGAAATTGTACCGTTATGGATTTCCGGTAGCTCCTGGAATAATCATTACGGTAGAAGAATTTGACCGTTTCATAAAATACAATCACCTTGAGGAAAAGATTAAGGTACCATTAGGCAAAGAAGGAGATAAAGAATATTTAGACCAAGGTTCATGCCGCCCGAAATGACATAGGCTGCGGTAAACTGCTGCATCGC